>CBDDRH010000167.1:0-5761 GCA_965233025.1 uncultured bacterium
ACCGGTGCACGGCTGCCGGTCCCTCGGCAGCCCCTAAACTTGTCAGAAAGACATTTCTCGTCGATCACATGGAATCCCACTCAGACACACAGTCATCTGGCGGGTCGATGTGGTCCGTCAAGATTCACGACTTTGGGAAGCAGTGGATTGAAAGTTCGTGGGGAAAGGTAGATCCGCATCCGGGCAAGCGAGGGTTCAAGGGGAAGTCTCTGAACAAAGAACAAAACGGAAAGCGAGCACGAGCGCGGGCGACTGGTGAGATCAGAAGGAAATACCTCTCAATCGGAGCAGACCATCTCGTTACGCTGACCTATCGCGACAATGTCGAAGACCGAGAGAGAGTGTTGACGGACCTGGAGCGCTTACGGCGCATGCTCTCACGCGGTGGCTACTCGATGCCCTATGTGGCAGTGTTGGAATGCCAGAAGCGTGGGGCGATCCATCCGCATTTGGCGGTCCGTGGCTTCCAGGATATACGCCTCCTGCGCCGGTGTTGGTACAAGATCGTTGGGAAAGCACAGGGGCAGGTGAACGTGAAGGGACCACGGCCTGGAACCTCTCCGGTCAAACTGGCCCGGTATCTCTCCAAGTACATTAGCAAAGACATCGACAGCCAGCCACGGGAGTTTGAGGAGCACCGGTACTTCTGTTCGTTGGGGATCACCGTGCCAACAGAGCGCTTTCAGATTGTCCTGGTCCGTAACGCGAGAGAAGCGGAATCGAAACTCTTCTTCCTCATGTTCAAGGACACGTTACGTCGGGTTGGAGATTACTGCACGGTTAGGCACTGGATCGGAGGGGCCGGGACGTTCGGATGGATATCAGGCTTCGAGGACCCGACGTGCCGTTGGATTAAGTAATACATCAGGCCTCCTGCCCCCACCTGAGCAGGGGCAGAAGGCCTAATCCTAGATGTGCGCGGGGCGGGGCTGTAATTGCGCCAGGTCGTTTCGCCTGGCGCAATTGGCTCCCCGGAGTAAGCCACTGCAGCGGGTTTCCTAATTCGCTCACACCGACCGAACTACTCGCTACCCGGCCTCATCTCTCGATAGACTTCAGTGTGGGATCTTTGCGGCGAGCACGTCGACCTGCTCGATCTGTGGCGGTTCAGCAAGCAACTCGGACGCCTTGGCCATCAGGGCTGCTGCAATCGGGCCGCCTAGATGCGCCTTGCGGCCTCCGTCATCAGCAAACGCATCGAAGATGCCGAAGGTTGCCGGTCCCAATCGTAGCGCGAACCAGACCGTCGTGGCGGCTTCCTGATTCGCGAGGGCGAGTCCACTTTCAAGAAAGCGAGCGACGTCTGCTTCCTTCCCCGGCTTGGCTTGCAATCGTACTAACAATCCAACTCGTACCATGGTAGTCCATCCTTTCTGAGATTGAAGAACATGGGGAAAATTCTAGTCGTAAACGGCAAGCTGCACTAGTGGCAGGAATGACAATTATGATATAGTTCTCGCCATGCGCATTTATGTGCTGGCTCTCAATGATGTCTTCGACACCGGCTTATCCACTCTTCTCGACACCTTCAGTACGGCGAATGAGCTGGCTGAATCCGCAGGAACCGCTTCGGCGCGTTTCGATGTGACGGTCATCGGTGTCCGACCTCGAGTGCGCACGAGTCAAGGACTATCGGTGCCCGTACGCCCAGCAGTGCGATTGGCACGTCCGGATGTCGTGCTCGTGCCGGCGATCGGCTCGAAGATGCCTGAGACCCTGCGAGTGGCGCTTCAACGGCGAGACATCATCGATACGCAGGCGCTCCTACGCCGCTGGTCCGTCAGCGGCACGCTGGTGGGTGCGGCCTGCACGGGAACGTTTGTGCTCGCCGACACAGCACTGCTCAATGGACAGCGTGCAACGACAACATGGTGGCTTGCCCCGTTCTTTCGGGAACGGTACCCCCATGTCGTACTAGACGAATCGCGTATGCTAGTGGATTCATCGCGCTTCGTCACCGCTGGTGCTGCGCTGGCGCACCTTGATCTTGCCTTGTGGCTGGTGCGTCGCCGTAGCCCGGCGCTGGCAGCGCTAACAGCCCGCTACCTTGTGATTGACCCGCGGCCATCGCAGGCAGGGTTCGCGATTCCTAACCACCTTGCACACTCAGACCCGCTCGTAGAACGCTTCGAACGATGGGCCCGGCGCCAGCTCGCCGAAGGCTTCTCGCTCAGTGAGGCGGCTCGCGCAGCCCTCACAAGCGAACGGACCCTGGCGCGTCGTATGCAATCTGTCCTGGGCAAGTCCCCGCTCGCTTTCTTTCAGGATCTTCGCGTCGAGCGCGCAGTGCATCTGCTGCAGACGACCGGAGCCAGTATTGACCAGATTGCCACCCAGGTCGGCTACGCAGATGGGGTGACGCTGCGCACACTCATTCGACGTAAGATCGGCCGAGGTGTACGCGAGCTGCGATCACGCAACTGATCGGATGGTGGCGAAACAACGTTGATATTGTGAAGTTCTCCTAAAAATGTGAATCAGGTTCTGCCGGCGGCAACGCGGGCGCACCATTGTGGGGAGGGGGCATGGGGGCGTCGTAAGACTCCCCCCCTCTCGTACTCCTCCTGAGAATCCTTTCCGCCGGCCCGGTAAACTCTATGACGCTGAGGGTTTTTCACCCATGTTCGCCATAAAGGGCTCCTGCACCTCTACACAGCGTCCTACCTGGATAAGGTGGGGAAGCTTCTGTATTGATTAAATGACTACCACTGAAAGGAGACTGTAGAATGGCCATGAAGAATCCGCCCCATCCGGGCGACCTGATCAGAACCGGGATCATCGACGCGCTGGGCTTAAGCGTATCCAAAGCAGCAGATATTCTCAAAGTTCGCCGCGCAACCCTGTCGGATCTTCTCGCCGGCAAGTCTGCTCTCTCCCCTGAAATGGCTCTCCGCATTGAGAAAGCGTTCGCCCCTGACATGGACCACCTTCTTCGGATGCAGCTTGCGTACGATGTGGCACAGACCCGCAGCCATGCCAAGAAACTCAGCATCAAGCGTTATGTCGCCGCATAGGATCATTCGCGAAGTTTCGCTCAAAAGCGCCGGCCCATCCGTGGAAAGGCGTTTTTCCTTTTCACTCTCTTCTGATGTTCCGGTTTCTCGATTATCCATGCCAAAACACTAGCAGGGCGCGCCCTTCTGCCAACAGGCTGTCCGCTCCATTCGGTCCGCTTCCGTGGTGCCTGTTTCCCGTAGTCTGTCTCGAACCGTTACTTTCTTGCAAAAACTACAGTGACTCGTGGTAAATTCCATAGCACATGGGAGTACATGACAAACTTCTTGAGAAAATTCTCCGAGGAACATCAGATGCCAACATTGCTTTCGAGGATCTCTGTCAGTTGCTTCGACATCTTGGATTCGATGAGCGGACGCGAGGGAGTCATCATCTCTTTAGGAAATCGGGCATCACTGAATTGATTAATCTTCAACGTGATGGTAGTAAAGCCAAAGTGTATCAAGTGCGGCAAGTCCGGGCGGTGTTGCTCACGTATCGGTTGGCCGGCGAAGGAGGCGAAGACTGATGCACAAGTATGAAATCATCATCTACTGGAGCAACGAAGATCGGGCTTTTGTCGCTGAGGTTCCAGAATTGCCCGGCTGCATGGCGCATGGGGACAGTCAGGCGGCGGCTCTTGCCAATGCAAACGACGCGATGCAGCTTTGGCTTGATACGGCCAAGGAATTTGGCCGTCCCATCCCAGAGCCCAAGGGGCAGCGGCTGATGCTGGCGTAATCAGACGGTTACGCTTTCCGCAAGGCATCACGTTTTGCTATTCGCGGTACAGGTTTACGTCTCTCCCGCAAAAAAGCGCACCAGACTGATTCCGTACTGACCTGTGCCCGACCACATTTCACGCCATTGTCAACGATCACCTGAAATTCCCCCCGATTACCAATCCTCAGAGCTCCTCAACCGGGTTATTTGATCCTAAGCGCCGGCGTAAACGCGGGCGCACCACTGTTGGGGGGTAAGGGGGGTGTCGTGAGACTCCCCCCTGTGTTTCTCCTCATTTCAGGACAGAGATTGACTCGATGGCGAGGTAGTACTAAAAAATACTATAAATAGTGATGGAGGTATGCATGTTGAAATCTACGATAACCCAGAAAGGGCAGGTGACGATTCCCAAGGCCATTCGTGATCGCTTGGGAGTGAAAGAAGGGGAGAAGGTCTCCTTTGTGATGCGAGCCGAGGAAGTGGTTTTGAAAGTTATTAAAGGGAAGATTCTTGATCTCGGAGGCTCAGTTCAGCCGTCAGTGCACCCGGAAGATTTTGAAAAGATTCGTCAGTCTGTGAGACAGGCCGTAGCCAAGAAGGTAGCCGGGCATGGTTAGTCTCTTCGTGGATACCAATGTGTTTCTCCGTTTTCCGACCAATGATGACCCGGCCAAAGCCAAGCGAGCCGAGACACTGTTTCGCGATGCCCTGCGGGGCAAGATCAAATTGACAACGAGTCTGCTGGTCATCGCCGAGATTATCTGGACACTGGAATCCTTTTACAAACTGGAAAAGCCGGATATCGCCGCGAAAGTCGAGAAGATCTTGAATACACCCAATCTCGAATGTCCCGAAACCCCGCTGCTCTTTATGGCTCTCGATCTCTATGCCCATGCGAACATCGATTTCGTGGACGCGTACAACGCCTTCCACATGAGAGAGCGCGGACTCACACAGATCCTCACCTATGATCGCAAGCACTTTGCCCGAGTTCCGTGGGTCCAGATCGGGGATTTGTGATCGCACCACAGTGAGTTTCCTCAATTGATAAGCACCGCAGCGCGATTCCCCTCCTTCGTTGCCGGAGGTAACGCGGACGTTTCTTGTGGGGGTAGGGGGTGTCGCCAGAGACTCCCACTCCTCAAATTCATGTACCTTGATGCCTCACTCAGGGGCGCAGCAACTGAGCGTACCTATGAATTGACCCGTTTGTGGCAAGAATATACACTCGGGCCGCGGGGAATCTTTATATGGCAATTTGCATTCTGTCATAGCGTACGGCCCGAGCGGCATACGCAATAGCATTCGGAAACGATCAAATGAAGATGATTTACTTTGTTATTGTCGTTCTTGTGACCGGTTGCGCATCAAACTCCGGTGTTGTTCCTATTGGGCCAGACACGTTTATGGTTTCTCGCCAAGCCGCCACAGGCTTTTCAGGGTCTGGGACACTGAAAAGCAGAAGCATTCCAAGAGGCGAATCAATATTGTTTGAGTCAAAAGAAGAGGCTCCAAGTGGTACATACAGCTGAGGCTCAACCACCATATGTTCTTGGAAACTTTCCTAAGGCAGAAGTGGAGTTCATGTGCCTTGATGCCAACGATCCCGAACTTGTCCGGCCAAAGCTGAGGAAAGAGGGTGACACTGTTATCGAAATTCGGAAGTAGGACCACGGCTCAAATCAAGTCAACATGCTCAATAGTTGGATAGTACTGCGCAAAGCAAGAAGAGAGTGTATTTGTGAATCAAGAAGAGAGCAACACTGAACTAAATTGCTTCCTTCGTGAGATTCGAGTGCTAGTTAATATCTACCCGAAACTAACGCACTCATGGCGATTTGCAGCTAGTGCTGTGTGGGCGATGCGTCAGTACTACCTTATCCCTGCTGCGCAACTACTTCCACCGCAGGGGTTTAATGAGGATAGGTATGTCCAAGAAACCAAAACGGATATTGACGCCTTACTTGTAAACAGGGATTTAAGCCAAGATTGGATGCGCGGATTCTGGTTCAATGCGGCCATCATGCGGCTTGACGCGCTCTGG
>CBDDRH010000168.1:0-5108 GCA_965233025.1 uncultured bacterium
CGGCTTCAACTGCCAACCGATCGCGGTGAAGGGCACGAAGCTCCGGTTGCTCCGAATCCTGAGCCAGGGTTTACGGCGCAAGGCGATCGCAATCCCATCCGCAGCTCCCTCACTTATTGGGCCGACCGAACCGGCCTAACCTTCTCTCTGGCTGATCTCACGGAAGGAGTTCCAAGAATGAGTGCACCTGTGTGCATCGGAGACTATCTCCGCTTATGTTGTAGATCACATAAGCGGAGATATGTGGCGATGTCAGTTATGTGATCCATTTGCTGAATGCCTCCAAAGTCGTGCGGGGGAAGGGGTGTCAGGACAACATAAATAAGTCGTCCAGTGCCTGGATCAAACGTGTTCGAGTGGAGGGAAGGTCAGACAGCGCGCGGGCCGAAAAGAATGACGGCAGCACCGACAAGACAGATCGATGCACCAAGCACGTCCCACCGGTCCGGCCGGACGTCCTCAATCCCCCACAGCCAGAACAATGAGGACAGGATATAGATCCCGCCGTAGGCAGCGTATGCACGACCGGCGTACGCAGTGTTGATGCGGGTCAAAGCCGTTGCGAAGATAATCAATGCAGCTAGTCCCGGAAGGAGCCAAAGCGCGCTCTTATGCAGTCGCAGCCAAGCCCAGAAGGCAAAGCAGCCGGCGATCTCACCAGCGGCCGCGATTAGGTACCAGAACAGTGAGATCATTCAGGGCTCCTTCTGAGAACAGAGGCCGCCAGGTGTCCACACTCGGTCCAATCCAGACATTTGCACCGCCTCACGCGCCCCACGACCCGCCGCATCGCCACGAGTCGAGCCACCTGTTGGTCAATCTCGGCTTGTTTCTTCCGGGCCAACTCACGCCAACCGCTCGTCGGTGCAACATCTGCTCGGAAACCCTGGACAAGTTGCCGCATTTCTTCCAGGCGAAATCCGCACATCTGAGCAAGACGCAGTACGGCCAGCCGCTGAAGTGATTCCTGCGGGTAGCGCCGCTGTCCACTCCTACGCATGGGTTCAGGCATCACAGCAACCCGCTCCCAATAGCGGATCGTCGAAGCTGGCACTCCGCTTCGCTTTGAGAGCTGGCCAATCGTCATTGGGCCGGAAGATTGGTCTTGACTTAAAGTCGACTTCAAGTTTTACCCTCAGACTATGAAGATAACAACATCCCTCCTTGGCCTGTTCGTCTGCATGTGTGGACTGGCAGCCGGCGCCGAGCGGCCTGCGCTTGTTTGCAACAGAGACGCGATTGGTGCGCACGAGCGCCCGCGTTACAACGATCTCTTGCACAAGCTGCGTACTTCGGTCCACGATCGTCGTGAACTTCCCGACGGGTACTCCTTCCGCCTGGCCGAACAGTCCATCTCGTTAACGGAAGTCGCCGAGTGGATTCGAATGGAGCGGCGATGCTGCCCATTCTTGATATTCCAGATCGAAGTCCCAGCCGGCAACGCGGAAGTACAACTGACACTGCGCGGGCCATCTGGTACGAAGGCGATCCTGGCTTCAGAATTCGCGAAGTAGTAGCATCAGACACCACGAACCAACTCCGGCTGTTCGGCTCAATCGCTCGCTGCGCGAACGACAGAGATCACATGGGGAGCTATAGGCTCCTCAGGAATTCCATGAGATCCCGATCGCTTTTCCAGCCTCCTGGCTGTCTGTTGGGACCAGGACTAACTTCACAAGCCGCAAGGGCCCTGGCTTTCGTTTCGAGGTCGGTTTCTGCATAGATATTCGTGGTGTCAACTGACACATGACCCAACCAAGCCCGAACAGTGTTGATGTCAACCCCGGCCCGAAGAAGGTGCGTGGCCGTCGTATGCCTGATCGTGTGCGGACTCACGCGCTTTGCCTTCAGCGAAGGAAGACGCGCTTTCGCGGTTTGCGTATGGCGCTCGACCACGGCGTGGATACCAAAGCGGCCGATGGCAGCACCGTAGCGGTTGAGAAAAAGAGCAGCATCGCCCTGCCTGCCGTTGACGAGGTGCCGCAACTCGCTTATCGTGCTCGCCCATAGAGGGCAGAATCGGGTCTTATTGCCCTTCCCGTGAAGCCTGACAACCCCGGTTCCCGTGGAGTCCCTTTCGAGATCGCCAACTCGAACGCCGGCAGCCTCACTCACCCGAGCTCCCGAGTTGTAAAGAAAGAGAAGAATCGCATAATCTCGGCGGCCTTGGACCGTTTGACGGTCGGGAGTGGCAAGGATGGTATCAATCTCCACTTTGTCCAAGTACGATACCGGGTTGTGCTCCGTCCGCTTGAACGGTATCGACCGGACGGTACCACACCATTCGATATGCTGTGGACTCCGCTCGCCAATGAACTTGGCAAGTGCGTGAATGGCCGCAAGCCTTTGGTTGCGGGTGCGGACCGAGCAGGAGCGGGCGCTTTCAAGATGCTTCAGGAAGGCGCGGATGAGATCGCCAGACAGATCCTCAACCGCTAACTCGTGGATCGCCTTTTTGGTCGTGGACGACGCAAATGGCGCGAGAAGGGCCAGCGTATCGCGATAGGAGTACTGCGTATTCTTGGCAAGATTCCGCTCTGCAACCAGATGCTCCAGCAGGAATCGTCTCACCCAGGGTCCAAGTGCCGACTGATCACGCATGCGGGGCCTCCCGCAGTGCGTAGCGCTCGAAGCAACTACTCGCCTCTTTCATGAGTTCCTGCGTGATCGTCAGATAGTGTGCTGTGTCATCAATATGCACGTGTCCCAGATAGGTGGCCAGGTGGGGCAACAGCCGCTGGACATCCTTCCCGTCCCGATACCATGTCACGAGGCGGGTCACGGCGAACGTGTGGCGGAAGTCATAGAGTCGCGGTTGATATCCCGTTCCATCGAGGCGCAGGACACCTGCTTCTGCCCGGAGCCACTGAAAGGCACCGTCAACCGAGTCGATCTTTAAGCCTTTCTGATATCGGCAGCGAAGGAACGGAGACTCCGGCGCCGCTGGTTGACAACTTGGTCGTTTGGCCTCGTAATTGGCGAGCAGGCGGTTGAGCTCAAGGCCAATGGGAACCAGTCGCGATTTGAAGAACTTCGTTCTCCTAACGGTCAACAGCGATTGATCAAGATCAACATCGGAGTACGTCAACCTTAGGGCTTCGCCCGGTCGCAATCCGGTCCCGTAGAGCAGAACTAACAGAGTGCGCATCGTGTGTGGCTCGATGTGGCTGTTGGGATGATACGCAGTGTCGGGTACATTGATGAGGCTCCTGACCTGCTCGACCGTGTAGAGAAACGGCTTCATGCGTTCCGGCTTCCTCGGCAGCGTCACTGGTAAGACCGACTTCTCAATGTATCCACGACTGGTGGCGTACTTGAAGAAACCGGACAATGTTGTGAACTTGCCGAACCAGACTGGAGTGACTGTGTTGAACTTTCCGTCCAGGAAGGTCCTGACCTGCTGTGGGTGTATGCATTCAAGTTCTGGATCGCCGATCTGCCGAAGAAACGCGTTGAGCCGGTACGTGTCTATCCGGAACACCAGGCCAAGCGCCTTTTTGTACGTGAGATACTCCTGAATTGCGGTCGAGGCCTTCACGCGACACCTCCGATTCCGATGTTTGCGAGGTCTCGCAAGGCGCTCAGCTTTTCGGGTGCCATGTGATTCGGACCGAGGGACTCGGCAACTTCCGCGTCTTCGGCCAACCCTGATAGACGAAAATCGGCCACCTGCCGCAATGAGATCAAGTCGACCTTCGCGTAGATACGCGTTGCCTGGGCAGTTCGGTGACCGAGATGGTCTCCGATCTCTTTGAACGAGAATCCCCGCGCGAGCAAATGCGTTGCACAGGCGTGTCTAAACACGTGAGGGCCGTAGTGCGTGAGAGTGACGCCGAGATTCTTGATACGAGCCGTGATGGCTTTGGATAGCCCACAGCGGCTATACGGCCTGTGTGGCATTCGCTCGGTGAGAAAGAGCTGGCGGTGGGACGAATGAGGACGCACCTCGCGTAGGTAACGGATGATGGCCTCACCAGCCTCGGTGCACAGAGGAAAGCACTGACGCTTGCGCTGCTTGGAGCGGTGGACATTGATCCGTTTGGTAGACCAGTCGAGATCGTCGAGCGTCAGGGTGACAACTTCCTTCATGCGCAACCCATAGAGGGCGAGCAGCAAGATCGCGGCACGATCCCTTATCTCCTTCCGCCCCGCTCCAGAGAGGCCATTGATGAGGCGCTCTACGTCGGTCCACTTCAGCCCTTGTGGCAAGCTCTCGTAGGCGAAAATCCGAGGCGCATAGATCGCGCCTCCCAGCTTGGCATCGCACCAGTCCTTGCTGGCAGCAAAGCGAAAGAATGAGCGCAGTGTGTTGACGTGGAACTTAACGGTCGCTCTGGCCCACGCTCTTTCCACTGAGAAGTATTCGGTGATCGTGCGCGGGGTAACGTCCCCGACAGCGCAGTTTTTCCCGGCTAGCCAACTCAGGAAGTGTCCAAGCGACCTTCGCCGTAGAGCCACCGTGTAGCTGGACAGACCCCGCTCCTCGGCGAGATAGAGGAGAAACGAGTCGGACTCCGTCTCAAACGCAGCAGGCAGCCGGGCCGTCTCTACAAAGCGACCGGCGAACCGAAGCCACTGTCTGCCTATAGAAACGAAATCCTGCCGCATCCCCTGGGCGGATCTCTCTTTCTCGTGGCGTCGAACTTTCGACCCGAGCCATCTTTCGGCTGCCGTTCTTAGCTCTTCCGTAGAGATGGCCGCGTCGTGCCAGTCGATATTGCTCACGATGGCCATCAGCATGGAGTTGACGGCCCTTACTCGCCAGAGGGAATGACCCTGCTGGCGAAAGTACCGTAAGAACTCCTCCCGCTCCAGGGCCAGTGGCGCATTTCGGTAGCGCGTCAACACCTTGTCGGTCTTGATCAATTCATCGAACATGGATCACCTCTTTCCAGCCCGGATGGCTGTGCGATCCAGTATCGATAGAAAGTTATGTTGCCGTCCCAGGGAGGGAGGGCGCGTCGTTCAAAGGTTTCAGGTCATGGATCACATAACTGACATCGCCACATATCTCCGCTTATGTTGTAGATCACATAAGCGGAGATAGTCGCCAATGCACACAGGTGCACTCATGTCTCAAAACTCCTTCCAGGGGATAAAACGAGAGC
>CBDDRH010000169.1:0-17864 GCA_965233025.1 uncultured bacterium
AGAATATGTGCGGCCAACACCATCTCCGAGTCCCGTGCTCCCCATCGTCCCACTCCCGCCGGAGGGCGAGGTGCAAACACAGCCCGGCACCATCCGGGTATTCGTCCGCGACGTGCATGTGGTCGGTAACACGGTCTTCTCGGATGCCGAAATTACAGAGGTGACGGCCCCGTTCAATAATCGGACGTTGGTGACCGAGGATCTGGAGCGGCTCAGGCTGGCCCTCACGCTTCTCTATATCAACAAGGGCTACCTGACCTCGGGCGCGATCATCCCCGATCAGGACGTCGCGTCAGGCGTCATCACGGTACAGGTCGTCGAAGGAAAACTGACCCGGATCGACGTGAAAGGCAACCGCTGGTTCCAGTCGTCCTACCTGCGCGACCGCCTCGCACTCGGTATTCGCACTCCGGTAACACTCGGCCCGCTACAGGAACAACTGCAACTGTTGCAGCAGGACCGCCGGATCGAGCGCGTGAACGCCGAACTGCGGCCCGGCGACCAACAGGGCGACAGCGTGCTAAACGTACGCGTGAAGGACCGGAATCCATTTCATGCCGCGATGGAAGTCAACAATTACCAGACGCCGCTGGTCGGAGAGATTCGTGGGATTGGTACCCTAACCCACGACAACCTCACAGGCCGCGGAGACCCACTCAGCCTCAGCTACGGCCAATCGAGCGGCGCCTTTCCGATTGTATACGCTTCCTATGCCCTCCCCTTCAACCGATACGGGACAACCTTTTCTCCGTACTACCGACGCTACGACTTTAAACTGATCGAGTCGCCCTTCGATCCGCTGAACATCAACACCAACACGGAGATCATCGGCCTGAGCCTCCGCCACCCGATTTATAAGACCGTGACCGATGAGGTGGCGCTCTCGATCATCGGGGAACATCTGTTTACCCAGAGCTTTTTATTCGGCAATGTCCCATTTAATTTTTTCCCCGGATTTCAGAACGGCGCGGCAACCGTGTCTGCACTCCGCTTTGCGCAGGACTGGACTCACCGCACGCTCGATACCGTGCTGGCCGTCCGATCGCGATTTAGCGTGGGGCTGAACGTGTTGGGCGCAACCATCAATGCGAACCCAGATACGCCGGACGGGCAGTTCTTCTCCTGGTTGGGTCAGGCGCAGGCGATCAAACAGTTCGGCGAGCAGTGGCTCGGCATGCAACTCCTCGGCCGCATGGACCTGCAACTCACCAACTCGCCGTTGTTTCCCCTTGAGCAGGTGTCGCTCGGCGGACGGTACACCGTGCGCGGCTACCGCGAAGTGACCATCCTGCGCGACAACTCGTTTATCGCCTCAATCGAGCCGCGCTTTCCGTTGCTCCGCTGGGCGAGCGGCGAACCGATGGTGCAGTTTGCCCCCTTCATCGACGTCGCGCATGGATGGAACCTGGGTGACAACCGTCCTTCCGTAACGGCGCCGATCACCGGCTTTCCCAGCACGCTCGCCAGCGTAGGCGCTGGGCTCCGGTGGAATATCCTGCCGAACGATAGGGCCAGCTTCGAAGTCTATTGGGGGCATCAACTGAAGGATGTGCCTGACTTCGGAAACAAAATTCAGGATCATGGAGTGCATCTGGGGATTGTGGTCAATCTCTTCTAAGATCGTTTGTTTGGTTTGTCTCGTTTATTTGGTTTATTTGGTTGAACGATCAACCCGGAGCGACAAAAGGATCTCCAATGGTGCGGCTGACATAAACGACCATTCCGTTTCAACCGTACTACTCATTGAACGAAACTTCCCATGAACAAAATCAACCAAATAAACAAAACAAACCAGATGAACCAAATCAACCATCTGCTCAAGCTCGTCCTGCTCTTCATCCTCGCGACCGGGTTCGTACTGGCTAAGGCATCCGGAACGGTCGCCGCGCGCGAGCCGGCTCCGGACACCTTGATGACGCAGGGGCTTCAAGCATACCAACGGGGCTCGTTTGATCAGGCGCTCGCCGCGTGGAAGCAGGCGGCAGATCTCTATGAGCGAGACGGCAAGGTCAAAGAACAAAGCCAGGCCCTGGCACAGGCTGCCCAGGCCTCGGAATCGTTGGGACAGGTCAATCAGGCCTTGCAGCAATTGGAACTGGCGCTGACCCTGGCACAACAGACAGGAGATCGTGACCGGATCGCCGCCGTGATGGAACACCTTGGTCGTACATACCTGGCGGCGCGCAAACCGGACGCGGCGGTGCAGTATTTGACCCAAGCGTTGGCCATCGCACAAGCCGATGAGGATCGACGCCTCATCGCTGCCATCCACAACGACCTCGGCATCGCCCACATCGCACAACAGCACGATGCGGATGCGTTGGCCGCCTTCGTCACCAGCGCGCACGAGGCGCAAGCGGCCGGTAATCGCCCTCTGACTGTGCGGGCCCAGATCAACGCGGCCCGCATGGAGTTGAAGCTGAATCAACCGGACGACGCGCGTAACTGGCTAGATCGCGCCTTCGATGCCCTGAAAGATTTTGAACCTTCGCACGACAAGGCCATGAATCTCATTCAGGTGGGACTGGGCTACCAGCAACTCCGTACTTCGATGCCGGCCATGAACGCACCTCTGCTGCTGCGCGCGGCCGGCGTGCTCCTGGAGGCAACGACCGTGGCAGAGCAAGTCGGCGACACAAGGATGCGCTCCTATGCCGATGGCTATCTCGGGCACTTGTATGAAACCGAACATCGCTATGACGAGGCGTTGCAACTCACCAGACGCGCGATTTTCTCCGCCCAGTCGGCCAACGCGCCGGAGTCGCTCTTTCGCTGGCAATGGCAACTCGGTCGTGTGTTGGCAGCGACGGGCAAGCTGGACGAGGCCATTGCCTCCTACGACCATACCACCACGACCCTACGCCCCATTCGCATGGAAGTCGCTTCCGCATGGGGGAACGATTCTTTTGCTGGAGAAGATTCGGTCCGCGCGCTCTATTTTGAGCTGGCCGATCTGCTGCTCCAGCGCGCCTCGCTGACCGACGACTCGCAAGGGGCCGAGCCGTATTTGCGCCGCGCGCGGGACACGATCGAGACCTACAAGGCCACCGAGTTACGGGATTACTTCAGGGACGACTGTGTAGACACGCTGCAAGCGCGTATCACGCAGCTGGATAGGCTGGCCGCCGGAACGGCCGTGGTGTATCCCATCGTCTTCGCGGATCGATTGGAACTGCTGGTCAGCCTCCCCAATGGACTGAAACGGCTGTCGATTCCTGTCTCATCAGTCACGCTCACACAGGAAGTGCGTGCCTTTCGCAAAACGGTTGAAAAGCGAACGACGCGCGAGTATCTCCCTCACGCCCAACAACTGTATACCTGGTTGATCCGCCCGCTCGAGCCCGATTTGGCCTCCTTCCAGATCGATACACTGGTGTTTATCCCCGATGGCCCGCTCCGCACGGTGCCGATGGCCGCGCTCCATGACGGCGGACAGTTTCTCATCGAAAAATTTGCGGTAGCCACCACGCCCGGCCTGAATCTCACCGATCCGAAGCCGATTGACCGTGACAAGGTCCGCATGTTGTCGAGCGGGCTCACGCGAGCCGTTCAAGGATTTCCCTCCCTTCCCTTCGTCGAAGAAGAAATCAATTCCATCCGAACACTCTACCAAGGGGATCAACTCTTGAATGCTGAGTTCTTGACTCCGCGTCTCGAACAAGAATTAAAAGATCACCCCTATGGCATCTTGCACATCGCTACCCATGGCTGGTTTGCTGCAGACACCACCCAGTCCTATCTGTTGACCTATAACGGCAAACTCACCATTAATGAGCTGGACCATTTAATTGGACTGTTCCGGTATCGAAAAGATCCACTGGAACTCTTGACCCTCAGCGCGTGCCAGACCGGCATCGGCGACGACCGTTCGGCGCTCGGCTTGGCCGGTGTGGCCATCAAAGCTGGGGCCCGGAGTGCCCTCGCAACACTCTGGTTCATCAACGATGAAGCCTCGGCGACTCTGGTCTCCGAATTCTACCGGCAACTACGGAATCCCACGCGGTCGAAGGCACAGGCATTGCAGCAAGCACAGCAGAAGCTCTTGGCTGATCGAGTCTATGAACATCCGGCATACTGGTCGCCGTTTCTGTTGCTGAACAACTGGCTATAACGTGACGTTGTGTTGTGCTACAGTCTGCGGAACGACCCAGGCAGTTTAGGCTGAAGACTGAAGGATGTTAGTGTTCAGTCTTCAGCCTGAACACCTGGGTAGAAAATCTCTACCGGTGCGAAGCATGCCTCTCTCTCTGCTAGTGGCACTGATCTTGAGCCTGGGGTTGTGTGATCCAGCCACGACCCTGGCGGTATCGGATCAGCCTAGCGTCGCTCAGTCAGTGCCGGCGGAGGATGTGACACTTCCCCTCTACACCCCCCCCAAGAAGCTGACCCCGCGTGCTCGAGTGGGTGGTGGATTGCGCGGAACGGACGGAAGCGATCCTGTCCTCGTGGCCTTGGTGCCGGACCATGTCGGGCTCACCGTCAAGAAGTCTCCCGTCCTGAACTGGTTTCTCTCAAAACCGACGACATACCCGCTAAAATTTACGCTGATCGATGTCCGATCAGTCACGCCGCTGCATGAAGGCCTGATTCCCACACCAAGCCATGCAGGAGTCCAATCCATCAATCTCAAAGATTGGGACCTTGCGCTTGAACCAGACGTGCAATATCGCTGGTACATCTCCGCGATTCGCAATCCAGACTCGCCGTCGCAGGATATTGTGGCCGGCGGCGTAATCGAGCGCTGTGAGTTCAGTACGTGCCTCGTAGAAATGCAAGTGGACTTGAGCTGCGACCGGCAAAGCGTGCTGCGAAATGCCTTGCGTGGTTTTTGGTACGACGCCATGGCCTGCCTGTGTGAGTTGATCGACTCGAGCCCTTCAGACCAAGCGCTTCGCAGACAACGCGCCCACTTGCTTAATCAAATCGGTCTTTCCGAGGTAGCGAAGTGGGATCTTCGTTCCATCCAAGCCCCCGTTCGGTAACCCCGCACAGTCACACCGTTATTTGGTTCATCTGGTTGATTTCGTTCATCCGGTTTATTGGATAAGAGCCTATCTCAAAATCATTCTTCCGACTTCTCGGCTCACTGTCTGCTCCCCTCCTTCGTAAGGAGGGGTAAGCGGAGGTCGAAGCTCTGGTCGGTCACCATGGCCATGTTGGGCTGGCATGAGCCGTCGCGGTCTCGCCGATTCCTATCGATCCATAATCAAATTGGATTCAGTATCGAATCGTTTTCGATTCACGTGGACCGCTTTCTATCCACATGCAGGAACTTGCCCAGGGATGCAATGCTTGGAAAAACCATAGGCTGCGACAGAGGACGGGCATATTTCATATCGGGCACATAGCTTGCTGAGTATACATGTCGACGCGAAGTCGCTTCAAAGCCAGGCGAATGCAATAGAGCAGTTCATGAATAGTCCGGGCCAGCCAATGGCGGCTCCATCGATGAAGGGAGATGCAGCCATGACACAGGGAATCATTGCCTCGGTATTGCTGATGGGGCTGGTGGGCCTTGAAATCTGCCAATGGAATATAGGGATTCCCTGGATCATCGTGTGGGCATTGCTTATGGGCACGCTGGGGCTCGTTTGGGCAGTCGGCCTCAACATCTTTGATGACGATATTCACCCCCACGACGACCAGCAAGGAGGAAGTCTCACGTCGGAATCGCATGACGGAGGGACACCACACTCATCCCAGCAGCCGAAAGTCGCGGCCTGACAGCGACCTGGCTGCTCTGGTCTGTTTGGTCTATCTGTGTGTCACGTTCATCCATAGGATCGAGACAGTCCTGATTCATCCTCTCCGGTTCCGCCTATCGTATCCGCTTCTAACCCAGAACGTAGAACTCAGAACCTCTTCACCCGTCCTGCATGCCCCATTCGTCTCGCGCGTTTCCTCAAGCACGGCTCTTGCTAATTTTACTTGTTGATTCTCCTTGCCGAATACCGCGTAACTTGTTGCGGGGAGCATCATTGCCGGTGAGGTGAGTTACGATGCGGGAGGATCCTCCATCCATGACATTGCCATCCACTAGATGGAGCCCCACCGGTCCTCCATCCACTCCAATAGCCAGATTTCTCCCTCCTCTTTCGGATTCTCCTCCAGCACACATTATTGTGATAGATTGCCTCTCGCCCATACCGCCCGCCTGCCTCTCAAGTCCAGACGGCTTCTGGAGAACGCACATGACTCGACTCACAGACCTCCATTCAGGTTGCACCGATGAATTACACACCCGTTGGGCGCCCCGATCGACAGCCTGGTCACGGGCCGGCTGCTGGCAAGGTACTGGCTTAATAGTTCTGAGTTCTGAGTTGAAAGGCAAGGAGAGAGAAGTTCAGAGTGCTGAGTTCTGAGTGAGAACCCAAAACTCAGAACCAAGAACTCAGAACTCAAAACCTCCCTGCGTCTTAGGAGCTAGACATGCAACAGCGCCGTTCTCAGAGCATTGTTCAGGACAAGAGTTTCCGTTTTGCGGTGCAACTCGTTGGGTATATTCGCCGACAGCCGAAAGATCATGTCAACCTCGTTCTGACCAGACAACTACTCCGGTCCGGGACCTCCATTGGAGCAAACGTCGAGGAAGCCTTGGGAGGACACAGTAGTAAGGATTTCGTGGCTAAACTGGCGATTGCCGCGAAGGAGGCTCGGGAAACGGGATACTGGTTACGCCTTACTCGAGAAACTCAGCCTCACGATCAGCAAGAGCTTGCTGAACTACTGAAAGAATGCGATGGGCTGCTAAGAATGTTGAACAGCATCATTTTGACTACCCGCAGCAAACTTGCTTCTGGCGCAGACTCCGAGCCAAAACCCAGAACTCAAAACTCGGCAAAGCCGTTGACCCAGAACTCAGAACCCAGAACTCAAAACTCAGAACTTTCAGGCGCCTGAGGTCACCATGGCCACCGCAACCTCCCACTATTCCGTTCTCCTCGTGGAAGATAACCAGGACCTCGTCATCGGATTACAGGATTTGCTGCGCCATGATGGCTACACTGTCACTGTTGCCGGCACCGTCGCCGGCGCCATCCAACTCGTTCGAGCCCATCGCTTCAACGCCATCATACTGGACTTGGGCCTGCCGGACGGCGATGGGCTTGATGTCTTGAAAGAAATCCAGCACCGAGACCCCTCTCTCCCCGTCGTAATCGTGACCGCCCATATCTCGCGGGATCGCACCGTGGGATCGTTGACGGAGGGGGCGTTTGCCTATCTCACAAAACCGTATGATCGGGATGAACTTCGGCACACGCTCCGTCGCGCCATCGGGGTGAAGGAACTCGCCGTGAAAGTCGAACGGACGGAACGCCTCCTCAGCCAGAGCGAGGAACGCTTGGAGCTTGTGATCCAAGGCTCCAATGACGGCTTCTGGGATGGACGGGTCCTTCCCGACGAACCGTGGAGTTCACCACACACACCGGTGTGGTGGTCTCCTCGCATTAAGACCATGTTGGGTTATACCGATGAGGAATTCCCCGATGTCTTAGCAAGCTGGGCTTCCCGGCTTCATCCCGAGGATAGGGATCGCGTCTTCGCAGCCTTGACGGCTCATATCGACCGCCATGACCCCTACGACGTGGAATACCGTCTCCTCACCAAAACAGGAGAATATGGCTGGTTCCGCGCCCGCGGCCAGGCCATCTGGGACGAAGCCGGTCAGGTTCTTCGTATGTCCGGCTCCCTCCAGTGCGTGACGGATCGTAAACGCGCGGAGGACGCGCTGCGCCGCAGCGAGCAACTCCTGCAAGACGTGGCCGACAACACCACAGCGGTCATCTATGTGAAAGATCCCGATGGCCGCTTTCTGTTTACCAACCGCCGCTTTGAGCAATTGTTTCATCTCACGACCGAACAGATTGTCGGTCATACGAACCACGAAATCTTTCCACGGGAGATTGCCGACGCGTTCCGCGCAAACGATCTTCAAGTTCTGGAGCGGAACAGTATGGTTGAATATGAAGAGCTTGCGCCGCACGAGGACGGGTTGCACACCTATTTGTCGATCAAGTTTCCGCTTAGCGACCATACCGGGAAGCCCTATGCGACTTGCGGCATCTCCACTGACATTACCGAGCGGAAGCGCTTCGAACACACCCTCCGAACTCATGAACAACAGCTCCGCCTTGCCCTGACCTCGGCAGAGGTGGGCACATGGAACTGGGACCTCCACACCGATCACATCTATTGGTCCTCGCAGGTCGACAGGCTCCTCGGCCTATCGGACAGGGCGCAACCTCGTACGAAGTACGACTGGCAAGTGCTCGTGTATCGGGAGGATCGGGACTCGATGGCGCGCGCGATGCGCCAGGCGATGGATCAAGCCAACACCGACGTGACATTACAGCACCGTGTCATGAGACAGAACGGCAGCATTCAGTGGTTGGTCTGGACAGGTGAAATTATTCGAGATCGTGACGGAAAGGCCTTGCATGTATTGGGAACGGTCCGTGCCACAGACTGTGGCGCGTGAAGCGCCACGAAGGCTGAAGGCCGAAGTTCGGGATTCGAAGTTCCGAAACCTTCAGCCTTCAGCCTTCAGCCTTCAGTTCCGAATGGCAGTCCTGGGCATCGTTCTGTTGCTCGGCCTCTGTTCCCCCTATGTGTCCGAATCCGCGGCGATGGACATTGCCATTCTGCGGTCGTCCGACATTGCGGCGTATCACGAGGCCATTGCAGGCTTGAAGGCCACAGGCCCCATTGGAGCGATCTATACGGAATACGATGCGCAAGGCGACCTGGAGCTTGGGAAAAAGCTCGCGCGCAAGCTGCGGGCATCGAATGCGTCATTGGTCGTCGCCGTGGGGCTCAAAGCCGCATTGGCAGCGAAAATAGAAATTGTGGATGTTCCAATCGTCTACATGATGATCCTGGACCCTTTAAAACATCAGCTTACAGCGACCAACATGACCGGTACGCTCCTGGAGGTCCCCGTCGACCGGCAGCTGAAAATCATGCGGATGTTCCTGCCTGCCCTTCATCAGCTCGGAACGCTCTACGATCCCGCCAAAACCTCTTCTCGCGTGAAGGACGCGGTACAGCAGGCCACCATCTCCGACTTTCAATTGAAGGGGCTTCCCGTCGAGAGTGACAAGGAGGTGCCCCAACAGTTGCGCAGACTGCTCTCGGATGTTGAGGCCCTCTGGCTCATACCGGATTCCACCGTGTTGACGAACGAGTCCGTACAATTCATCCTTGAATCGGCGCTCGAACGTCAGATACCCGTGATCGGGTTCTCACCGGAGTTCACACGCCTGGGAGCGTTGCTCAGCATATCCGTCAACTACGGCGATGTCGGCCGGGAAACAGGACTGCTCGCGAAGCGCATTCTCGACGGGGAACGGCTGCTGCCGCTCAACCCCGTACCGGTCGAACGACTCAAGATCAGCGTCAATCTCAAAACCGCGCGGTTCCTCGATATGACGTTTCCAAAAGAACTGACGAGTTTCATCGATGAAACCTACTAATGTGGACGGGCAAGTGAATCCTGCTTACCAGTCAGAGGAACCCCTCGCTCCCGTGCCATTACCTGCGAACCGGTTCTTCGGCCTGCGCACAAAGTTTGTACTGTTTTTCAGCCTCATTCTCGTCATCGCCTGTTCAAGCTTGAGCTGGTACTACGTCGAAGAGAGGCGAGAGGCAATGACTCACACCCTTCAGCAGCTGGGAACAATTCTCCTCACCAGTGTCGTACACAATGCACACTTCCAATATGCAGGCCTCGTGGCCGAAGATCGCGACACGCTCCAACAATTCATCAAAGGCCTCATGGCGGTCCAGGATGTGGTGTATGTGGTGATCACCCGCTCAGACGGAACCATCCTCGCTCAGCACACAAAGGGGTCACGCCAATCCTCTGCCAGCCTCGTGCGGTCCGTGGATCATCCTCTCTACCCGGACACTCAGATAGCGAAGCAGCTCTTCCGATCGCCAGCTACCACTCCACTGATGACACCTTTCTCCCTCTCCACCAGGATAGGAGGCCGATGGACGTGGGAGGAAATCGTGTACGACTTTGCCATGCCGGTGCTGCGAACGACAAAAGAAGACGCCTCGCTGTCTCCTTTTTCTATCCAGATGGATGAAGGAAGCGCCACTTCATCCCCGGCACGGCCGGCATTGGTGTCTGGTGTCGTCCAAATAGGATTGACCGACGCGCACCTCAAACACGAACTCACAACGATGATCAGAAATATTCTGATCTTCACCGCTCTCATTATCGGCGCAGGCGCGCTCGGCGCACACCTTCTCACCCTCCGTATCACGAAGCCGCTGAGGGGCCTTGCCGGTGTGGCTCGACAAGTGGCTGAAGGCCGCTCGCCCGTGCCCCTCACACTCTCCACCCACGACGAAATCGGCCAACTGACGAGCATGTTTAACCTAATGACCGACTCGCTGCGGGAACGAAGCATCGCCATTGCAGCGAACATGGCCACCATCAAACACCAGGTTGGTCAATTGACCACATTGCATCAAGTCAGTGCGGCTATCGCCCAGACGCTGGACCTGAACCAGATCCTCAACACCGTCCTGGAACTCTTGATCGCCAATCTGGGATTTACGAGGATGTTTTTGATGCTGCGGCATCGCGAACGAGACACGGCGTATGTGGCCCAAATCGCCGGAGTCTCGCCGGACATTGCGGAGGCTGCTCGCCATCTTGATGTGCCGATCCAGAACGACGGCAGCCTTCAAGCCGACCTGCTGATCCATGGCAAGCCCTTGCTCATCCTGAGTCTTGAGGCCGTGACCGACCGCATGCAACCACCTATACTGGACTTAGCTCGCCGCGCGGGAGTGACGTCCTTCGTCGCGGTGCCGCTCCAGAGTCAGAACCAGACGCTCGGGTACCTCGCCGCCGACCGAGACTCACAACCCTGCACGGACGAAGATCTCCATATGCTCTTGACGATCGCCAGCCACGTGGCCGCGGCCATCGACAATGCCAGAGCCTATTCCCATCTCGAAGCACTCACGCAGCACCTCGAACAGCGTATTGCAGAGCGCACGCAGGAATTGTCCACCGCCAATGAGCGCCTCCAGGAACACGACCGGCGGCGGTCACTGTTTCTCTCCGTCGCGTCGCATGAACTGCGCACCCCCATGACCGTCATTCGCAGCTTTGCGGATAATATGCGCGACGGCATTGCAGGGCCGGTGAGCGAACAACAACAGACCTACCTCACTCGCATCGGACATAACCTGAATCGGCTCACCAGAATCATCAATCAATTGCTCGATTGGTCCCGCATTGACAGCGAAAAGGAAATGCTCTGCCTCGAGCCGGTTTGCCTTGAAGCCACGGCCTTTCAGGTCGCCGACAATTTGCGCACCATCGCGGCAGAAAAATCGATTACACTCGAGATCGTGCATGCGGATGAGCTTCCAGCGGTCCTGGGGGAACGCGATAAGCTGGAGCAGATTCTCTGGAATCTCATCGGCAATGCGATCAAGTTCACGCCGCCGAGCGGCCGCATCACCGTCGATTTCCGACCGACCCCCGAGGGCTTTGTCCAAACCACTGTCGCCGATACCGGCTGCGGGATTGACCCGGCTCATGTCGGAATACTCTTTCAGGAGTTTTCCAAGGTACCGTCTGCCACACCCACCGCTCAGGGTGCTCAGCTTGGCCTATTCATCACCAAAAGCCTGGTGACGATGCATCGAGGAACCATCTGGGTGGAGAGCATGCCCGGAGCCGGCACTCGCTTTTACTTCACAGTGCCGGTGGCTTCTGGAGGTGGGAAGGCTGAAGGGGTTTAGACTGAAGCTCCGAAACCTTCAGCCTTCCGATTTCACGATTGAGGAGTATATTTTCCTGAGTGCTTAATTTAGAATTCCACTGAGTATTCTACCTGAGGACCTGGCTATTGGCCTTCAGTCTTCAGCCTAAACACCTGAGCCTGCACCATGCGCGCCAAAATCCTCATCGTCGAAGACGATCGCGATATTCTTCTCGGACTCGAGAATCGTATCACCTGGATGGGGCACGAGCCTGTCACAGCCGACAACGGCAAGGACGCGTTACGTCTGATTGAACAAGGGGAATTTGACCTTGTACTCCTGGATTTAGAACTACCAATTCTGTCCGGTCTGGATATCCTAGAACGGGCGAGAGGCGCCTCGCACAGCGAGCGGAGAACCGAAGGGCACTCCAGCACACCATACACCACACCGCTCATCATCATCCTGACTGCATTCGGCACCATCGAGCGCGCCGTGCAGGCCATGCAGTTAGGCGCATTTGATTTCCTGACGAAACCGTTCAACGCCGACCACCTGACCGTCGTGGTCAAAAAAGCGCTGGCCACCGTGGCACTGCACCGTCAGGTCGACGTCCTCCGTCAAGAAGTCGACGATCGGTACGAGCACCTCGTGGGGGCCAACGCCAAAATGGCCGAGCAACTCACGATCGCCAAACAGGCCGCGCCGTCCGACGTGACCGTTCTCCTGCTCGGTGAAACCGGTACGGGAAAGGAAGTCGTGGCCCGCGCCATTCATCGTTGGAGTCCACGCCGCTCGAAAAATTTCGTCGCGGTCAATTGTGCGGCTTTGCCGGAGTCGCTGCTCGAGAACGAACTCTTCGGCCATGAAAAGGGTTCCTTCACCGGGGCGCTCAAACGGGAACCAGGGAAGATCGAGGTGGCAGAAGGAGGAACCGTATTTCTTGATGAAATCGGAGATATGCCGCTCCTCTTACAAAGCCGTTTGCTGCGGGTCATCCAGGATCAGACCTTCTATCGTGTGGGCGGAACCCAGCCGGTTCACACCAATGTCCGTTTCATTGCGGCCACGAACCAAGACATACGGCACGCAATCCAACAGGGCACGTTTCGTGAGGATCTCTACTATCGGCTCGCGGTGATCACCGTGACACTCCCGCCCCTGCGTGAACGGATGGACGATGTCCCTGCCCTTGCCTGGCATTTCGTCGATCGCGCGGTCAGAATAGGACTTCACCGCCCCTGCACCCTGAGTGACCATGCCGTACAGGCGTTGCAACAGTATCAGTGGCCTGGCAACATACGCGAACTGGAAAATGTGCTGACGCGTGCGCTCATCTTGTGTCCCGATGACACCATTGAGCCCGCGTACCTGCATCTAGCCGATTCACCGTTCCCCTCGGCAACCAAGACCGAGACCGGATCTCTCCCCCTTCACTATCATGAGAGCATGGAGGTCTACAGTCGGAAGATCATCGAAGAGGCGTTGCGCAGAAATGGATGGAACCAAACCAGGGCAACAGAAGAACTCGGCCTTCAACGGACCTACCTCACGAAACTGCTTCGTCAGAAAGACATTCCTGGCAGACCGCCCAATGAAAGCAGTGGTGAGGGCTGAGTGCGGAATTAGGAGTTAGCAATTAGGAATTGTGAATTAGGTCAGTACAACTCAAAATTTTTCTCAATACACCACACAGACTGTGTTGAATGTCCAATTGAACATTCAACATTACAAATTCAACATTCAGCATTACGGTTGCTGCCGTTTTCGCATGGCCATCAGCTGAGTAGGTGTCAACCACCAACGAAGGACGCCTCGACCTGGCTTGATCGGGATCGACAGCTCGATCAGGCAAGCCCCGGCTTTCTTCAAGGGAAACGATATGGATGGCCGTCCCGTCAGTAGAACACTTGCTGCCATGCCCAACTGCGGCTCATGCCCGATTAAAAGCACGCAGGATTCCGGGAGAACATTTTGAAGACCTGACAAAAGCTTATTGGGAGGCGAATCCGGCAAGAGTTCGTCAATAATTTGCACCGCGGAGCGAACTCGCAGCGACTTCTGTAAAATCTTTGCCGTCTCGATCGCCCGGAGTAGTGGACTCGAGAAAATATGCGTCGGCTGTACGTCGAGATGCTTCAAACCAGCCGCTACCTGGGCTACGCGCATCGCTCCTCGTTCGGTCAGGGGACGATCCGCATCCCGTCCTTCCCATTCATCTCGCACCATCGCGATGCCATGCCGCAACAACACGCAGTCCATCGCGACTCCGTTCAAGATCCAAGGATCGGCTTAAAAATCGAGAAATAGGCTCAGCGAGAGAACATGATTTATGCTATCGATGCTGGCCTTGTTGATATATTGATTCATGTATCCCACTTCTGTCAGGACAATAGGATTGAAACGATACCCGATACCGACAAAGCCACGGTTTTGATCGAACCCTTGCTTCGCTCCCCAGTCCGTCGTGTTCAGATGAACGAACATTTCATCCCATGTCACGAAGCTTGCCGCAGGATGAAAAGAGAAGGGCCAGTTAAATTTGAAAAATTGACGGAACCGCCCGCCGGTGTCGTCTCCGTTCTCCTGCCAACGCTGTTCAAACCGCGTTCGACTGGTAAAGGCGCCGAGAGGTGTCGGCCCTGACCACATATATTGCTGCCATATTCTGTTTTCTTGAATCGTGTCACCGACAACCGGATAGTTTGTGATATGCCCATACCCAATCCAGACCGTGGAGTGGTCACTGAGCGCATAGCCGACCCCCGGACGGATCAACAGTTGGTCCATTTCACTTCCCGATTCTCGCGTCCGAGGCTGGACCTCCATCCACCAACGCCATCGTTTGAGGTCGGGGTCGGCAAACCCGAAATTTCCTCGTGCAGTGACATTTCCCCATATTCGGAAATCTTCCGCCACTTCTGCCCAGGCAGTCGGCGAAGCGAACGGCAGGAGGAAAGAAACAGCAAACGTAATGATGAGATACAACGACGGGAGAAGTCTTCGAGTCGAGCGTATGATCGAACAGCAAGAAGCAATCTGCATATTCATAGATGGAATACTCCAAGAATGGATGAGATCGTCAACAAAAGTTCGTGGTCCACAGCTGGAAGATACCCCGCGCCATCCGCTACGCTGCCGGAAACACCGGGCATGACCCTAACACAACCGCTCTTCGCCACGCTAGGCCGGTAGATAGTACATCATCTGTCCGGTTTAGGGTGGCCCCTCACGGAATGCCACCATGACACGGGCAACCGTTCTACAGGAGGTGAGACAGATGCGGTTTGAAGAACTATATGGACGACAACAGCGACGGGAGCTGACGATGGGGGAGGCCGCGGAGATGCTGGGGGTTACAGAACGGACGTTTCGTCGCTGGCGGGACCGCTATGACACCGACGGGGCGGAGGGGTTACAGGATCGGCGGCTCGGTCGTCCCTCCGGGCGGGCCCTCCCCCTTGATGAGGTGCTGCGGATGATGCCGCTCTATGAGAGTCGGTATACGGGCTGGACCGTGAAGCATTTTCACGAGCGCTGGCACGCCGAGCATGGGGGGACGCGCTCTTATACGTGGGCGAAGAAGACCCTCCAGGCAGTGGGGCACGTCGCCCGCGCCCCCCGACGCGGGGCGCACCGCAAAAAGCGGCCGCGCAAACCCTTACCCAGGATGATGCTCCACCAAGACGGCTCCGCGCATGAGTGGGTGCCCGGCTGTCAGTGGGATTTGATTGTGACGCTGGATGATGCGACGAGTGCCCTCTACTCCGCTTTCTTCGTTGAGGAAGAAGGAACGATGAGTAGCTTCCAGGGACTCCAAGCGGTCATTGAGACGCAGGGGCTGTTCAGTTCCCTCTATGTCGATCGCGGCTCGCACTATTGCTACACCGAAGAAGCCGGGGGACGCGTCGACAAGACACGGCTCACCCAGGTGCATCGCGCCTTGCGGCAATTGGGGAGCACGCTCATTGCCGCCTATTCGCCGGAAGCGCACGGCTGGTCGAAGCGGGTTTTCCGCACCCTGCAAGATCGGCTGCCCAAAGAGTTGGCTCTCGCGGGCATCACGGAGATGGCGGCAGCGAATCGGTTTCTCTGTGAGCGGTTCCTCCCCGCCTACAACCAGCGATTTGCAGTATCAACTGCAGAAACCGGGATGGCCTTCATCCCGTGGATTGGCCAGAACCTCGCTGAGGTTCTGTGCGTGCAAGAAGAACGGGTCGTCGCCAATGACAACACCGTGCGCTATCAGGGCCGAAGTCTGCAGATCCCGCCCGACCCGCACCGGTTCCATTATGTGAAGGTCACGGTCCGGGTGCACGAGTCTCCGGATGGGACCCTGGCGGTGTTCCATGGGCCCCGGTGCTTGGCCCGCTACCGGCCCGATGGGCAGCGGATCGAGGCGGAGTCTGCCGCACCACGCCGCAGAGGGTCGGCTCGGGATCGGGCACTTGACCGATCGTTGATCCTGAGGCCATGAGACGCGCCACCATTTCGGCGCCGCCCTGAAAGAAGTCGAGAGGGAACACCGGACAGATCATGTGCTACAAAAACAGGACAACTTAACTTGCTATCTACATGCCCGTAGTGCCCATAACCGTCGTCACGAGAGCGTACGGGCCCTATCCCTCCGTTCGCGACAGCAATCCCGCGGCAAGAAAACGCGCATCGACCGCGGTGAGCATATAGTGCCGCAGTTCATCGCGAAATGGTGTGAGACTCTCGTCATGGAGATAGCGATCCACCGTTCGAGGCAGCCGCCGTCTCCAAGCCTGAGCAGCCTGTCGCGCACCGTCAGCGGCAGATCCTCCATGAACAAGAATGGCACGGATTTCATGCTCGAAAAATCCCACATGCACTTCTTCATCTTCCAAAATCGAGATCAGATCCGGACGCAGGCCGACTAACAGTTTTGCGAACTCCATTCCCAACGTTTCATACCCGTAGAGATGCACTGCAAGGACTCTCCATTGATTGGGCATACGAGGGAGAGCCGTCTTGCCGTGCGATTTCTCTCCAAGCAGCAGCTCAAACTGCTTGAGATGCTGCGCCTCCTCTTCCTCATGACGGCGCAAGAACTGCAGCACACCGGGTGGAACATCCTGCGCTTGCGCAGAGCGTACCGCCCACAAGGCCATCGCCTCCGCCTTGAGGAACTGTTCCAGGATCGCCCGTTCACAGGAAGAAGGAAGCGGATGAGTCATGCGCCGAGTCTAGCGGAACAATGAGGGCAGAACCAACATTGAATAGTCGCAAATGAATCATACCTCTGGGAAATCCGCAGATCGCTTTACAACGACCGCGGACGTACTTCAGCCCGCATGACTCATGAAGGATCTGATTGAAAGCGACCGGCAAGGTTGTTGAATCCCCGCATGAGGGCGACGCCGAGCTATGCCCGAATGAGAAGATCGTCGAGGTGAGCAGCCTTTCCAACGTGCATGGCTGGGAGGGCATGGATAAACTGTTTCAATCTTAACCGGCCAGTTGATCTCACCCGAATCACACCCACCGTGATCCAGGGTGTGTGAACCTTACTGACTACCGCCAGCGGGATGTCGATAAAGTCCTCCTCACCTTCCAACCATAGTTGGACTCTGACAAGATCCCCTGCTCTCAGGTAATCAGGGGTAATGAGCTTATGTCCATCCTCTAAGCTCTCAAGCACACACCCGTCCGCTTGAAGCTGCGTACTAGCGAGCGGAAGCACGCAGTCAATCGTAAACCTCGTAGTAAACCTCGGACTATCTTCCCTGGTCTGTTGTGCCCCCTGAGCCATCATATAATAGTAGCGCAGGATAGAGTGGGATGGGGGGCGTGGCTATTCCTCAAGAGATGCGCGGGCTTACAAAAATAGGGGTGATCCTAAAACATGGGAGAATTGGGCCGGACCACTGCGCGAAACCTCATCCGTTCGGGTGTACCGGAAGTCGTGAGCATGACATTCACAGGGCACAGAACGCGCTCGGTATTTGGCCGGTATAAGATGATCTCCCCTGCCGATCTGCACGACGAAGCGCACAAGATGGCTGACGGACACAGAGCCATAGAGTGCCCTTGACTATGGCATCGTAAGTCGTTAATTTTGCGGCCCTGGCGGTGTAGCTCAGTTGGTAGAGCAGCGGACTCATAAGCCG
>CBDDRH010000170.1:0-44465 GCA_965233025.1 uncultured bacterium
TCAGTACGGTCCCTTCACACTGCAAGATCTCCCGTCCGGCGCTTGGCGTGAGATTCCAATCGAAGACGTGAGGAAATCGCTTCGACTGTCCTAACTCGTGGCTCGTCTGTCTGGTTTCTCTGGTTCATCTGGTTTGTCTCGTTTATTTGGTTGAACCGGAGTAGCCGGATAAATCAGAGAAACTTGCCGGTCATTCCTTAAATCCAAGAGCAACGGAATGCGAGTGTATTGGAAATGGGTTATTAAATCGTTCCCAAGTTTGGTGCTTGGGGTGCTTATGTTGCTGTCGACCGTCACCCCACGGCAAGCCCGTTCCAATGTGGAGGCCTGGTTCATCTATTTCGGCATTGAAGATGTACCGCCATGGTTAGCGGATAAGTCCACCGATACGTGGATATTTTGGATGGCGTTTGTGGGTTTCTGTGGATGGGCTGTTCACTTGTATGTACGAGCAAATGTAAGAAATGGAAAATTGTCCATTATCATTCGTGAAGGAGAACCCTGGGTACAGGTGAATCCTGGCGTAGATCGGTCGCAGGCAGCGCCCATCAGCGGATCGCTGTACACCTATCGTATCGCATTGGTCAACAGCGATGATTCGACCGTGAGGAATGTAGAAGTGAAACTGACTTCCTTGGGAAAGAAGCCGGAGAACTTCCATGCCAATGGCAGTCATCTTAAACTGAGAAATGACCGCGCCGGAGCAACGAACTGTAACGTGTATCCCACGAAAGATCCGCAATTCATGGATGCCACGTTTGTCGATGTATTCAGTTTCTTTTTAGGTCCTGGAGGCTATTCATTCCTGAGCGTCACTTCGTTGCCAGAGGATAGTGAGCGCCATATTCCAGTGGACACATATGATGTAAAAATCATCGCGACAAGTGAAAGTGGCGAAATGGCTGTAGCCGACATGGCCTTCATTCCGTGCTCTGATCACATCCCGGAGTTCAGATTACTCAAGATGCAATCATTCCCTGGGCGATGAATTGTTCATTGCCAATTGCCATCGGCGGTCTTCCTCTGATCTTGAGGAAGCCTTTACTCGACGATCGGGCGACTGGCCCCATCGGGAAACGGACCGGCGTGGCCAACATTCTAGGCGTGAACTTTTCAGGTTTCATGGCCTGGTGGCTGTGGCGAACGATCTACTTGATGAAACTGCCTCGATTTGAAAAGAAAGTCCTCGTGGCTTTGGATTGGACTCTCGATTTGCTTTTTTCCAAGGATCTTGTCCAGTTCAGGACCACTCGCCCCTCTACTCTGTCGCCGATGGAAGAACTGGAGAAGCAAGCCAGTCCGGCCTTGGTCGGCGCCGGCATCGAAGATGCGAAATGAACACAAGAACACTAGTACGTGTCTGTGGCTGACTGCTTTACGACCACAACTATTTCTCGCTCAAATCCTGCTAGACTCCCCACGTTGACAGAGTTTTCACAACGATCTTTCGCTGTCCTCTATCTGCCTAGTTGTTCTGCGCACAGTGTTCAAAAACCTTCTCATGATCGAAAGCAGAGTCGATTTTCCCAAGGCTTTCACGTATCCTTCGCCTGTTCCAAAAACAAATGATTCTGGACAAAAACCATAAGGGACCAGAGGGGCTTTGGCTCGCTTGTGACCAAATGGAGGCGGCAGCAAGGGTTGCGCTTAAGACACAGTTGTCACAGTTTGAGCCAGCGATACGTGATTGTTATGAAGCAGGGGTTCAAGTACCAACGTTAGCCAGCAAGCGTTACGGTCAACCTGATGTTTTATTCTCCGCCCTTTTCTTAAAGAAAGCACTTAACGATCTTCGTTCCGTGTGGACATTAGTTTGCATTGGATATACATCGCAGGCGGCGGCGGTCGCAGCTACGTTATACGAAAATGCATTAGTTGCGTCGTGCGTTGCAGGAGACCCAATATGTGCGGAACGACTTCAGAAACAGAAGACTGGAGATCTGCCCTGGTCAGCACAAGGCCTCGCAAAATTACTGGCAAAACGCTGGCAGGAAGAAGCTCAGAAAGCCAAGCGAGTTTTCAAAAATGAAGATTTTGAACTTGCCTGGCGCGAAGTGTATTCCGCCTATAAATGGCTTTGCAAAATCAAGCATCCAACATATAAGTCCGCCCTGCATGACTCAATGGCAGCTTCTGTTAGAGCCGGTGAGTATGTCGTAATGGCGGCTCCAGATCTCAGAGAGGTGGATCTTCCTGTCAAAGCTGTTATTTTGACAATCGCAATTAGTCGGGTCCGAGAAGCAATAAGATGTTTTTCTGCTGGAGTGGAATCGGATGAGAGTGGCGCAGATTTTAATTCGTTCAAGGTCAGGATGGAAAATATTCTAACGGTAACATGCAATGCACATGCGGCCTTTAATGATCGGCCACTGCCTTTCGATATCGGCGATTCAGATCTCAGTAAGACCTATGGAAAATTGAAAGGAAGGCCAGGGAAAACCAGCTAGCTTCACAAACAGTTGTTTGTGAACATCCTCACTCGCTCGAACTAATCCCTTGATTGTCAATTCCTTCTCGCCCATCATCTAAGAGGGTATTTGGACCAACTCTTCGGCCAATCAATGGAGGTGAGCTGTGTCAACTTCAAATCGTGCGGCCGTGTGGGTCATTACCCTCGTTGCCTCAATTGCAGTGGGTGGTTGGATTTCAGCCCTGGCAGAAGAAGATCAATTTGGAACCCCGAAAGGCGCGGAAGGGACCAGAATTTTCAAAGCTTCCGAGCATCCGTTTTACAGCGGTCAGTTTCACCTCAAAGGCGAACGGGCCACACTCATCGGCAGTATGCGCGATATTTCGCCCTGGGACCACCTCGACTATGCCGGGAAGCATCTTAATTCTGTGAAAGGAACTATTCTCATCGATGTGAACGAGCTGACCAATACAGGGCAGGTGGTAGCAGAGTTTGTCGAGGGCTCAGACCGCTATCAAATCGTCTTTGATCGGTTTGCTGCGAAGGCTCCGTTCCAGGATGGAGGTATCGCAACTAGAATTTATGAACATGGGGACTCGAACAACGGTGATCCGCTGTATCCAAAAACGTGGCTCTATCTTGGTGCGTGGGGCATTGCCACCATGCAGAAGAACGATCAGGTGCTCTACAAGGACTATGATGCCCACTTCATGGTGATGGAGCGGTCGCGCGATCCCAAGACCCGTGAAGTTCGCTACCCCGTGAAACGCACGCTGCCGGGAGGCGAAACCGACCCAGCCGGGATGGAAATTGATCTATGGGTCAGATCCAAGGAGCAGAATACCAAAAACTTTCCTCCCTTTGAGACCTTTGTTCACCTCTGCTGGGAAGAAGTGACCTGGCGATAAGGAGAAGGAACCTCATCCGATGGAAAAGAAAGAGTTCGAAAGCGTGAAAACCTTTTCGGTGAATAGCTTCATTCGGAAACGGGTATGGCAAACGAATACGCTCCATTGCAACATTTACTGCTTCGAACCAGGACAGCAGAATAGCCTGCATCTTTTGTCTGGAAGGTGAAGGGATTGTCGTCGTTGGGACCGAGCATCAGTCCATCGAAGCTGGAGAGACCGTGCTGGTCCCTATGAATACCCCCCATGGGTACATCAATACGAGTCTGGATCAGCGCATGATCATCAGCGTGGTTCAATGTCCACTCCCGATCGAACATGTGCCCGTTGAACCCGCTAACTTATCCATACTGATCAGGATCTAAAATCGCGGTCTCCTCCTATGAATTTGCAAAAATGTCGAAGTTGACTCACCTGTTCGTTCTACTGTTTATCGCCGTGGCAGTTGTTGCCCCTGTGGTTAGTTTGTCGTCCGAGAATGCTTCTCGTATATGGACCTTTGAGGATGATCCGCCGGAGAGCCTCCCCCCTGAGTTCCGGGTAGGAACCCTGTTTGATGGGAGGCCTGCTGGGGAATGGAAGATCCTTCAAACTGAAGCGAGCAATAACGGAACGCATATGCTTGGTCAGCTCATGGGAAAAGGCGCCGAACACGCTTACAAGGTCGTGCTGATTCAAGGTACGATGGTCACCGATCTGGATTTGCAAGTCTCCTTCCTGCCAATCTCAGGCAAAGCAGATATGGGGGGTGGCTTGATGTGGCGGGCAACGGATGATCGAAACTATTATCTGACGAGGGCTAATCCGCTGGAGCAGAACATTCGGGTTTACCGGGTCGTCAATGGAATCCGGCACCTGCTACAAAACTTTGACCAGACGATTGTTATGAAGCAATGGCACACCTTACAAGTGATCAACCGCGGTTGTCGCATTCAAGTATTCTATGACGAGAAGCAGGTCTTCGATCTCTGCGACAAAACCTTTTCGACAGGAGGGATTGGGCTTTGGACAAAATCTGATGCGGTGACCTACTTCGACAACCTCTCACTTCAACTCTTGAAATGACCGATTGTGCTCGTTTTGTGCTCAACTCCACCTCACTCCAGCTCACCCAGGCCTATTCCAGCCAAAGTCGATTTTTTCTTAACTCTTGGCTGGACTTGGCCTGAGTGAGCCTGAGTAGGCTGGAGTAGGGTGATGACAACGCTTTCCTAAACCGCTGGTCCTACGCCCCAGACCTGTCCCTCAACCAGCCGACTTAAGATCAGCGGACGGCTAGATCTGGCACGCTGATGTTCGAGGAGTTGAAGACGGAAATTTTTACAGGTTTTGTGGATAGCCGAACAGTGGGTTAGGAAACAATCCTTGCATCGAGTCCCATTCCGAAGCTACCGATGGAAAAAGGTGGAGGGAAAGTCTAGCAGGATGCTCAAAAAGGCCGCCCAGCAAGGCCGCAGCCGATGAAAGCACCGGAAGCGTAGCCTCTGGGCTACGTTGAGGATGCTTTCGAGGGGAGAACGACGCTGGCGGGCTTTTTCAGCATTCTGCTGCTATTGAATGCCGGCTTGGCGCTGCAACCACCTGACATACTTCACGATCTGATCGACGTCGTCCGGTTTCACGGCTTCGATCTTCGGCATGTTGCCGAATTGCCAATGGTGGGCTTGGACGCCGTTCGCCGCAGCCCGTTGGAAGGCCTGGTCTCCGTGATGGTTCGGCTCGTAGACTTTATGCACCAACGGAGGTCCATGGTCGGTACCCACCGCTTGTTTCCCATGGCATCTTGCACAGTTTGCGTTGAATGTGGCTTCGCCCACTTGGAATTCGGCCGGCACAGGGCCGCTTGCGACTGTTGGCTTGGGAGGCTCCGAGGAGTCGCAGGCCGCGAGGAGGCCCAGGCCTAGCAAACACACTCCGATCTGAAGTTTTGACATCATAGAGATTTTCATGTGATCAGGACCCTTGATTGGGAGATACTCGATTGAATGTCCCTTCAGGATGTTCAAACAGGATGGCCAGCAAGGCCGCAGCGAATGAGGACCCGAGGCGTACTTTTTCTGTACGTTGAGGGTCTGAGTGAGTGAGAACGACGCTGGACGCCTGTTTCAACATCCTGAGGTTATCGCATATGGGATGGGATCCACAACCCCAGCCTTCGCAAATCCCTTCCGCCGGATCATGCAACTATCGCATCGCCCACAAGCCTGGTCTCCCACCGGATCGTAACAACTGTGGGTCAGATGAAACGGGACATGCAGGTCGATCCCTTGCCGGATGATTTCCGCTTTCGACAGCATGAGCAAGGGGGCTTTGACATGGAGGGGGCTCCCTTCCGTACCGGCCTTCGTGCCTTCCTTCACTGCCGCTTCAAATGCGCGAATGAATTCAGGCCTGCAGTCTGGATAGCCGGAATAGTCGAGCACGTTCGCACCAAAATAGATGAGAGACGCCCCCACGACCTCCGCATGCGCGGCCGCAATCGAAAGAAAGATGAGATTGCGGCCCGGCACATAGGTGATAGGAATGGTCTGGCTCCGCTCGGTTCTCGGCCGGTCCTTCGGCACTGCCGCCAGACCTGTGAGCGCCGACCCGCCGATGGCGCGCAGATCGAGATTCATCACCAAATGATTTGCCACGCCCAAGGCGGCTGCGACTTGCCGAGCCCGTTCGACTTCCACTACATGCCGTTGTCCGTAGGCTATGGTGAGGAAGAAGAGTTCGTAACCCTCGTGCTTGGCAAGCGCTGCCGTGACGGTGGAATCCAGCCCTCCGCTGGCCAAGACGACTGCTCGATTCCCTGTCGGCGTCATCGATCCCACTCCCGCATGCGGCATAGGATACCAAGCGCGGTTATAGAACACGAGCCTCGTCTGACGAGGGCAGAGTCAGGTCATGATTGACGGGATACGGACTATGAGGCAGGGATAAAACCGATCGCGAAGAGAAACAGCTAGTCGCGATCCTCTTCTCGCTCGATTTTTTCCAGCAGTTCTTCTTTTGACTGACACTCGACGCAGAGCTTCGCAAACGGGACGGCTTCCAATCTCCGCTCACTGATCTCTACACCACACTCTGCGCAGATTCCATAGGTGCCTTCGTTGAGTCTTGTCAACGCTTCATCGATGGCTTGCCGACGTCGATTGCGCATTTCCATCAAGGAAATGCCCAGCTCGCGATCGAGATCCATGAGGGCTTGATCGCCGACGTCGCGTGCGGATTCAAGCCGCCGCTGTTTATCTTCGATGAGGGATTGGCCCAGACTCCCTTCAATCTCTTTGATAATTTCCTGGCGCTTCCGCATCAACATCTGATGGAGGACTTGGCGCCGTCGTTCCCGGTCTTCGCGTTCTTTCGCCGTTTCTTTCGGTTTGGCAGCCAGGGGAGAGACGGTCATGCTGATGGGCTTTTCAGGGACCACAATAGGAGTGCGCTTTGGTTTGCTCGCTGGTTTCGCGAGCTTCGCCCGCACCTTAGCCTTCGGTGCCGGTTTCTTCTTGGCGGGGGCTTTTGTTGCCATGGCGGGTCTTACTCCTGGGGTGAACGTCAAATAGCCGAAAAAGTTCGGCATTCATAGCACGGCGGTTCCGCCTATTACAAGAGGCCATGGTGAAGAGGCTGAACGCCTCTGACAGGCTATGAAAAAACCAGCGTGGCACGGTGGGAACTCAACGGTCCGCATGTGTTGGTTAAGAGGAGAACCCGCGCAGGATGCTCAAAAAGTCCAGACTTCTCACCCGCCCCAACCCTGGCGCGCCGAGACGCGCCTTGTCCCAAGCAAGGCCGTAGGCGAATCGAAACCGGAGGAGGTACCGACCGCACTCCGTGGGGCCGTTCGCCCGTACAATGGATCTTGGCGAACGGAAAAACCCCTCCAGCACTTCCGACCTCTGAAAATCTCAATTGGTACGTTGAGGATTTCGATGAGTCGAGAACGACGCTGGCGGACTTTTTCAGCATCCTGCTAGGGATAGAGGATTGTCGAATGGATCGGGTGGCCGACCAGTTTCTCTCGACCTTTAAGGCCCTGGAGCTCTATGAGGAAATCGAGCCCGACGATCTCGCCTCCCAATTGCCGAACGAGAGACACCGTCGCGGCCGCCGTGCCTCCTGTGGCCAGCAAGTCGTCCACGATCAGGACCCGCTCTCCGACACCAATCGCGTCGCGGTGGATGGCAAGGGAGTTTGAACCGTACTCGAGGCTGTACTTGACCTCAAAGTTGTCGGCGGGCAGCTTGCCGGGCTTCCGGACGGGAACGAACCCGGCATTTAGCCGGTTCGCCAGTATCCCACCGAAAATGAACCCGCGGGACTCGATACCGATGACTTTTGAGATCCGTTGTCCCTGATAATAGGCGGTTAATTCATCGGTAATCGACGCCAGGGCTCGGGGGTCTTTGAGCAGGGTGGTGATATCGTAGAAGAGAATACCGGGCTTGGGGAAATCGGGGACTTCGCGAATGAGAGCACGATAGTTGACGGGGGGCATAGATCAGAGCAAGTCGGCTTGTGTCATAGTTCTGCGTTCGATGGTATGGCGCAAACGCGCCAACGCGGCCATTTCAATCTGCCGGACCCGCTCACGGGTCAACCCCATCTGTCGGCCGATTTCCTCCAACGTCTTGGCCTCATCCCCATCGAGCCCAAAGCGCGACATAATAACAGTTTGCTCCTTCTCGGGCAACTCCTGCACCCACTCCATCATCTCCGCTCGACGCATCACCCCTTCGGCGGTATCGGCAGGCGAGACACACGAGGGATCCTCAATCACATCACGCAAGAATGTATCCCCACCCTCACTGATCGGACTGTCCAACGAACAGGTTGTACGGACCACTTGTCTGAGATCCACCACCGTTTCGTCCGTCGTCTTCATTCGTACCGCGACTTCCGATGCGGTCGGTTCTCGTCCAAGTTCCTGAACGAGCTGCTCCGTCTTGGCGAGATAACGATTCAGCCGCTCCACCACATGCACCGGCAACCGCACGAGCTTTGCCTGATTGATGATGGCTCGTTCGATGTACTGCCGGATCCACCAGGACGCATACGTGCTGAAGCGAAATCCGCGCTTATAGTTGAATTTTTCAACGGCCTTGATCAGCCCAAGATTGCCTTCTTCAATGACATCGGAGAAGGGGAACCCGCGATGCATATACCGCTTGCCGATACTGATGACCAGACGGAGATTCGATTCGATCATCTCTTGGCGCGCCTGCTCGTCCCCCGCCATGACCCGCTTGCCCAGCTGCTGTTCTTGCTTAAACGTCAGCAAGGTCGAGCGACGGATCTCGCGCAAATAGCATTTGAGGGTATCTAATCCTTCGGAGCGGGTACTCGACTTTTCCTCGCCGATGGATGACTCGGCCACACCTGACGACGCGGCAGTGTCTTCGTCGTCATGGTCGACGGCGTGTCGGCGCGCTTCACCCAGCTCGTGTAACTCCTCGCCTCTGTGCGCCATACGTTCTGTCGCTCCTAGCAGGATGCTGAAAAAGTCCGCCAGCTTCGTTCTCGCATCGCTCAGAGGCTCAACGTACCGAAGCGTACGCCTCGCCTCTTAGCTCGCTGTGGTCTTGCTGAACGGCCTTTTTGAGCATCCTGCAAACTGGCTCCCTCAGTACCACACTCGAAAATCTGAAAATCGCCCTGTCGCCGGACTCCACTCCACTTCTACGGCTGTCACTCGCGCCGCTGGCGGCCCGGTCTTTACGTCTTCGATCAGGATCAGAATTTGGTCTTTGGGGCCTTCAACTTCAAGTTCGACTCGGCCATCATCGAGATTCCTGACGCCGCCGCAGAGTCCTCGTTGTGATGCGACGCGAGCCGCGAACGCTCGATACCCGACCCCTTGGACCTTTCCCTTTACAACAAGTCTCGCGCGGAGAGCGGCCGATTCAAGAGGTTCGGTCATCGAAGGGATACTCTCACACCTCCGCAGAAGCGTCACGCGTTTTGCGATTCCGCGCGGGTAGGTTTCGTTCAATGGTTCTGAAACGGAAAAAGAAAATGTTGGAGGAGTTTCGATGCACGCCGGCCGGCTGAACTATATACGAAAAGGTTCCGGGTCGAGCAAGGGTGATTTCGTATAGAAACAGAAGAAACTTGAGAGGTTTATCCGCTGGCCGTCGTAACGATAAATCGATAAAGAGGCCAGCGGCACGAGCAAGCTTGGATGCTGGGTCCACAGGAGGGGTTTATCCCGTCGCCTCAATAGAAGAGTAGGCTCCGGGTCGAGCAAGCTCTGTGTGGTCGGGGCGAGAGGATTCGAACCTCCGACCCCTGCGTCCCGAACGCAGTGCGCTACCGGGCTGCGCTACGCCCCGACAAAATCAACAGAACCACAAAGCGAGCGAGGATTGTCTTACATCAGGAGGTCGAAACGCAAGCCATGGGCATCGGCCACCTCTCGACAGGTAATCTTTCCGCCGGACAGGTTCACCCCTTTCGCCAGTCCAGCGTCTGCCCGTACGGATTCTTCCACTCCCTGCGAAGCCAGACGCAGAAGATATGGAAACGTGGCATTCGTCAACGCGGCTGTCGACGTATGCGGAACAATTCCCGGCATATTGGACACACCATAATGGAGCACTCCATCCAGCACATGGACCGGGTCCGAATGGGTCGTGGGTTTTGTGGTCTCGAAGCAGCCGCCTTGATCGACAGCGACGTCCACCACCACGGCTCCCGGCTTCATGCGCGCCACTACTCCACGCGAGACCAATTTGGGCGCTCGAGCTCCAGGGACGAGGACCGCCCCGATAACAAGATCTGCAGCCATCACTGACTCGTCAATCGCAGCTTGCGTGGAGGCGCGCGTCACAATTCGGCCACGATACAATTCGTCGAGTGCCCGGAGTCGTTCAAGGTCAAGATTGATCACCGTCACCTGAGCCCCCATCCCGACAGCGATTCGAGTCGCCTCGCTACCCACCACTCCAGCCCCAAGCACCACGACGTGTCCCGGCTTCACGCCAGGCACACCGGCCAAAAGCAGCCCGCGCCCTCCTTGCGTTTTTTCCAGATAGTGTGCGCCGATCTGCACCGACATCCGTCCCGCGATCTCGCTCATCGGTTTGAGCATCGGCCGCGTGCCGTCTTTCGCCTCGATCGTCTCGTAGGCAATGGCGGTGATCTTGGTACCCAGGAGGGCTTTCGTGACCTCCGGCAACGCGGCCAAATGCAGATAGGTAAAGAGGGTCTGGCCTGGACGGAAGAAGCGGCACTCGGATAGCATCGGCTCCTTCACCTTTACAATGAGCGTCGCCTGCTGAAACAACTGCTCTTTTGACTCTGCCATGGTCGCGCCGGCATTCTGGTAATCCTCATCAGGGTACCCGCTGCCGACTCCGGCCGATCGTTCGATCCACACGTGGTGGCCAGCCTGAATCAACGCTCGTACTCCATCGGGGGTGACACTGACACGATATTCATGGTCCTTGATCTCTTTCGGCACCCCGATGACCATGGCCATTCCCTCCTCGTACAATCCATCCGAGTAACTCTCGATTCATTCTATATATAATGGCTGTGAAAATGCACGAGCTGACGCTTGAGCACGTCTCGGCCATGTGGACAGTGCGCGCGGGCCTGGTGTAAGATTCGCCCGCTCATTCGCCTGCATTATTCATGACGGTGCGGGTTTGCTCACGATCGATAGGGGGGAGGCTCTATGGATTCCGCAGCTGGGTCTTGCAATGCCTGCGGCGCCACCGGCGCTGCGCTCATCAAGCTATCGCTCGGGAAGGACTTTTTCGGCCGGACCTACGACCGACTGTCGCCCTCGACCGATCAAAGTCCGAAATGGTACTGCGAAAGCTGTTCGATGCAGAAAAATCTCCAACGAGACTTCCGAGATATCACCGCCGAGATCGACAAGCTCGGAGCCGGGCAGACCTCTCACCTGTCGACGTCCGATGAGTTCCAGCGTGCGGGGTTGCGCCTGAGAGAAATCGTCGCCTTGCTCGATGCCGCTGAGAAACGCTCACCTCTGCTCGAGAGCGGCGAGGTCAAACGTATACTCGAACGACTCAACACCATCGCCATTCCGGCCTGAGCCACGATCGATCATGTCCGGTTACAAACGCCACATCTTCGTCTGTACGAATCAGCGGAGCCCCGACGATCCCCGTGGGAGCTGCTCCAAGCTCGGATCCGAAGCGCTCCACGCCCGCTTCAAGCAAGAAGCGAAGCGGCTGGACTTGAAGGACGTCGTCCGCGCGAATAAAGCCGGGTGCCTCGATCATTGCGCAGAAGGACCAAGCGTCGTGATCTATCCCGAAGGCGTGTGGTATCAGGTCAAATCCGATGCCGACGTGACGGAAATCATGGAGCGCCACATCATTAAAGGTGAGGTCGTGACCCGTCTCGTCATGCCCGATCACCCAGCTCCCACGACACTCCCTCCGCTCAAATCGTAGCGCCTCATCACAAGGATCATTATGGCCGTTGAAGAGAAGTGGAAAGCCAACCTGGAAAAGGTGGCCTTCATGAAGCAGTTTCCGGGGTTACTCGGCCACTGGGAGGCCTTGACAGGAAAAACCATCAAGGCCGTGATCCCACTCAAGGGCAAACAGGGAACTGCAGTGCTGGTGTGCACCGATGGCGCCTTTACCATCATGCCCGCCATGGCGTCGGAGCCTTACGAGTTGGGCGAGGCTTTGGCCGTGGCCCGGGCGCTCCTCGAACCGGTGCATCAGGCCGCCTATGTGGAGTATGATCGACTGGTCAAGAAAGACAAAGATGCTCTCAAATCGGCCAGGGTCGAAAAGATTCTGGGAGCGATCCACAACAATTTGGAGCAGCATCCGGAACTGAAAGATCGGTTGAAGGAACTTGTGAAGGAGTGGAAGTGAGCAGCCTTCCCGATAGAAATATGTTTGAGATCTTTTCCCAAGGTCTCTTTGAAGGAGTCAAACCCATGATGGTCATTCGCGATCACCTCATCCGTCATCCCGACCGCTGCACGCATCAAGCCATCTGTGTTCCGATCTGTCCGACCGGCGCTTGGCTCTCGACCCCTCCCTACAAATTCGACTCGTCCCGTTGCCTGGAAAGCTGCCGACTTTGCCTGGACGCCTGTCCCTCGCAGGCGATCTTCGCCGTGTTCAAGAAGGGGGAGAAGTTGCTGGAGCCGCAAAAAAAGACGGGGTAGCCTGGCCGTCCCCTTTGCTCGCGCAACGCGCGGCCTCAGAAGGCCCTCGTTGGACGCGCCCAGTTGAGGATCAGCCAGCCCACCCCTTAGAGAGCCGAAGAAGAAAGCTCAGTCAGTTTCCGCTTCCCTTCTCCCCCCTGACCGCCTCAGTTTCTTCGCTCCTTGGGCAAAGTCGCCTCGAAACTCTTCTCGCCAGATGTGTAGGAGAACCACGAGAGAAATTCTTGGCTCTGGTCGCGCATTCGTTCTACCCACGACTGAAAAATGATAGAAGGAAGGGCCGAGTCCTGGGTGTGAACTCGTTTAGACGAGGTCAAATCGACTACCTTGTCCAACGGACCAATTGAAAAATCTAAGAGGAGAGACCATTTGTGATTGATCGCAATTTCAATGAGAGAGTTCGAGAACTGGCAATAGCCATGGACAATCTAGTTGATAGAAGTGCTCCTATCAAAATAAGAAGAATCGCAGGATGGCATGAATTTCTACTGGTTGCAGTTTTGGCAACTCAGACACTATATGGAACGATCACATATCTCTCACGAGATAAGGGCAGCAAAGATGACCTTATGCCAAAATTAGAATATGGGGTTGCATCGTCTCCGTTAGTACGATCACTTCTCGAGTTGTTATTTACGGTCATATTTATCCGGGAGCTGCCACGTACTCGCGTGAAATGGTTTCATCATTCTGGCTGGAGAGAATTGAGAGAGATGTTGGACTCCTTGCAAGGGCGGTATGGCTCAAAGCGTAAGTGGAAGACGAAACTTGATCAGTTTGCCAATAGTGTGGAGCAGTTGCGCGTTAGCCTCCGAGTCTCAAAACGGACGGCGGGAGATCCCAAGTCCATCAAGCGGTGGCCCACAGCAATGCAGATGCTTGATCCAAAGAAAAACTATTTGAATAAGCGCTCACGACGATTCTTGGACTATTTCACCCTTCGATATCGAACCTTATCTCAAGACCACCACTTGAGTGGCGCCGGACTTGTCAGAGTATATGCGAAGCTGCTTATCGATGAGAAGGATGCTCGCCGTGATCCCATTCTTAGGGACTTAAAGAATAGTAATGTTATTCTGGCTCTATCAATTCTCCTTTCGATCTATACTGAAATTAACGATATATGCCGTTTCGATAGAGGGAGAGCGCTGGCCTACTGCTGGCGCATCTTGATGGAAGACAGGGATGAGGTTCGCGAGTTGTACAACCTTCGTTATCGGTCGATGCTTCGACGGGCAGCATAATACTCCGAGTGTATAGTTAGCTTATTAGTACTCCCGATAGAAATTTTCCTGTATGCGACGCTTCCACTTTTGCCACTTGTTCCGGTCGACCTTCTGCCACGATGTGTCCGCCTGCTGCGCCGCCTTTTTCGCTCTTCCGGTAAGGTTGCCTCAGAATGCCTAAGCTACGTATGGAGATGGATGAAAAAGAACGAGCGGGCGCTATTGGCTTCGCTGAAAGTCGCCCCGCCAGTTTATCCAGCCTGTGCGATAGCTATGGAATAAAAGCTGGGGAGAGGATGAGGATGAGTAGGAGGATGCGTTCGACTTTTTTGCTTCGCCGGTACTTCTTATGGGACGCGACCATTCTGACAGCAGGCAACGCCTGCTGTCAGAAGTCGCTGGGTTTACGGTGTCAAGATGAAGTTCTGTGTTTGATTCGTCGCGGAAATATCCACGGGGGAGGGGGTCAGCTGGGTTATATAACCATCCGCAGATGCCTGGACGATGTACTTCCCAGCAACTGAATCAGGCGATGGCGGTACAGGTTGCCTGGTAAACACGATCGGCAAGGGACCGTAAGGGCCGAGCGATGGCGCCCCGATGGGCAGCGTCAGCAGATTGTACTCGTAGTCGCCGCGAGGGTCCCCTGGATTTACGGTTAAAAGAGCGGCGGGCAGCGATTTCACGGTCACCTTAGGACCGCCGACGAGCGTTTGCTTCGCTGCGACAAAGACAGTTGGTTCGTCGGTGGGCGGGGGTGGGGGCGGGTCCAACGTCACCGTGCCGCTGATGCTATGGGTCGTGGACGCCTCCAAGGCAGGGGACGTGACAACGGGGATTGGTGCGCCACTGGTGCTGACTGTGGTGATACTGGTGCTGCTCGGGACCGGTACTCCGGAAATGACTGCTGTCGCACGGTCATCTGCAGTGATCACGACGTCGTGATTTGTTGGCGTAAGACGGGCGAGGAAGAATTTGCCGGTTTGGGTGTTCGGCACCGTCGAACGAACGATGGCACCGTCCATCTGGGCTGACACGACAACATTGTTGCCAAGTAGCGCCATATCGACGAAGCCTTCGATGCCATTCAGCACAAAGGGAATGACCTTGATAACGGGCTTGAGCTTGTACGCACCATTGCCGGTTTGCACGATGGATTTGCAGGCATCAAAGTCCAGCAACAGATCGACCCGTTGTCCGGAAGCCACGTTGAACTGGTGGATCAATTTAATGCCGCTTTGTACGGCACTGGGCGTATCGAGCGGAATTTCGCTGGATGGTGGTGGCCCTGATAGGACAACCGAATTGGCAAAGGGTGAACCGCCATTGTTCGGAACTAAGACTAGACGTAACTGTGTGTAATGGCCTGCCGCCAGCGCTGTCTCACCAAGGCTTTCGAGCGCGAGATTGGGTTGTGTGGGATCGTTGAGGTTGAGCAGGTTGATTTTCCTCGGAGGGTTGAGGGTGATATCGGTCCAGCCTGCTGCATTTTCGGAAGCATTGTCGCTTTGATGGACACGCACCCTGCTGACCGTCACATTCACCTGGTCGAAGCCGCAGGCCGGTGCATCCGTCAGCGAAACGCCCAACGTTCCGGGTTGGGTGCTACCGCCACCATCACTCCCACATCCTGCTATAAAACCAGCCAGTAGTAATCCCATAAACCAGATGAGCGGTTTGGAATTCTTTTTGAGTTTATTCATCTTCCACCACCTAATTGGTTTAAACATAGTTGCCAAGATTAGTAATCAGATCGTCTTACATCAGTAGAATCTGAATGCGAGCCCTATCACAGTCCCTGTTCCACCATTGTCTTCAGCATTGAGGGCCGCACGCAAGTAGCATGCTAATTTCCGATCGTTCTGGAAAACAATCTGTACCTAAGTAGGGGGAGGGTAGCTCGGTAATTACTTATTAGAATAAAATCACAATGTTAGGCCCGTAAATGGCTGGTCAAGCCGGGTGTCACGAGAGTTTTCTCCATACCCCGAATTAATTCCACTCCAATAGCACAAGTGATAGCCGCAGGGATTTCCATACAACTTCAGCTGTTCTACATCTTCGCCCATTATTCATCCCGCTCGGTTTCACGTTCGAGCTGGAATTGGAATGAGCAAGTGCTGCGGCTTAGCTATGATCCTGATGGTGGGGCGAGGATGTGCGAGAGGAATTGCCCTGTATGAGAATCAGTTACCTTCGCCACTTGTTCCGGTCGTCCTTCTGCCACGATGTGGCCGCCGGCTGCGCCGCCTTCGGGGCCTAGGTCGATAATCCAATCGGCTGACTTGATGACGTCGAGGTTGTGCTCCACCACCACCACGGTATTGCCGCTGTTCACCAGCTTTTGCAGCATGGCCAGGAGTTTCTTGATGTCTTCGACATGTAGCCCGGTGGTCGGCTCGTCCATGATATAGAGCACATCATGGGACTGGCTCCGGCTATGCCGGTGCCTGTCCCCGTCTACCCGGCTGGGAAGGGGGACAGTCCCTTGCCGGGACAGTCCCCCGCCGGATATCAACTCAGAGGCGATCTTCAACCGTTGGGCCTCGCCGCCTGAGAGTGTGGTCGCGGATTGGCCGAGGCGGAGATAGCCGAGCCCGATGGTCGAGAGAAGGTGAAGTTTTTCGGTGAGCTTGGGCGAGCCGCTAAAAAATCCCAGCGTCTCTTCAGCCGTCATCTGCAACACATCATGGATCGTTTTCCCGCGATAGCGAATGGAAAGGACGTCCGGTTTGAATCGCTTTCCATCACAGGCCTCGCAGGTGGCATAGATGTCTTCAAAGAAATACATCTCAAGTTTTTCGACCCCGCTCCCTTCGCATCGGTCGCACCGGCCCCCGGTGGTATTGAAAGAGAAATGTCCCGGCGTGAGCCCGCGCCTGAGCGCATCGCGTTCGGACGCAAAAAGCGCGCGTACTTCATCGAACGCTTTCAGGTAAGTGATCGGATTTGAGCGTGGCGTTCGGCCGATCGGTTCCTGATCGATGAGCTTGATGCCGGTGAGGTGTTCGATCCCCTTGATTGCGCGAAACTTGCCCATTGGCAGTGACGCGATACGAAAGGCGCGGGCGACGGCCCGGTAGAGGGTGCCTTCGACCAAGGTGCTCTTGCCGGAGCCCGAGACGCCGGTAATACAGATCAACATGCCGAGTGGGAGACGGACGAACAGATCTTTGAGGTTGTTTTCGCAGGCGCCTGCGATGACCAGCAATTTTCCGTTTCCTCTTCGCCGAGACCTGGGCGTTGCGATTTCGTCTTCGCCGCGCAGGTAGCGCGCCGTGAGCGACCGCCGATCTGCAATGAATTCCTGTTGTGGCGCAGCACAGATGACCTCGCCGCCCTTCTCGCCCGACAAAGGCCCCAGCTCGACAAGGTAGTCGGCTGCCTGCATCATCTGGCGGTCGTGTTCGACGACGACCACGGTGTTGCCCTGGACTGCCAGCTCTCGCAGGATGCCGGCGAGCGTCGCGGTGTCACGCGGGTGGAGACCGATCGTCGGCTCGTCGAGAACGTAGAGCGTGCCGACCAGGCGGGCGCCGAGTTGGTTGGCTAGGGCTGCCCGCTGGGCCTCTCCTCCCGAGAGCGTGCGGGTCTGGCGGGAGAGCGTCAAATAGCCGAGGCCCACACGGAGGAGAAAGCCGAGCTTGGCCGTCAGTTGACGAAGAATGTCGCGGGCGACCTGCTCTTCGTAGGGAGAGAGGGTGAGTGTTGTGATCCAGGCGGCAGTCTGTTCTATCGTAAGCGCTGACAGTTCATGAATATCCTTGCCCGCGATCTTCACGTAGCGGGCATCCGGTCTGAGACGGGATCCTTCACAGCTCGGGCAGGGGACCGGCGTCCGGTAGCGGCTGAGCATCACGCGCACGTGCAATTTGTAGCGCTTCCCTTCCAAATATTCGAAAAATTGCTGCACGCCCTCCATCTTGCCTTCTCCGTTCCAGAGCATCTGCTGGATAGGCTGGGGCAGGTCTTTGTAGGGAAGGGAGAGGTCAACCCCACGCCGTTTCATAGAGAGCAGCATTTGTTTCTGCCACCAATCGCCGCTGGGTTTGCTCCAGGGTTCAATTGCGCCTTGAGTCAGTGACTTGCTGTGGTCGGGAATGACGAGGTCGGGATCGTAACGGAGAATATTGCCGAACCCTTTGCACTCTGGACAGGCGCCCAGTGGGTGGTTGAAGGAAAAGAGGACCGGACGAATCGGTTCGAAGGTTCTGCCACATTGTTGACAGCGAAAGTTTGTGCTGTAGGTGCGGGGGCCTTGGTCGATGACCTCCACACGGCACAGGCCTTCGCCCTCGCGAAATGCGGTCTCAATCGCCTCGACGAGGCGGGATCGATTGTCTTCCCTGATCACCAGCCGATCGAGGATCACATGCAGATGGTCCGGCCTGGATTTGGGAAGGGTGTGGATCTCATGAAGATCGAGGATCTCTTCACGGCACTGCACTCTGGTGAACCCGCGCAGCAACAGCGATTGGAGAAAGGCCTGGTCCTGTTTTGGCGGCGGCGCTGTGACAGGGAAGAGGATCATCGCTCGGGCGTCTCCGCAATGGTCCAGGAGGTCGTCGACGACGCTGCCAGGGTGAAAACTGCGCGCATTGATGGCGCAATCGGGGCAGACCGGATGGCCCACTTTGGCGAACAGGAGCCGCAAGAGGTCGGCGATCTCGGTTGTGGTTCCGACCGTCGAACGGGCGGTGCGAATGGGGTTCTTCTGTTCGATCGCGATGGCGGGGCGGACATTGATGAGCCGGTCGACATCGGGCCGATTGACCTTGTCGAGAAACATGCGAGCGTAAGTGGAGAGCGATTCCACATAGCGCCATTGGCCTTCGGCGAACAGGGTATCGAAGGCGAGAGAGGATTTCCCCGATCCTGATACGCCGGTGATGGCCGTGACCTGATTATGCGGGATACGGAGCGAGATGTTCTTCAGATTATTCTGCCGCGCGCCCTCGACGATGAGGTCTGCGGACTGGTTTGGAGGGAGAGGGGTAGGTTCCACGGGGTAGGCTCCAAGCGACAGAAATGCATGATCGTAGCGCGGACCATTCATGAATATCTACTCCGCATCCGATGCCTTTCCCCGGCAGGGTGGGGGTCGTTCAGATTTCTCGGGATCGAAGGGATTCGGCAAAAGGCTTGGCGATTCCTTCGAAATGGTGAGAGGATGGGGGCATTCAGCGGGAGGGGATCATGATTCTATCGACAACACCGAGTCTCGACGGAAAGAAGGCGGTCAAATATTTAGGCTTGGTCTCCGGGGACGCCATCCTCGGCGCGAACATCTTTCGGGATTTCTTTGCGTCAGTTCGTGATATCGTGGGTGGCCGATCGGCGGCGTATGAAGCCGAGTTGCGCAAGGCCAAAGATATTGCGGTCGGTGAAATGCGCGAGCAGGCTCGTCATCTGGGCGCCAATGCCATCGTCGGTATCGATATCGACTATGAAACGATCGGCGCCAACGCCAGCATGTTGATGGTCAGCACCACAGGCACAGCGGTTGTCGTGGAACCGGAGTAGGATCATGCAGCGCCTGCCCCAGGCAGAATATCTCGGGCTCGGCCGCCAGTTAGCCAGCTTGTTGGGCTCCTGCCTTGAAGGAGTGTCGGGCGACGTGTTGCGTGAACTGGCCCGGGCCTACGATCCTTCCGCGAACGAAGCCCGTATCAGCGCCGAGGTGTTCCTTTTTCACAAATATCTGCTCATGCAATCGTGCGTCGGCGTGTTCCCTGAATCGGAGGTCGACCACATTGTCGGGGGACTGTTCGCAGCGCTCAATGAACGGGCCAGCGGGTTGGAACTCAGTCCCGAACGGCAGAAGGCGATGGAACAGATGTGGCAGCTGCGGGCTGCGCAATTTGACCAGGCCTTCTCGCGGGATCGAGTCCAATTTCTTGATGAAGGGTCAGGTCCCATCCACTGGAAACAGACGATCGTCCGGTTCTGTCAGAACGTGCGTGAGATCGAAAACCCTCCCAACATTTGGGCCGGGGCCGATGGCCCATCCCAAGCCGCGAGCCGCTCTGTCACCGCAGCACTCGATCAGATGGTGTCGACCCTCGGCGAAATGAACCGGCTCCATTTCAGCTGAGCAGCCTGAGCATGTGGTAGCGCGAACGCCAACCAACGATCTATCTCGCCCCCAGCTTCACGACCCCCACGCAGCCCAGATACAGCACGAGCGAGCCGATCATGGAGGGCCAGAAGCCGAATCGGGGGACGGCCGCTATCATGGACACGACGTAGACGATCCAGGGCGGGACGAACCACAGCAAGTTTTTTGCGTAACTGACGATTGCGTCGTTGCCGCTGTTCAGATAGATCAGCACGAACGTGGCGCCGGTGATGGCGGGAAAGGTGCTGGCAAAGGCGGCAAGAAACGATTTTCCTTGCGATCCAAGGTAGGTGGAGAGGCTCACAATCGTTCCGCCCAGCAGAAAGTACACGGTATATTTCACGAAGTCGCTCACGATACCTCCTTCTCAGATTCCTTGAAACGTTTCCATCGCCTTGCCCTGCCTTGTATATCGTGGTGAGAAATGAAACACAACGAGGTCACGCACTTGAGCTTTGCGAGTCGGATTCCTGCTTGCCTCGATATCAGATGATAGGGTCTGTGACAGGTTCTCAACCAATCGCGGCTCTCACTGCGCTGTACATCGCGATGACTTCGACTGCGTGCGCGACGATTGTGATGTAGAGATTACGTGTACGTAGCCAGATAATTCCCCAAATGAGCCCGTCCCAGAGGGCGATCCAGTGGAGATGTTGAAACGTATTGACCATGAAGGGGTCGAACGCGAATGTCAGCGCGCAGGTGACGAGGGCGAGAGGCGAGTGGCGTTGAGCCAAGCCTGATTTCCATAGCCTCGATTCAAGCGCGGCCAGCCGTCCGAGAAGAAATCCGCGAAAATTCAATTCAACAAGGATGGCGATGCCGCAGATGAACCAGGGGACCATGACCAAGAAGGGCAGCCGACCATGCGGCGTGGTTTTGAGGAAACTGATGTCATAGTCAAAATGTGGATAGACCGAGAGAATTACGAACGTATTCAGACAGCCGAGAACCAGGCCTATCAAGAGTCCCCAGCGCAGGCCATCTCGGATTTTTCCGTTCTCCAGCCCAAGCCGAGATGCGATGTCGCGGTTATGCGTGGCCCAAAAACCCAAGACGAGATAGGCGCCGATCTGTGGTGCGAACTGAACCAGCGTCTGCTCTTGGAGCGAGGGTGGGAGCGCGTAGTAGCCGAGCGTCGTGGCCACGGGGAGCAACGCCTGGGCTGCTCCCCATTCTTTGGCCTGAGTCGGTGTCGCGCGCAGACCGGACTCAGACACCTTCATACAGAATGTCAGTCTAGTTGGAGATTGTAACGGTCAAGCGTGGTGGCTTTGTGCCGCGCGAGATTCGAGAGCGATTTGTTGTAGTCGACCGTGGCGCGCAACTCATTCCCTTGCGCCGTCGCGAGATCTCGTTGGAAGTCGAGCACAAAGCGTGTGGTGCTGAGCCCTACTTTCAGGCGCTCTTGCTCCGCCTGCAACTGCTTCTCCGCCATGATTCTGGCCGATCGAGTCGTTTCGATCCGCTTAAAATCCGTTTGGACGCGCCGAACCGCTTCGCGCACACCCACGATAATCTGCTGCCGCACACTCACGAACGACGCTTCGGCATTCTTTTCTTCCAGCTGCCGCTTGCTATAGGTGCTCCAGGCCGAGCGGTTGCCGAGCGGGTAGCTTAATACCAACCCGGCTCCGTAATTATAGAAATCGCCGCTGAAGTTATTCTTAGCCGAGTCGCCGTAGTCCTTTCCCAGCCCCGCAAGTCCCATGGTGCCTTGAAGCGACAAAGTCGGGAGGAGTTGATTCTTAGCAAATTGTGTATGGAGATCGCTCGACTCCATGTTCTTCTTCGCTTGGACGATTTCCGGCCGCTGCTCGATGGCCGTGTCGATGGCCTCCTGCAGGCTGATGGGTTCGAGGACTACCACTGGCTGATCGAGCGGAGTCAATCGCACGTCCTGACGCAGGTCCTCTTCCGCAGGATTGAGCAGTCGGCGTAGCTGATCTTCCTGGTCTCGAATCGTTTTATCCGCGACCAGGACTTGTTCGACCCGCGACGCAACGGCTGCTTCGGCTTGCAAGACATCGACAATCGACATGATGCCGGCCTTCGCCTTCGCGCGGTTGCTGGCCAAGAGCTCCTGCGCCGCTTTCATGGCGGCCTCTGCCACTTTCAGATTTTCATTGGTGAAGACGACTTCCCAATAGGTTTGCTCCACCGTGGCCAGGACGGTGAGAACACGATCGCGAAAGACATGCTCTTCCACGGTGGCATTATTCTGCGCGACGCGGATGAAGGTCTTGTTGAGATCGATCCCGGCATTGCGGAGGAGTGGTTGCGTGAGGGTCAGTGCGAGACCGCCTGTATAGGAAGGGTTGAACAAGAATCCCGTGGCCAGATTCTGGTTTACATTTGTGCGCGCGGGGCTATAGTTCAGATCGACGTTGCCGCCAGTAATCAGGTTTGTCGTGGCATCAAACGTGACAGATCGGTTTTTTTGGTCAAAAGTGGTAATCCCAGTTAAGTCGTTCCCGGTCGCGCCGAACACCGGCCGATTAAGCGGATTTACAGTTCGGTTGAATTGGCCATTCACGCTCAGAGTCGGGTCGAACTTAGCTTGTTCGACGGTGATGTCGGCCTGCCGGCTTTCCTTCGTCTGGCGGCTGATACTGATGTCCAGATTATGCTTCAGCGCTCGAAGCGCCGCATCGGCGAGGGAGATGGTTTCCCGTCTTTCCGTGGGCGGCGCCTTGTCGATCTCCAGTCCCCAGCTAAGTCCAGGCGACAGGACCAGACTGACTCCGACGGCATAGCCAAATGTGCGCCACCATCCACATGCTGCAAGATTCTGCTTCATAACGCCCCCTTTGATCGACAAGCAATCTTTCTCCATACTATAATGCTGTCGGACGGACCTGTCATGGACTAATTGTAATGAGATTTCAGAACAATCGGGTCAAGCAAATTATTCTGCCAGTCGCGGTCCTTCCCGCGGCGCTGTTTGTGCTGACCCTGCTCCCGATTGCGCTCCCGCCGCTGATCTCGCAGACTTTGGGCCAGTCGACGATTTCCAGCGTTCGCTCATTCGATGGTGGGGTCGCGCCGTTGTTCAAGCTGCCTGGCCTAGGGAGTCTCTATCTCGACAATCAGGGCACGCAGGGATATCTGTACAACCCCGGGAACAATTTCCAATCGTACAGCTTTCGGAATCCCACGACCGGTCAAGCATGGAACGGAGCAGTGAGCACGCTCGGGCCGCAACTCACGATCGGACTCATCCAAGGCGCCAACCAGGTCGGCTCACCAATCGTTCTTCCCGGTCCTCCACGCCAAACCGCGCCGTTGCCATCGATCCAATCCACTATTCTCGACGAGATCCCCTAGCAGGATGCTGAAGAGTCCGCCAGCGCCACTCACCGTGTCGCGTGACATGCTAGACGCGCGCGAAAGGCGCGACGTGTTCTGACTGAAGTCCCGCCAGTCTCGCGTGTCTCGCACAGCTGTCCTGCGCGGCGTTCCATTGTAACCGCTGACATGCTGGTTGTTGATTTCCAGATCATACAGAATGGTTTTTCAGTATCCGGCTAAGGGGCATTCGCCAGTTGCCATGTGAGTGCGAGGACATACCGAGCCACTGTTTGCAGAATCTCTGGATTGATTGTGTCGGCGGTATCGGTAGGCTGATGAAAGTGCGGGTGGACCCCGCCGCTCACGATGGTGACGGTTGGAATTCCTGCCTCTTTGAAAGGTACGTGGTCGCCGCCGGGGAAGAATCCGTACAGGTCAAGCTTGTTTGCCAAACCCACTGCCCACCCTGCGTCCTTTACCGTGGATTTTCCAAACCCTGTGATACCGACGGTTAACAGTCTGTTTCCCACTCCGGCATGGTCGATGTTGATCATGGCCTTCGTTGAGCCGAGGGGGATGACGGGTCTCGATGTATAGAGGTGTGACCCGAGCAAATCTCTCTCCTCTCCACTGAATGATAGAAAGAGGATCGTCCGTTGAGGACGCAGGCCAATTTTCCCAAGGGCCCGTGCGACCTCCAGTACTATGGCCGTTCCTGATGCATTGTCGTCAGCGCCAGGAAATAAGAGGCCTGCAGGGCGGCCAAAATGATCTCGATGCGCGCCGATGATAATGGCATCCGGCCCTGTACCAGAAATCATCCCCACCACGTTCGTCAGCAAGCCGTCCTCTATCGTGGTTTTCCAATGGAGAGATGCATATCGATTGGCTAGGCGCGATTGCGCTGATGGGGCGTTATTGAGTTGTTCTTGGAGAGTGCGAAGGCGGTCAGGATTGGACTCATCGCTGTTTCCGGCGAGGAGAGTCTCGGCCAATTCCGTGCTGATCCATGCGCCAGGGAGGGCTTGGTCAGGGGAGAGCTGCCCATAAAATGCGCTGGGCCTTCCCGTGACGCCGCGGCGAGTTTCATATGGGCTGATAATCGGCCCTGTTGCAGTCAGATAGGCCAAGGCTCCTCGATCTCGTGCGAAGCGGACCTTGTCGGCGTGGCTGATGGAGCCTTGGTAGTAGTCCGGTTTGCCACGCAGGAAGAGCACGATGCTGTTCTTTACATCGACGCCGGCGTAATCGTCGATTCCTTGAGCGGGATCGACAATGCCGTAACCGACGAAGACGACCTGACCCTGGAGATCGGCAGAGGGGGAGTCAAAGACCGGGAGGTAGTCTCTACTCAACTGCGCTGTGACCAACTGGTCCGCTGCGCCGGTGCGAACGACCGGGTCTGGCGCGATGAGCGAGGTGGGGAGCATTGAGGCCATGATGCCTAGCGGTAGTCCTTTTCCTGATTGGGCAAAGGGGGACGTGAGTGAGGTGTTGTCGATGAGCGGGAGCGTGAGCCCTGCCGAAGTTAATTCCCGCGCGAACCATTGAGCCGATCGCAGATCGTCTTCTGATCCGGCCTGCCTGCCGTTGAAAGCCGGGCTGCTTAACGTGCGCACGTCGGCGAGCATGCGTTCGCTCGACAGGCTGTCGAGGGCTTGAAGCCATGCACGCTGGTCATCCTCCGATTGGGCGAAGATTTGGGTTCCTATGGGGAGCAGAGCGAGGATAACTCCCAGAAGAATGACCACAACAAAGGAGGGAGAGCCGCAGCGCGTTGAGCCGTTCATGAAGTGAGCCTTTTAAGATAGCCGAACTATAACATAGGCTGACTCGTTAACACAGACTAACTCGTTGCAGAGCGGCTGTGGGCCAAGGTACTATGCCGAATTGTGAGGGTGAAGAATCGATGACAGATCCAACGACACAAGCGGACTGTGTCCCGAACCGGTTGCTCACGGAAGCCAGCCCCTATCTGCGGCAGCATGCAGAGAATCCGGTGGAGTGGTACCCCTGGGGCGAGGAAGCATTGTCGCGGGCAAAGGCAGAGGATAAGCCGATTTTGTTGTCGATCGGCTACTCGGCGTGCCACTGGTGCCACGTCATGGCACATGAATGTTTTGAAAATATTGAGATTGCCGGGCTCATGAACCGGGACTTCATTAACGTGAAGGTCGATCGAGAAGAGCGGCCTGATCTTGACGATATCTACCAAAAGTCCGCGCAGGTATTTCTAGGACGGGGGGGCGGGTGGCCCTTGACGATGTTTCTGACGCCTGACCAAGAGCCGTTCTATGGTGGAACGTATTTCCCGCCAGCGCCCCGCTACAACCTTCCGGGATTTCCCGATGTCATGCGCGGTGTCGTCGCGGCCTATCGGAATCATCGAGACGATGTCCGCAAGAATGTGGAGAAGGTGAAAACCGGACTGCTGCGGGTCGGAACACCGCAGCCGTCTGACGATCCTTTGACGGATCGGTTGCTCGACGAGGCGGCCAAGAATTTAGGGCAGTTTTTCGATCCGGTGCATGGCGGATTCGGTGAGGGACCAAAATTTCCGACGGTTCCCCCGCTCAGCCTGTTGCTGCGCCAGACGGCTCGGACAAAGGATGTCTCCCATCAAGAACAGGTCATCTTACAGCTGAAAACCATGGCGGCTGGAGGAGTCTACGATCATCTCGGCGGCGGGTTCCATCGCTATTCAGTGGATGGCCGGTGGTTGGTTCCCCATTTCGAGAAGATGCTCTACGACAACGCGCAGCTGGTTCGGATTTATCTTGATGGATGGCGTCTCACCAAAGAGAACCGATTTCGTGAAGTCGTGGAAGAGACCTTAGAGTACGTTCGTCGTGAACTCACACATCCGGACGGCGCGTTCTTTGCCGCACAGGATGCCGACAGTGAGGGGCACGAGGGAAGATACTTCGTCTGGGAGCCGGGAGAGATTGCGGCGGTGCTGGGGGCCGAAACGGCTGAGGAGTTCTGCCGGTTTTACGGGGTGACGGAGAGCGGAAATTTTGAAGGCAAGAACGTGTTGAACCGGCTCGGTGGGATTCAACTCGATCCCGACGCGCAAGCGGAGGCGGAGTCCTTGCTGCGGCCTGCCAGGATACAGTTGCTTGCCGCACGCGAGCAGCGGATGAAGCTGCAGCGGGACGACAATATTCTCACGAGCTGGAATGGGATGATGGTGTCCGCCTATCTCGATGCTTATCACGCATTCGGGGTGCCCGCGTATCTGGCGGCTGCGGAACAGGCACTCACATTCCTGCTGGACTATGCAGTCGAGAACGGGCGAGTGTATCGTACGGTCAGGGAGGGGAAGGGGCGATTGAACGGCTATCTAGACGATGCCGCCTGTCTCGCCGCCGCGTTGCTGGACGCGTTTGAGGCGACGTCGCATCGATGGTACCTGGATCAAGCCCGCGAGGTGACGGACTACCTGCTGGAGCGATATTGGGATGAGGCGGCGGGTGGGTGTTTTTACACGAGCCGAGACCACGAAGTTCTCCTCCATCGCATGAAGTCCGGGACCGATAGTGCGATTCCATCCGGTAATGCCATCGTCGCCTTGGTTTTGTTGCGGCTGTTCTCTTTCACGAGGGAGCAGAGGTATCATGACCGGGTCGAGCAGCTGTTCCGGGTCTTCCGGAGTACGATGGAGCACAATGCCTATGGATCATCGGCCATGCTCTGTGCGCTGGATTGGTATCTGACGACGCCACAAGAGATTGTTGTGGTCGGGACACGTGGCGATGCGATGACCGAATCGTTGCTCGCAACAGTCCATCGACGCTATCTGCCGAATCGTACGGTGCAGGTGGTCGAAGCCTCTCGTCGTGCCGGGGAATCCGACTTGGCGCTTGCAGCAGGGAAGACAAGTGTGAACGGGCAGCCAACGGCATATGTCTGCCGACGCCAGACTTGTTCAGCTCCGGTGACGGAGAGCCATCAATTGGATCAGTTATTGTAGGGAGAGTGCCATGGGCGCAGGCGAGACGGGCAAAGGGTTGTACGATCATCTCTACCGCCGATTCTTCGAGAGTCGCGAGTCGCAGCAGGGCTATGATTTTCAGCATGCCCCCAGTGGGAGTGCTCCAACACCCGGCGTCACGTTTCGGGATCGTCTTCGATGGTGGACCTGGGGTCGGTGGCGACGACGAAACACGATCATGGCCGCCCGCGACCGGTTCCAGCAGGACATTCTCGATATCAAGAAGCAGCCACCGAAGTAAGAAGAGATTGAGAGGATCGACGCGAGTGAACGTGGTATACGCGTGAAGTCTAGGTATCTCGGCAGGGTTTCTGTCGTGCTTGCATTGGCTGTGATTGCCGGTGAGTGGAGCTTCTGTATCGAGCGTTCCCACGCTATTCAGGCAGAGAGTTGGACGGAAAAAGAAGCCAACTTGAAAGGTCAGGTCCAAGGAGGCTTGTTCAATCGGTGGACCTTCGACCAACAGCAGTCTAGTGAGGCTCCTGCCGGATTTTCAATGCTGGAATTTGGCGAGGGGCCGGCTGCGGACTGGATGATCAAGACGGATACTGATGCTCCCTCGGCGCCCAACATTCTGGCCGTGAATTCATCATGCCAGGCCGTGACCTGTTACCGTTTGATCATTGCCGACGGGTTTCAGTATGAATATCCAGATGTGTCGGTCAGGATGCGATTCCCCGGCGACGCTGCAACCGGGGCTGGTGGTGTAGTGTTCGGAGTGAAGGATGCTACGCATTTCTATGCGGCGGTGGTCGATGTTGCGACGAAGACGTTGGAAGTGAGCCGGGTGGTGGATGGAAAGGAGACGAGCCTCGGGCGGTCGTCGATTGTGCCCAAAGCGATCCCCTGGCATACGCTGCGAATCCAGCGGAACACCATTATCAGCAAGGACTTTATCGAAACTTTCTTTGACGGACAGCTTGCCGTGACAGTTGAAGATCAGTCTCTGGCGATCGGTCAAGTCGGGCTCCTGGTCAGGGGACAGACAGCGCTGGATTTCGATAGCGTGCACGCCATTCCCCTTTTTTCTCAGCGTCCGCTTTCTGCTCCCGCGGCCTATTAGTTAGATAGACGCATAGCAGCGCGCGCGATTGTATCGTTGCTTGCATTTGAAGGGGTAGAGGAGTAGAGTACGCCTCGTGTATCATCGCGAAAGGCCTGGTGGTGATACCACGGAGAGAGACAAGGCCTTAGTCAGATGTTGTTTTGGTTCTGCACGGGAATTTGATCGGAAGCCAGCCTTGAGCCGCCATGGTGTTTGCATCTTCGGCCCACTCCTTCCTCACTTTGTTCTCGAGTCCAAGACAACACATATTCTCAAAGGAGGAGCCCAATGGGTTCGAAGATCTATGTCGGTGGTTTGCCGTATTCCACAACTGAGCAGCAGCTGAGCGATTTGTTTGCTGTTCATGGAGCGGTGACATCATCCAGAATTATCACAGATAAGTTTACCGGCCAATCCCGCGGGTTTGGGTTCGTGGAGATGTCCTCGGATTCAGAAGCGCAGGCGGCGATCACCGCGTTGAACGGCACTGAGTTGGGCGGTCGCACGTTGACCGTCAACGAAGCGCGTCCGCAGGAGCCACGTACCGGTGGTGGTGGAGGCGGAGGCCGAGGCGGCCGTGGTGGTGGCGATCGGTACTAAGCCGTAACGAGTGTGTTACACGTCGGGGCTGCCTATCCGGCAGCCCCGCTATTTCCTTCCTAGAATTGCCCATCAACCCGATGCGTTTCTCGGCCCTCTAACCGGGCCGGATCATGCGCAGTCCCAGGAAGTGTGCCTATACAAGGAGTTTTATGTCTACGTTTGTTGAGATGAATTTGCCCCAGTCCCTTGTCCAGCGCCTGACACAGGCGGGCTTGACGACACCTACGCCGGTGCAACAGGCGGCCATTCCAGTGGCGCTGAAAGGCCGGGACATTATGGCGCAAGCCAAGACCGGGAGCGGGAAAACGCTGGCGTTTTTATTGCCGATTATCGATCAGGTCCTGCGAAGAGAGGCCTCTGCGCCCGCGCCTGGCCCCTATATCAAGTCTGGACCGCGGCAGCTTTCCGGACCGAAGTTTTTAGTGTTGGCGCCCACAAGGGAATTGGCGCTTCAGATTGAAATGGAGTTACGCAAGTATGCCCCGACGTCCGTGACCTCCTTGTCAGTGTACGGTGGAACGCCGATCGAGCGCCATTACCGTGCATTGCAACGACCGCCGCTGGTAGTGGTCGGTACGCCAGGACGGTTACTCGACTTGGCCGGTTCCGGTCATCTGAAGTTGAACGGTGTGACGTTTCTTGTGATGGATGAGGCCGATCAGATGTTGGATCGCGGGTTCCTGCGGGACATTCAACGGATTATTCGTCTCCTCCCGGCTGAGCGGCAGACGTTGCTGTTCTCCGCGACGTTTTCGGGGGACATTCAGACGCTCGCGCAGACCCTGCAGCGCGATCCCGTTCGCATCTCTGTCGACCCTGGGATCAGCACTCCAACCACGATCGTGCATGCCTACTATGTCGTACCGGGGGATCACGCGCGCACGCAACTTGTCCATACGTTGCTGCAGACCGTCACGGGTAATGAACGGTCGATGGTGTTCTGTGATCAAAAGTATAAGGTGCGGCGCTTGGCGGCCCATTTGGGTGGAGAACCGGCTTCGGTCGGTGCATTGACCGGCAATCACAGCCAAGCGCAGCGGGAACGAACGCTCGGCGCCTTTCGGGCCGGCCGACTCCGTTCACTCGTGGCGACTGATGTGGCAGCCAGAGGCCTCGACATTCAGGATGTGGCCCAGGTGATTCACTATGAGCTGCCGACCAATCCGAACTCGTACGTCCATCGGACGGGGCGAACAGGTCGAGCAGAGAAGGAAGGGGCGACGTTTTTGATTCTCTCTCAGTCCGAAGAGCGAGAGTATCTTCGAATGGTGAGGCAATTAAGAATTGAGACGAAGAAACTCGCGCTTCCTGTGTTTGTGGCTCTCCCGTCTCCGGCCCCTATAACGGTCAGTGAACAGCAGCCTCCTCGCCACAGGCCCCGCCGAAGTGCCGAACCATCGGGCCGGCGATTCCGTGAGGGTGAGAATCGGGGATCAGCTCATAGGCCGGGAGCCTCGGTCGGCGGGTCCCGGCATTCACGATATTAATGACGAGACTCTGTTGCCACCGGATCTGGAGAGGGGCCGGTGGCGTCTCGTTGGCCTGTCAGTGTTCGGCGTGCGTCCTCTGTTGCAAGCGATGTTGTTTTCGATGGTAAAATAACGGCCGAAAGGTCGTCCCATGCCGCCGTTTCAACTCGAAGCCCCATTCAAGCCCTGCGGAGATCAAGGCCAGGCCATCGATAAGTTAGTAGCCGGGATTGGAGCCGGCCGGAAGCACCAAGCGCTGCTTGGTGTGACCGGATCCGGCAAGACCTTTACCATGGCTAATGTGGTCGCGCAGGTGCAGAAGCCCACCTTGGTGTTGGTCCATAACAAGACGCTGGCCGGTCAGCTCTATCAAGAGTTCAAACAGTTTTTCCCCCACAACGCGGTGGAGTATTTCGTCAGCTACTACGATTACTACCAACCGGAAGCTTATATTCCCCAAAGCAACACGTATATTGCCAAGGACGCTTCGGTCAACGACGCGATCGACCAGATGCGGCATGCGGCGACGTCCGCGTTGCTCCAACGGAACGACGTGCTGATCGTCTCGTCGGTCTCCTGCATCTATGGACTGGGGTCGCCTGAGGTCTATCACGAGATGGTGGTCTTTCTCGAAGAAGGCATGGAGATTCGGCGGGAGAAGATTCTGGCGAAGCTGGTCGAGATTCAATATGCCCGCAACGACATGGATTTCCACCGCGGGACCTTTCGCGCCCGCGGCGACGTCATCGAGATTTTCCCGGCATCGAGTGACGCGGTGTCCGTCCGGATTGAGTTGTTCGGTGACGTCGTTGACGCGATTCACGAAATCGATCCGCTCACGGGGAAGTCGATCAGGAAACTTCCGAAAGTGGCGGTCTTTCCGAACACGCACTATCTCATCGCGCCGGATCGGTATGAGCGGGCGATTACGGGCATCGAAGAAGAATTGGACGAACGGGTCACCTATTTCAAGAAACAGAATCAGCTCGTGGAGGCACAGCGGATCGCGCAGCGCACCAAGTTCGACCTCGAAATGATTCGGGCGATGGGGTATTGCCATGGCATCGAAAACTACTCGCGGCACCTCAGTGGCCGCGCGCCAGGTGAGCAGCCTCCGACACTCATCGACTATTTTCCCAAAGATTTTTTGCTGATCGTCGACGAGTCTCATGCGACGATTCCCCAAGTGGGTGGGATGTCCGAGGGCGACTATTCGCGGAAGCGCACATTGGTCGAGTACGGATTCCGGTTGCCCTCGGCGATCGATAACCGGCCGCTTACGTTCGCCGAATTTGAGCGCTGTCTCACGCAGGCGGTGTATGTCTCCGCAACACCAGGCCCCTATGAGCTTGGGCATGCGGCTGGAGAGGTGGTCGAGCAGATCCTTCGCCCGACCGGTTTGATGGATCCAGTCATCGACGTGCGGCCAGCCAAAGGGCAGGTGGATCATCTCCTCGGCGAAGTGCGGACTGAAACGGCACAGGGTGGGCGTGTGCTGATCACCACCTTGACCAAGCGCATGGCAGAGGATTTGAGCGAGTACTACCACGATCTCGGTATCAAGGTGCGGTATCTGCATTCCGACATCAAGACGTTGGAGCGGGCTGAGATCATACGCGATCTGAGGCGGGGGGTGTTCGATGTGCTGGTGGGGATCAATCTCCTGCGCGAAGGGCTGGATCTTCCCGAGGTCACTTTGGTGGCGATTCTCGATGCAGATAAGGAAGGGTATCTCCGGTCCTATCGGGCGTTGATCCAGACGGCTGGGCGGGCGGCGAGGAATCTGCGGGGCCATGTAATTTTCTACGGTGACACCGTCACCGACTCAATGCAAATGGCGCTTGCCGAGACCGGCCGGCGGCGTGCGATTCAGGCAGACTATAATGCCAGACATGGGATCGTGCCCACGAGTATCAAGAAGGATGTGCTGGCGCTCGAATATGCCACGGTAGATATGGATGCTGTGCAACTGGATTTGGCCGCCGAGTCGCCGGCCGTCTATGGAGCAGAGGAAGCGACCGAACAGATCATCAAACGACTCGAAGCCGAAATGAAAGCCGCCGCCAAAGCGTTGGAGTTTGAACGAGCCGCAGCCCTACGAAACCGGATCCGAGCGTTGAAGCTGAAGGAATTAGAATTGAGACCGGAGGTCTAACCCGGTCTGTCTGGTTCATCTGGTTTGTTTTGTTTGTCTGGTTGGGTTCGTTTAACCAAACAAACGAGACAGACCAAACAAACCAAATAACGGTCTTCGGAAGCTGGCGGGCTTTTTCAGTATCCTGCTAGACGTTCTTGTACAAATAGATCCCCAAGAACATTCCGACGAGACTGAGCAGGTTGATTTTGAGTTCAAAGCCAAGGGTGAGTTTGAGGAGGACCAGGTCGATGGTGAGCGGTGGGTTGATACCAGGGGTAAAATTGGTGGCGAAGATTGTTTGAATGGTGCCATGTGGGGCCATGACCCGGAGGATTTCTCCCAGCACTCCGCCCAATAGTCCGCCGATGAGCACGAAAATGAGCAGAACCCAGTATGATTTTCTCACGGCAACTGCCTCAGACCTCTCATAACTCTCTGTGTAGTCTTACGGAAACCATGGCAGGACCATTTGGACCATAGCGAAAGGCCTAGGACATGTCAATGAAATGTACGTCTCGGTGGTGGGTCAGTTTGGAATAACATCCATCCTGCAAAAAAGCCCCTCGCCGCTCTGGCCCTTTGTCGCCTTGGTGGTCTAAAAGACGGCAAGGCTAGGGCGCTTTCTGCTAATTAGCGGAGTCAGATCGCGAAAAAGGCTGCTCAGGCTCGCTGGTCCAATCAAACCCGATTTTTCTCTCCCTGTCACTCATCCGCTTCTTTAGAAGGCTCTGAAAGGGATCTGCTGTCAGTGGATGGGCCTGCTCCTCCATCAATCCTTGGTGCCGTTTGCTCTGAAGCCGCTGCAGCGGTTTGTGCTGCTGCAATGAGGTTCGCAACATACTTCTGGATCTCCTTTCTTCCAGATTCTAAAGACTCCTTTTCACTCCTTTGTATCTTTTTATAGGTTTTCTCAAGCTGTGCAATCTCATCGGAGGTAATCCGCGAATAGCTTCCAAGCCGTGGACCAATTACAAACATATCAGTCCCATTCCCAATGCCAGGTGCAACTTCAGCACGTTTCTTCGCCATATAGGTCAAAAGTACTGTGTCCGGTGACCTTCCCCCCGAAAACTACACCATTGGCTAAGAAGCTTGCCTGTGCTGTCATGGGTCCAACGGAGGAGGCCTATGACTCGAAAACGCCATTCCGAGGAGCAGATCATTGCAGTGCTGAAAGACGCCCAAGCCGGGGTCAGCGTTCAAGATCTCTGCCGGAAGCACGGGATCTCAGATGCGACGTTCTATAAGTGGCGGACGAAATACGCCGGCCTGGAAGTCAGCGACGTGAAGAAGCTGCGCCAGCTGGAAGAAGAAAACCGGCGATTGAAGCAGATGGTGGCCGAGCAAGCGCTGGACATCCAGGCGCTGAAGGCGATCACCGCAAAAAACTGGTAAGGCCCAAGGCGAAGAGGGCGGCGGCCCAGGATGTCGTCGCACGCTTTGGGCTCAGCCAGCGGCGGGTGTGCCGGTTAGTGCCGCTGGATCGGAACACACTGCGGTACCAGAGCCGTCGATCAGAGGACCAGGGGCTCCGGGCGCGGGTGCGAGAGATCGCCGAGACCACGCGACGCTACGGCTGCCCACGGATCTACGTGCGGCTGCGCCGGGAAGGGTGGCGGGTGAATCACAAGAAGGTCGAGCGGCTCTATCGGGAAGAAGGGCTCTCGTTACGCCGCCGGAGAAGGAAGAAAGCCACGGCCATTCCGCGAGTGGCCTTGCCGACCCCGACTCGACCGGGCGTGTGCTATGCGATGGACTTTGTGCATGACCGGCTGGCCACTGGTCGGCGCTTCAAGTGCTTCACGATGACCGACCCCTGCTCGAAGGAGGTGCCGGTGATAGAAGTGGATGGCTCGATCGGTGGGGAACGCGTGGGCCGGATTCTTGATCGGCTCTTTGCCGGACGGCCGTTGCCGGAGGTCTTGATCCTGGACAATGGACCGGAATTCGCCGGGAACGCCTTGGACGCGTGGGCCTGTCAGCGTGGGGTCACGCTCCACTTCATTCAACCGGGGAAGCCAGTCCAGAACGCGTTTATTGAGAGCTTCAATGGCAAGTTTCGGGATGAGTGTCTGAACGAGCACTGGTTTCTCACGTTGCAGGAGGCCCAGATCGTGATTGAAGCCTGGCGACGAGAGTACAATGAGGAACGGACGCACAGCACCATTGGGAATATGACACCGATGGAGTTCATCCAACACTATCAAGACCGGTCCCAGGCGGCACGGGAATCAACTTCGTTGGCCTTGGTGTAACAAACGGGGGAAGGTCACCGGCATAGGAGCCTCATAGTTATGACCAGCAAGCATGAATTGAGAATTAGCATGCCAGTAGCCAATGCCAATTGCCGCAAATCCTACAGAATCATGGCAGCGAACTTTGTCATTTTCGACTGTATATATGTGGGAACCATATGTATCGACACCAGCAAAAATAGTCTCTACATCGGGAACGTCAAAGTTTATTAATTCTTTCGTTATTTTGGATATAAATTCATCACTCATTCCCTTTTGTCGAGCAATAAAACTCTCATGAGCCAGCCCTAAAGGAAGAAGGATTGTCTGCTCAGCACGCTTTCTCCTAATCTCATTCCTTACTCTCGCATATAGATACGCAACATCACGAACGAGCCACCAATTGTCAGGTTCTCGTCGTACACGCTCATCTATAACATTCTTCACTTCGCGCAATATTTCGATTTGAAATGATGAGTCTCCTGCAGTCATACAAGCAATTGAAGCTGTCAGCGGATGCATTTTGGCTGTGTCTGGCTCAAATTGCACATCTCCCGCTGTCAACATACGATCTGAGGCACCGAGAACTATATCGCCGGTACAGCGAGCTGCTACACATACAGTCACGGGAATACCCTCCATTCTAGGTTTCAACGGAGGATTATATACCTGTAAACTACTGTCTCCAAAGTAAGATTTCCTCGCACACTGGAGTCTTGGTGAAATAGCGGGTCTGCTCGATCGAAACTGACCCACTACCTACGTCTCCCTTTCCCTTGACTTCATCTTGCCTCGTCCTTTAGACTCCCCGATGCTCTTTTGCTAGAATTTTCGAGGCGATCGGAGATCCGGGGTAAGGCTTCGATTGCCTTTTTATTTGTGGCGCTATGCTCGATTCTCTCAGCGAAAAATTCGAGAAGATTTTAAAAAAGCTGCGCGGTTCCGGTGTCCTCACCGAACAGAACATCGCGGAAGCCTTGAAAGAGGTTCGTCTGGCGCTGCTCGAAGCCGACGTCAACTTCAAGATCGTCAAGGATTTTGTCGAGCGGGTTCGCGCGAAGGCCGTTGGGCAGGAAATCCTTCAGAGTTTGACCCCCGGCCACCAGGTCGTCAAGGTGGTGTGGGACGAGCTGCGGGAGATGATGGGGCGCGAAAAAGCCGGTCTGGCCCTGGCTTCGAATCCTCCGACCATCGTCATGATGGTGGGGCTCCAAGGCGCTGGAAAGACGACGACCTGCGGTAAGCTCGGGCGGTACTTCAAGGCGCAAGGGAAACGGGTCCTTCTGGTTGCGGCAGATCCTCGTCGCCCGGCAGCCGGTGATCAGTTGGCGAGTCTGGGCCGCGATCTTGCGATCGACGTGTATCGAGCCGATCAGGCGCAAGCGGTTCAGGCCGATGTCGTCCGCATTTGTCAGACTGGTGCGGAACGGGGGCGAGACCAGGGGTACGATCTCGTCGTGCTGGATACCGGCGGGCGTCTCCACATCGACGATGAGTTGATGGGAGAGCTGGTAGCGGTGAAAGCGGCTGTGCAGCCACAAGAAACACTCTTGGTGGCAGATGCCATGACGGGCCAAGATGCGGTCACGATGGCGAGCCAGTTCGATCAACGCATCGGGCTGACTGGCATCATCCTAACCAAGGTTGAAGGCGATGCTCGGGGCGGGGCGATCCTGTCTATCCAGGCGGTGACCGGCAAGCCGATCAAGTTTTTGGGTGTAGGCGAGAAGCTCGATGCGCTGGAGCTGTTTCATCCCGATCGGATGGCCTCCCGTATCCTCGGAATGGGCGACGTGCTCTCGCTGATCGAAAAGGCGCAAGAGACCTTTTCACGCGAGCAGGCAGAGGAGACGCAAAAGCGGCTGACAGGCAACACACTCACGCTGGAGGATTTTCGCGCTCAGCTTGGGCAGGTCAATCGCCTGGGTTCGATGGATCAGATTTTAGGCATGTTGCCGGGGGGCCAGAAGTTTAAGGGAGCGATGGAAGGGCAGATGCCGGAACGAGAGATGAAACGAGTGCTGGCAATGATCGATTCGATGACCGTACGTGAGCGGCGCGACCATACGCTCATCAATGGGAGCAGGAAAAAGCGGATAGCCCGCGGAAGCGGGACGAAGGTGGAAGAGGTGAATCGGTTGATTAAACAGTTTCTATCGGCGAGAAAAATCGCCAAGGTTATGGCAGGGTCGGGTGGGCGTCGGCAGCTCGCGCAGCTTATGCGCTCCAGGTGATTCATGGCATTTAGCTGTCAGCTATCAGCTATCAGCTTCGTGCAGAATCGAATTTGAAGTCAAAGAACTGACAGCTGACAGCTGATGGCTGGACGCTCATTAATCAAGGAGGACGACAGTGGCTGTTCATTTGAGATTGACGAGGACAGGACGACACAAGCGACCGCTCTACCGTGTTGTGGCAGCAGATTCTCGGAAGCCGCGCGACGGACGGTTCCTGGAAATTCTCGGGATTTTCGATCCCTTGAAAGAAGCGGGTCTCCCGGAGCTGAAGCAGGAACGAGTGCTGCGCTGGTTGCATCAGGGAGCCCAGCCGACCGTTACCGTCAAGACATTGCTCCGTCGCAGCGGCGTGTGGAAGCAGTTCGAAGCGGAGAAGGCGGCGAAAAAGAAGGGCGCTTAGGACATAATGATCGCTCAGGCAGATCTTGTGACGATCGGTAAGATCGAACGCCACTTTGGCGTGCGAGGCGAATTCAAAGTGCGATCGTTGAGCGATGTGCCTGGCCGCTTGGAGCATCTGAAGCAGGTTCGAGTGTTGGGGCCGACAGGAGAGACGGTCGAGAAGACCGTGGCGCATGTACGCCGAGCCGGCTCGACGTACATCATGAGTCTTGTCGGTGTAACGACGCCGGAAGAAGCCTCGACGTTGCGCGGGGGATTGCTTCAAGTGCCTCGTGCCCCGGCTGCGGTGTTGGCGGCGGATGTGTACTTTGAGTGCGATCTGATCGGGTTGGCGGTCGAGACCGAGCAGGGCGACGAGGTTGGCGTGCTGGAAGTGATTCTGGAAATACCGGATAATCGGATCTTCGTCGTCCGCAAGGGGACGAAAGAAATTCTCATTCCGGCTGCGAAAAGCTTTGTGAAGTCGGTGGACCTCCAGCGCCGCCGGATGGTAGTTCGCGGGATCGATGACTTGGTTGAGGATCGCCATGCGGTGTGACATCCTGACGCTGTTTCCCGACATGGTGGTGCCGGTGTTCGGCCAGAGTATTCTCAAGCGAGCACAAGAGAAAGGTCTGCTGCACGTTCAGGTGCGCAACTTGCGCGACTATACGTTGGACCGCCACAAGGTGGCGGACGACGTGCCCTATGGCGGAGGGGCCGGGATGGTGATGAAGGCTGAGCCTATCTTGCATGCTGTGGAAGAGATTCAAAATGACTATGCACGGGCCGGTGAACAGATCCGGTTGCTGTTTCCCTCTCCGCACGGTCGTCCGTTCACGCAGGCCTACGCGAAAAATCTGGCGGACGACTCGCGTCGACTCATTATTCTCTGTGGCCACTACGAAGGAGTCGACGAACGGGTGCGGCTGGCTTTGCATCCGGAAGAAATTTCCGTCGGAGATTATGTGTTGACCGGAGGCGAATTGCCGGCGCTGGTGCTTATCGATGCCGCAGCCCGTTTGGTTCCCGGCGTATTGGGTGATCCAGAGTCGATCGTGGAAGAATCGTTCACGGATGCCATGCTTGAATATCCCCATTATACAAGGCCGGCGGAGGTTCGAGGGATGCCTGTGCCGGAGGTGTTGCTTTCAGGGCATCATGAGGCCATTCGTCTGTGGCGTCGGAAGGAAGCCCTGCGAAGCACCTATCAGAGACGGCCGGATCTTTTGCAGGATCGGGTCTTCAGTCTCGAAGATCAACAATTGCTAGACGAACTTACTCGTGAAGGCGTCCCGGAGACGCCTGTTCGATGTGGGGAGGAGGGGGTAGTCTCATGAATCGGTTGGAACGGATACAGCAGTCTTTCAGGAAGAAGTCGACGCCCGGTTTTGAAATCGGAGATACCGTCCGCGTGCACGTGAAAGTGGTCGAAGGGGAAAAAGAGCGTATTCAGGTGTTCGAAGGAGCGGTGATCGCTCGGAAAGGGCTCCTGAACACGGAGACCTTCACGGTGCGCAAAGTCTCCTACGGCGTCGGTGTGGAACGAATCTTCCCCCTCCATTCGCCGATCGTCACGCGTGTCGAGGTCATGCGCCAGGGCAAGGTGCGCCGGGCCAAGCTGTACTATCTTCGAGGGAAGAAGGGGAAGTTTGCCAAGGTCGAAGATCGGGAATTTGTCGCGAGCGTAAAAGGGCAATCCGGAGCCGCCCGCAGGGCCGAACCGAGTGAAGAACCGGTCGGAGCCGGCCCGGCCTCAAAAGCCTAGTCTCATTCCCTGGTTCCATCGACGACGAGTGTCGCGTGCCCTTTCAACAGTCGCATCGCGGGGCCGCATCGTGGGACCTACCGACGAATTTGAATTAGAAGCCAGGCGGCGCGGCTGTCGCCGCATCGCCGGCCTGGATGAAGCCGGACGGGGCCCTCTCGCGGGCCCTGTCGTTGCGGCGGCGGTGATCCTGCCTTCTCGTTGCCGCTTGGTTGGCGTGAACGATTCCAAACAAGTCTCCGAATCCGAGCGGGCGCGGCTCTACGACGTGATCGTCGCGCGAGCGCGTGGTATCGGAGTGGGGATTGCGACAGAGCAGGAGATCGACCGCGTCAATATTTTAGAAGCGACTCGCCTGGCCATGCATCGCGCACTGGCATCGTTGACTCCTCCGGCGGACTGCCTTTTGATCGATGCCGTAACATTGCCGGATCTTGCCATTCCCTCCCGCTCTATCATTAAGGGTGATATGTTGTCGATATCGATTGCCGCCGCGTCGATTGTGGCCAAAGTTACGCGTGATCGCATGATGGAGGTGTACCATCTGATCTATCCCGATTATAATTTTCTCTCCCATAAAGGGTATGGGACGGAAGAGCATTTGCAACGGCTCGTTCAGCATGGTCCCTGCGCGATCCATCGGCGCACGTTCGCTCCAGTCGCGCAACGCTTGAGTGGAAACCGCGACAGGCAGCCTCTCTCGCGTACAGGCCTGGGCGAATTTTCACGGATGAATCAGTGACCATCCTTGATCCCCGGAGGATTTTTGGTCAAGCTGGGGAATCGGCAGCCGAGAAGTATCTGCGGCACAAGGGGTATCGGATCGTGGCACGCAATCTGCGTTCGTCGGTCGGGGAGTTGGACTTAGTGGCCGAAGACGGTCAGGTGCTGGTCTTTGTCGAGGTGAAGGCGCGTCGAACCGACGCGTTCGGCGGAGCGGTCCATGCCGTTCACCAACGGAAGCAGGAGAAATTGATCCAGTTAGCGGCTCAGTATTTGGCCCGCCACCACATCAAAGATCGGCTGTGCCGGTTCGATGTCGTCTTGCTGCAAGGCACGGGCGCCGTCGCCCCGCAGATCGAGCATATTCAGAATGCTTTCGAAGTTTCCGGAGACGATCTTCGTTGGTAGGGCTAGGAGTCTGTCCGAGTAATCCTTCGTGGCGAGGCGAAGGAGGTGCGGGCGGATGAGCGGCGCGGGTTCGAAAAAGCCGGAGGCGTATTCGCTGAAATACGTTGAGGATTTTTTTCGGACCGAGAACGATGCAGATGTCCGCAGATCGTTCACCGCAGTAGAATGGCATTACTCGAACAGGCTCCCAAGATGATTCAATTGATCCACGTTTCGAAACAGTACGATCAGCGGCCGGCGCTCTCAGACGTCAGTCTCGAGATCGGCAAGGGAGAATTTGTCCTACTCATGGGGCCCAGCGGAGCAGGCAAGTCGACGCTGTTGCGGATGCTTATCGGGGCTGAACGGCCCGACGAGGGGCAGATTTTCGTTCATCAAAAAAATGTGACGACACTCCGGACGTCTGATATTCCCTATCTGCGCCGCAAGGTGGGAACGGTGTTTCAAGACTTTCGGCTGTTGCCGAAGAAGTCCGTCTTCGACAATGTCGCGCTGCCCCTGCTGGTACAAGGAATTTCTTCTGCCGACATTCGCCGGAAAGTCACGGAAGCGTTACGGGCGGTCGGCGTCGAACACAAGCGAGATCAGCTTCCGGCGGGTCTCTCGACGGGAGAACAACAGAGAGTCTGCATTGCGCGCGCCATTGTCAACGGTCCGGTCGTCTTGTTGGCGGATGAACCGACCGGAAATTTGGACCCCGCCCTGACGTCGGAGATCATCGAACTGTTCAAACTCATTAACGCGCGCGGGACAACCGTCGTGGTGGCGACGCATGACCCTCTGGTCATGGGGCAGGTGAATCGGCGGGTGCTCACATTGTCACAGGGCCGGTTGCTGCCGGAACAGCGGGTGCTGGGGTGAGGACGCTCTCCTATCTCCTCAGAGAGTCCTGGGTCAATATGCGGACCAACCGGACGACGACGATGGTCGCTATCTTGACCACGGCGTTTACATTGGCCTGTGTCGGCATTTTCTTGCTTCTCTATGTCAATCTGCGGGCGGCGGCCGGATGGCTCCAAGACGATATCAAGATCATGGTGTATCTTGATGAACAACTCACCTCCGGTGCGATTGCTGAAGTAGAGCAGCAGTTGCGGGGCGATCGTGCCGTCGCCTCACTGCTGTTTATCTCGAAAGAGCAGGCGCTGGGAGAGTTCAAAGCGCAATTTCCTTCGGAGTCTCACTTACTTGATGGGTTGGGCCAGAATCCCTTACCGGCTTCCTTCGTCGTGGCGCTCAGCCCGTCGTTCCGTTCGCCGGACGCAGTCAAGCGATGGGCGGAACGGGTCAGGCAAGTCGCCGGCGTCTCCAAGGTTGACTACAATCAAGATTGGATCGACGCCCTTGCGACAGTGATTCGATCGATTGAGTTGGTCGCCATCGGCATCGGCATCATTCTCTCTGCGGCTGCCGTGACCATTATCGCCAATACTATTCGCCTCACACTGTTTGCCCGGCGGGACGAAATTGCCATTTTGCGCCTCATCGGGGCCACGACCAGCTTTATCCGTATCCCCTATCTGTTGGAGGGCGCAGTGCTTGGCGCCTTGGGCAGCGCACTCTCTCTGGTCATGCTCAAGTTCATGTACGAATTGTTTCGACAGCAAATGCGGACGACGGGACGATTTGCGGGGCTCGACAACCTCATAGCATTCTTTCCCCTATCGGTGTGTTTTGCCTTGATTGCGGTAGGGATGGGGCTTGGGTTTGCGGGCAGCTTCGTGTCGATTCGGCGTTTCGGCGAGGCCAAGGCATGAGGTGTTGGCCGGGTCTGAGAGCCGCAGTCATCATCTGGGGGTTACTGGGTGTATCTTGGCCGGCGGTTGCGGTTGCCGATCCCATTACCGACAAGATTGAAAAAGAACGCAAGGCCCTTGACCAATTGAAAGGCAAGATTGAAGAGACACGTAAGCAGGCTGATGAGGCAGGGAAAAAACGAGAGTCGCTCTTGCAGGGGATTCAGACGCTCGACGAACGCGTGGTGCACTACCGGCAAGCGCATCAGGAGATTAGCAGAAAGTTGCGGAAGAAAGATCAAGAGATTGAAGACATTAATGTGCAATTATCCGGTTTGCGAGTGAGTGTGCGAGAACGTCAGGACGCCATCCTGGCTCGATTGAGGGTTCAGTATATGGAGGGGCGTTTTGGGTATTGGAAAACGTTGCTTGCCTCTGACACGTATGGCGATTTCCAGCGCCGGCTCCAGTATCTCTCGGCCGTATCCGAACGGGACTATGCCCTCATGGGCACGTTCCGAGCCGATATGACCCGTATGGAGCAGGCGGAACGGCAGCGGGAAGAAGCGCGGATCGGGATGCTGTCGTACAAGCAAAGTACCGAGAAGCAGCTGGCGGAGATGAAATCGGTCAAAAAAGAAAAGAAGGTCTATCTCGCCAAGATCACGCATGAAAAAGAGTCGTACGAACATGCCCTCCAAGAATTAGAGCGATCCGCGTCACGTATCGACAGTCTGTTGCGTGAATTGGAACAGCGTCGTCGCGCCGCCACAGTCCGGCCTCCGACCGGAGGGGTCGCTCCTCGTGGGGTGAAGGGCGCACTGCCGTGGCCGGCTGATGGGAGCGTCGTTTCTTTCTTCGGCCGTCAGAAACATCCGACTTTCAACACCTATGTGCAGCGCAGAGGCATCGAAATCAAGACGGCTGAAGGGAGCGCCATTCGCGCGGTCATGCCTGGATCTGTCGTCTATGCAGACTGGTTGAAAGGCTACGGACTCGTTATAATCCTTGATCATGCGAATGGGTTCTTTTCGCTGTATGCCCATGCCTCAAAGATATTGGAGACAGTGGGAGCGCAGGTGGGAGCCGGGCAAACTATCGGCGAAGCAGGCGACACAGGCATGACGGGTGAAAATACTCTATACTTTGAGTTACGCCAGGGGGCGGAGCCGCTTGATCCTCTCCAATGGTTGGCGAGGCGGTAGAGAATGGGAAGAGGAAAGGACAACATATGATGGAACAGAATCCTCGACGGCGATTCTGGATATTAACCCCGATGGTGATGGTAGCGCTGGTCGTGGGTGTGCTGCTTGGCAAAGGGTGGGAGCGGACCGGCCATGCCACGGAAACCTACGAAGAGTTGAAGACGTTTTCCGAGGTGTTGACTCAGGTTCAGAAGAGTTACGTCGACGAAACAAAGGTGAAGGACCTCGTCCAGGGAGCCATACGTGGAATGCTCTCGACCCTCGATCCACATTCAGCGTACATGACGCCCGACATGTTTAAGGAAATGCAGGTTGAAACGAAGGGTGAGTTTGGGGGCGTGGGCATTCAGATCGGTGTGAAGGAGAATCGATTGGCGGTGATTGCGCCCATCGAGGGCACGCCGGCTTATCGAGCCGGAGTCAAAGCCGGTGATTTCATTACCAAGGTGAATGACGAGACGACCAAAGACCTCACGTTGATGGATGCGGTTCAGAAGATGCGCGGCCCCAAGGGCTCGAAGGTCAACTTGACGATTCAGCGGGAGGGAACTCCCGAGCCGCTCCAGTTTACGCTGGTCCGCGATACGATTAAAATCGAGAGCGTAAAGTCGAAGATCTTGGACAATATCGGCTATGTTCGGCTGACGCAATTCCAGGAATCGACAGGGCGAGATTTGAGCAAGGTGCTCAAACAATTCAAAGAACAGAAGCTGCAGTCGACGATCCTCGATCTCCGCAACAATCCCGGCGGACTGCTGACCGCGTCCGTTGAGGTCTCCGAACAGTTTCTTCCCAGCGGCAAGCTCATCGTCTATACGAAAGGACGTGAAAGCAAAAAGGACGAGTGGATCGCGAAGGGAAAAGATCAGATGGACGATTCGCCTATGATTATTCTGATCAATGAAGGATCGGCCAGCGCGTCGGAAATCGTGGCCGGGGCGTTGCAAGACTACGGGCGGGCGGTGATCGTCGGCACGACGTCGTTCGGTAAGGGATCGGTGCAAACGATTCTCCCGCTGGGGGACGGGTCTGGGCTCCGCCTCACGACAGCGAAGTACTACACGCCGAAAGGGCGCTCGATCCAATCAACCGGTATCACGCCTGATATCGTTGTGAAATCCCAGCCACCGACCACTGTCGCCAAGGCCGGTGAGCCGAAGCCCGGTGAAAAGGAAGGGGAGCTGAAGCAGGCCAAGCCCGCGGTCGTCCCGGGGAAAGATCAACCGGCTCAGAACGGCAAAGGACAGGAAGAAGGCACTCCGAAGAATGGCGTCACGCCGCAGCCTCCTCCCGTCGAGGCCTCTGGTGATCCTTCGCTCGAGCAGGATGTACAACTCCAAAAGGCGGTCGAGATGCTGAAGACCTGAAAGATCTTTAAGGAGCTTCCTCGTCCTTCCTAGTCGGAGACTGCTTTTGTGAGGCGG
>CBDDRH010000171.1:0-11906 GCA_965233025.1 uncultured bacterium
CGCACCGCAAACCGCAACCCTTGATCCATTGCAATTGGGCTAATCAGCTCCCCCGTCACGCTCACATTGTCCCCCGGCATCACCATCTCCACCCCCGGATTCAACGTCATCACCCCCGTCACATCCGTCGTCCGGAAATAGAACTGCGGCCGGTACCCATTGAAGAACGGCGTATGCCGCCCCCCTTCCTCTTTGGCCAACACATAGATCTCCGCCTTAAACTTCGTATGCGGCGTGATACTCTTCGGCTTCGAGAGCACCATCCCCCGCTCTACATCTTCCTTCTTCGTCCCCCGCAGCAGCACGCCGACATTGTCCCCCGCCTGGCCTTCATCGAGCACCTTGCGGAACATCTCGACCCCGGTCACCACGGTGGCCTGATTCGGCCGGAGTCCCACCACCTCGATCTCATCCCCGACCTTCACAATCCCCCGCTCGACGCGCCCCGTCACCACCGTCCCACGTCCGCTGATGGTAAACACATCTTCGATCGGCATCAGGAACGGCTTATCGATGGGCCGTTGCGGCGTCGGGATGTAGGTATCGACCGCCTCCAGGAGCTGCAGAATCGCCGGGACCCCGAGTGGCCCCTGATCCCCTTCCATCGCCTTGAGCGCAGATCCGTGAATAATGGGCGTCTTGTCGCCCGGGAACCCGTACTTGGTCAACAGCTCCCGCACTTCGAGTTCCACCAACTCCAACAGTTCCTTATCGTCGATCTTATCCGCCTTGTTCAGGAACACCACGATGTAGGGCACCCCCACCTGCCGGGCCAAGAGGATATGCTCCCGCGTCTGGGGCATCGGGCCGTCCGCCGCACTCACCACCAGAATGGCTCCATCCATCTGCGCGGCCCCGGTGATCATGTTCTTCACGTAATCGGCGTGGCCCGGGCAATCCACATGGGCGTAGTGGCGCGCGGCTGTTTCGTACTCCACGTGACTGATGGCAATCGTCATAATCTTGGTCGCATCGCGCCGGCCCTGGCTCTCGCTGGCCTTCGCCACTTCATCGTAGGAGATGAACTTCGCCATGCCCTTATCGGCCGACACCTTGGTCAATGCCGCGGTCAACGTCGTCTTCCCGTGATCCACGTGCCCGATCGTCCCGATATTCACGTGCGGCTTCCGCCGCTCATATTTCGCCTTCGCCATACCCGCTCCCTTCCGTCCTCACTCAAGAATCAATTCGACTACTCACCCCGATACTTGGCAATGATGGCCTCTGAAATCTGCCGGGGCACCGGATCATATCGGTCGAATTCCATACTATAGGTGGCACGGCCCTGCGTTCGAGACCGAAGATCAGTCGCATACCCGAACATTTCACTGAGCGGCACCGACGCATCGATGATCTGCGCAGCCGCCCGCGCTTTCATCCCCTGAATCTTGCCACGACGACCGTTCAAATTACCGATCACATCGCCCATAAAATCCTGAGGGACCACAACTTCCACCTTCATAATCGGCTCAAGCAACACCGGATCGGCTCTCTTACAGGCATCCAGAAATGCCATCGAACCGGCGATTTTAAACGCCATTTCATTGGAGTCGACGTCATGAAATGACCCATCGATCACCGTGACCCGCACATCACGAAGCGGATACCCCGCGATGACGCCGGAATCAAGCCGTTCCTTCACACCCTTTTCGATCGCCGGAATGAACTCTCTTGGAATCGAGCCGCCGACAGTTTTATTGACGAACTCTAATCCTTTGCCAGATTCAGCAGGCTCGACCGTCAACACGACATGTCCGTACTGGCCACGACCGCCGGTCTGCTTAATATATTTCGCCTCAGCTTCAGCCTTCTGGCGAATCGTTTCTCGAAACGCCACCTCCGGCTTTCCGACATTGGCCTCCACTTTGAATTCTCGCAGCATGCGATCGACGATGATTTCCAGATGTAGCTCCCCCATCCCGGCAATGATGGTCTGAGCGGTCTCTTCATCCGTCTTCACCCGGAACGAGGGATCTTCCTGCGCTAACTTCTGGAGCGCGAATCCCATTTTCTCTTGATCTTGCTTGGTTTTTGGCTCGATCGCCATTGCAATAACCGGCTCAGGAAATTTCATCACCTCGAGTAGAACTGGCTGCTTTTCGTCCGCCAGTGTGTCCCCGGTCGTCGCTCCTTTTAGTCCGACTGCCGCGACAATATCACCCGCATAAGCCACATCGATGTCTTCCCGCTTGTTCGCATGCATCTTCAAGAGACGTCCAACACGATCCCTCGTCCCCTTCGTCACATTCGAGACGGAGGTTCCCGTCTTCAGGGTTCCCGAATACACCCGCAAGAAAGTGAGCTGGCCCGCAAACGGATCTGTCATGATCTTGAAGGCCAAGGCTGCAAATGGCTCACTATCCGACGGCCGTCGCTTCACTTCCTGTTCGGTATTCGGATCAATCCCAGTCACGGACTCGACATCAAGTGGAGATGGGAGAAAATCCACAACCCCATCCAACAACTGCTGCACACCCTTGTTCTTGAAAGCCGATCCGCACAGAATCGGAGTGATCTTCAATGAAATCACGCCGGCCCGAATGGCGCGGCGGATTTCCTCTTCAGTTAAATGCTGACCGTTGAGGTACTTATCCATCGTTTGCTCGTCGAACTCAGCGACGGCATCCAGCATTTTCTCGCGGTATTCCTTGGCCCGGTCCATCAGGTCGGCAGGAATCTCATTGACGATGTATTTGGCGCCGAGCGTCTCATCGTCATACACATAAGCCTTCATGGTGACGAGATCTATCGACCCTCTGAATTCGGACTCTCGGCCGATCGGGATCTGAATCGGAACAGGGTTTGCGCCTAACCGATCGATCATTGTCTGGACGCTGGTATAGAAATCTGCGCCGATTCGGTCCATCTTATTCATGAACGCGATCCTCGGCACACTATACTTATCCGCCTGCCGCCAAACCGTCTCAGACTGCGGCTCAACCCCCTGCACAGAGTCAAACACCGCCACAGCCCCGTCCAGCACCCGAAGCGACCGCTCAACCTCAATCGTAAAATCAACGTGCCCTGGAGTGTCGATGATATTGATGCGATGATCTCGCCAGAAACAGGTCGTCGCAGCAGCGGTAATCGTAATGCCCCGCTCCCTCTCCTGCTCCATCCAATCCATCGTCGCCGCGCCTTCGTGAACCTCACCCATCTTGTGCGAGATCCCGGTGTAGAAGAGGATGCGCTCGGTAGTTGTCGTCTTACCGGCATCAATATGAGCCATGATGCCGATGTTCCGAGTTTGCTCTAATGGTGATTGACGCGCCACGTACTTCCCCTAAAAATATATATGCTGCAACCTGGGCCGGTAGAACGCTGCGACTTACAAGCACCCGCGTGTGCGGATCGCAGCACGGCTCAGCTGCAGCACAGAACGACGCTACCAGCGATAGTGTGCGAAGGCCTTGTTGGCTTCCGCCATCCGATGCACGTCTTCCCGCTTCTTGACCGCCGCCCCCGTATTATTCGACGCGTCCAGCAATTCAGCCGCGAGTTTCTCCCGCATACTTTTACCGCCGCGGGTCCGCGAATACTCCGCCAACCATCGAAGAGCCAGTGACATCCGGCGAGCCGGACGAATTTCTACCGGCACCTGATACGAAGCGCCCCCCACCCGACGGGACTTGACCTCAACAACCGGCTTCACATTATCGATCGCCGACCGGAATACTTTCAGTGGATCGTTGCCGGTCTTCTCCTGTATGACATCGAAGGCGCCATAGCAAATGCGCTCAGCCGTACTCTTCTTTCCGCCCGACATCAGAATATTCAAAAACTTTCCGACGAGCTTGTCCCGATATCGCACATCAGGGAGAGGATCGCGGTGATCTAAAAATCTAGTCCTTGGCATGTGTCATTTACTTTCTCATTACCGACTGTGACAATCTTCCTACTTCGGGCGCTTCGCTCCATACTTCGAACGGCTCTGCTTTCGATCCGCCACACCGACGGCATCAAGAGCGCCTCTGACGATGTGATAGCGTACACCCGGCAAGTCCTTCACACGACCACCACGCACGAGTACGATGGAATGTTCTTGAAGGTTGTGACCGACACCGGGAATGTATGTCGTGACCTCCATTCCATTCGTCAACCGGACACGCGCAACTTTACGAAGCGCCGAGTTCGGTTTCTTCGGCGTTGAGGTATAGACACGAAGACACACGCCACGCTTCTGCGGGCAGGACTTGAGCGCGGGGCTCTTGGTCTTTGCGTGCGCCAGCTGGCGACCTTTTCTGACTAACTGATTTATTGTCGGCATTAGTTACGTCACTCTCATCTTCGGCACAATTTGACTGCTTTACTCAACCCGTCAAGGGCAAAGCCGGTCGATTGTAGTGAGCATTGATCGCGGTGTCAAGCCTTCTCCGGCCGCGCATGCCTTATGAGCGAGCGGGCTCTCCTGACCCCGTCGCTACACCCTCATGCGTAAGCGCCACAGCATCTCCCTGACCAACGATCACGGGCTCAGGTTTGGGACTGATGACAAACGTGTCCCGATACTCTTCAAAGCCGGTTCCGGCTGGAATCAAGCGACCGACGATGACATTTTCTTTCAGGCCCAACAGATTATCAACACGCCCGTTGATCGCAGCTTCCGTCAAGACACGAGTGGTTTCCTGGAATGACGCTGCCGAAATAAAGCTGTCGGTAGTCAAAGCTGCCTTGGTGATACCCAACAACACCGGCTTCCCAAGACCCGGCTGCCCACCTTTCGCCAATACTCGCTCATTCTCTTCGTCAAATACCATCTTGCTGACTTGACTGCCTGGCAAGAATTCCGTATCGCCGGGATCCTCGATTCTGACCTTGCGCAGCATCTGCCGCACAATGATCTCGATGTGCTTATCGTTGATCGTCACACCTTGCAACCGATAGACATCCTGCACTTCATCGACGAGATACTTTTGCAACTCGTTCGGACCCAGCACATCGAGAATGTCGTGCGGATTAGCCGACCCATCCATCAACGGCTCACCGGCCCTGACCCAATCGCCCTCATGCACGTTGACGTGCTTGCCCTTGGGGATGAAATACTCTTTCACATCACCCATCTTGTTATTGACCAACACTTTCCGCATACCCTTGACGAAACCATCGTACGAGACTTCGCCATCGATCTCGCTGATGACCGCCGTCTCCTTCGGCTTTCTGGCCTCGAACAACTCTGCCACGCGAGGTAGACCACCTGTAATATCTTTTGTCTTGGTCGTCTCCCGCGGAATCTTAGCCAATACGTCGCCCGGAGTGACCACGGCGCCTTTTTCGACAAAGATATGTGCTCCGACAGGGAGCAGATAGCGAGCCACGTTTGCTGCCGCGGCAACCTTGGCCGTCTTCCCACCCTCATCCTTGATCGACACGCGTGGACGCAATGTCGCACCGCTATGCTCGACGATAACTTTGCGGGAGAGACCGGTGACTTCATCGAACTCTTCCTTCATGGAGACGCCTTCAATGATATCTCCATACGCCACCTTACCGCCGACCTCAGTAAGAATGGTCAGTGAGTACGGATCCCATTCGACCAATTTCTGGCCCACCTCGACACGGCCACCGTTTTTCACCTTGATCTTCGCACCATAGACAACCCCGTACTTCTCGCGCTCACGCCCTGTCTCATCGACAATGGCAATCTTGGCGTTTCGATTCATGACGACCCATTCACCCTCTTTATTCTGGACCGCAATCCCGGCGTTATGGAAGTCGGCATTCTTCTTGGCATCGAAGCTCATGAACTTGATGGTGCCGGCGTGCTTGGCTTCGGTCACCGTCTGCTCAACCACTTTGCTCGCCGTTCCGCCGATGTGGAACGTCCGCATGGTCAGCTGTGTTCCCGGCTCACCGATCGTCTGTGCCGCAATGACACCAACAGGCTCGCCTTTTTCCACCAACCGTCCGCGGGCCAAATCGCGCCCATAACACGACCGGCAGACTCCACGGCGTGACTGACAGGTCAGCACCGAACGAATCTTGACGTGATCGACCGCAGCTTCCACGATCGCTTTTGTCCTGTCCTCGTCGATCTCTTCATTGAACGACACGATGATCTCACCTGTCACTGGGTCACGAATATCTTCTGCGGCCAACCGTCCCAACACCCGCTCTTCGATCGGCTGAATAATTTCGCCCCCCTCGACCAATGCGCTCACAATGATGCCATCGGTGGTGCCGCAGTCGATTTCGTTGATAATCACATCCTGCGCGATATCCACCAGGCGGCGCGTGAGATAACCGGAGTTTGCAGTCTTCAACGCCGTGTCGGCCAACCCCTTGCGGGCGCCGTGCGTCGAAATGAAGTACTGCAACACCGTCAATCCTTCGCGGAAGTTGGCGGTAATCGGAGTTTCGATGATTTCACCAGACGGCTTCGCCATCAATCCGCGCATACCACCCAACTGACGGATCTGCTGGGAACTTCCACGAGCACCGGAATCCGCCATCATGAAGATTGGGTTGAACGCCTCTGCCTTGCTTGGATCGCCACCCGCGCCCAATTCCTTCATCATTTCATTGGCAATCTGCTCCGTCACATGGGCCCAAATGTCGATCACCTTGTTATAGCGTTCGCCGTTGGTGATCAGCCCTTCGGCATACTGCCGCTCGATCTCCGTGACTTCATGCTGCGCCTTCCCCAGCAATTCCTGTTTCTTGGTTGGAATATGCATGTTGTCGATGCAGATCGAGATGCCTGCACGAGTCGCATACTCGAACCCCGTATCCTTGACCTTGTCGAGGAATGTGACGGTCTCACGATGACCGCACTGGCGATAGACGGTATCGATGAGCTTGGTCATTTCTTTTTTGGTCATGAGCTTATTCGCATTGGCGAACGGCAATCCAGGAGGGAGTACGTCCGACAAGATGACTCGCCCGACGGTGGTCTGAACGAGGCTCCCCTCGATCCGCACCTTGATCCGCGCATGCACTTCCAATTCTCTTGAATCAAACGCAACACGCACTTCCTCCGGTGAGCCAAACACTTTCCCCTCTCCCTTGCACCCTGCACGTTCTTTGGTCAGCCAATAACAGCCGAGCACCATGTCCTGCGACGGCACCGCAATCGGCTTGCCGTTGGCAGGCGAGAGAATGTTATTGATCGACATCAACAGCACGCGCGCCTCGACCTGCGCTTCGACAGACAGCGGAACGTGGACCGCCATCTGGTCGCCGTCGAAGTCGGCGTTGAACGCGGCGCAGACCAGCGGATGCAGGCGGATGGCCTTGCCTTCTACCAACACAGGATCGAACGCCTGGATACCGAGACGATGCAACGTCGGAGCACGGTTCAGCAACACAGGATGTTCTCGAATCACCTCATCCAGTACGTCCCACACTTCCGGCCGCTCTTTTTCGACCAAGCGTTTAGCACTCTTAATGGTAGTCGCCGCGCCGCGCTCCTCCAGCTTGTGGAAGATAAAGGGTTTGAAGAGTTCGAGCGCCATCTTCTTGGGAAGTCCGCACTGATGTAGCCGAAGCTCTGGTCCCACGACGATGACGGTTCGGCCAGAATAATCGACCCGTTTACCGAGCAGGTTTTGGCGAAAGCGCCCCTGTTTCCCCTTCAACATATCGCTCAAAGACTTGAGCGGCCGCTTGTTGGGTCCACGAATCGCACGACCGCGACGACCATTGTCAAAGAGCGCATCGACCGCTTCCTGTAACATCCGCATTTCGTTTCGGATAATCACGCCCGGCGCCTTCAGCTCGATCAGCCGCTTCAAACGATTATTCCGATTGATGACGCGGCGGTACAGATCGTTCAAATCCGACGTCGCAAAACGTCCGCCGTCCAGCGGCACGAGCGGGCGCAATTCCGGGGGTAGAACCGGAATCACGTCCATGATCATCCACTCAGGCATATTCCCAGACTTGCGGAAGGCCTCGATGACTTTGAGTTGCTTCGCATATTTCTTCTTCAGCGCCGCAGAGGCCGACGTCTTCGCCTTAGCCTTGATCTCATCCCATTTCGCATTGATGTCGATCTTGCGGAGCAACTCCCTGATGGCATCGGCGCCGATACCGACCTTGTAGGATCCAGGGCTGTATCCGGATTGGAGTGAGCGAAGCTTTTCCTCCGAGACCAGTTCCTTCTCTGTCAAATCTGTCGAACCCGGGTCGACACAGACATAGCTTTCGAAATAAAGAATACGCTCCAGTCCTTTGAGACTCATATCGAGCAGGGTTCCGATCCGGCTCGGCACGCCCTTGAGGAACCAAATATGTGCGACCGGCGCCGCGAGCTCGATATGGCCCATACGCTCTCGGCGGACTTTGGACTGAATGACCTCGACACCGCACTTGTCACAGACAATGCCGCGATGCTTCATGCGCTTGTACTTGCCGCAGTTGCACTCCCAATCCTTGATCGGGCCGAAAATCTTTGCGCAAAACAGTCCATCTTTTTCCGGCTTAAACGACCGGTAATTGATGGTCTCCGGCTTTTTCACTTCGCCATAAGACCACGACCGAATTTTTTCGGGCGAGGCGATCCGAATCCGCATCGAATCGAACGACACCGCATCGCGCGGCTTTTCAAACAATGTATAGACGCCTTCCAAGGTAATGACCTCCTCTGATGCCGACCACTAGAGCCGGCACACAAATGGGTTAGTCTTGCGACTTGACCAGTTCGACGTCGAGTCCCAAGCTCTGCAGCTCTTTGACCAAGACGTTAAACGACTCGGGCAATCCAGGCTCCAGAAACGGCTCACCCTTGACGATCGCTTCGTACATGCGCGATCGTCCCGGCACATCGTCCGATTTCACCGTTAAGAACTCCTGCAGCGTGGATGCAGCGCCATAGGCCTGCAACGCCCACACTTCCATTTCCCCCAACCGCTGGCCTCCAAATTGGGCCTTGCCACCGAGCGGCTGCTGCGTCACGAGCGAATAGGGGCCGATCGACCGTGCGTGAATCTTGTCGTCGACCAAGTGGTGCAACTTTAGAACATACATGTAGCCGACCGTGACGGGGTTGCCGAACATTTCCCCGGTTCGGCCGTCCATCAGCATAGTTTGCCCGCTGGTCGGCAAGTTCGCCTTCTTGAGCAGATCCTTAATCTCTGACTCTGACGCTCCATCGAACACCGGGCTCGCCACCTTGATCCCCAATGCCTTGGCCGCCCAACCCAGGTGAGTTTCCAGAATCTGGCCGACGTTCATACGTGACGGCACACCAAGCGGATTCAGCACAATTTCCACCGGCGTTCCATCCGGCAAACACGGCATGTCTTCTTCGGGCAAGACCCGAGAGACCACACCTTTGTTTCCATGCCGCCCGGCCATCTTGTCGCCAACTTGAATCTTGCGCTTCATCGACACATAGACCTTGACGAGCTTGATCACGCCAGGCGGAAGCTCATCGCCCCGCTTCAGGCGCCCAACTTTCTCGTCGTAGAGAGTTTGAAGGATTTCGATTTGCTCCTTCGCCCGCCGCTCGACGTCTTCCAGCTCTTTCTGCTCATCAGGATCGCTCAGAATAATGTATCGGACGGTCTCATCCGGCAGCCGCTTGAGAATCTCTGCGGTCAGTTTGCCCTTTTTCTTCAGAATGACATCGCCGCTCTCGGGATCCATCAAGTCGCGGCCGACCACTTTCCCCAGCAGCAGCTTTCTGATCTTCTTCGTTTTTTCTTCGTCGATGATACGGAGCTCCTCGTGGTGGTCACGCTGGAGTTTCATCGCATCTTCGCTTTCAATACTCTTGGATCGCTCGTCTTTATCGAGTCCCTTGCGCGAGAAGATTTTCACATCGACGACAATGCCCTCGACGCCCGGCGGCACCGTGAGCGATGTATCCTTCACATCGCCGGCTTTCTCACCAAAGATGGCCCGCAGCAGTTTTTCTTCCGGCGTCAATTGTGTCTCGCCTTTCGGCGTCACCTTCCCGACCAGAATATTTCCAGGCTTCACCTCGGCCCCGATACGGATAATCCCGCTCTCGTCGAGATCGCGAAGCGCTTCTTCTCCGACGTTCGGGATGTCGCGAGTAATGTCTTCTTTCCCCAACTTGGTGTCGCGGGCTTCCACCTCGAATTCCTCAATGTGAATCGAGGTAAACGCATCCTCGCGCACCAGCTTTTCGCTCAACAGAATGGCGTCTTCGAAGTTGTATCCGCCCCACGGCATGAAGGCGACGAGAATGTTCTTGCCCAATGCCAGTTCGCCATGATCAATGGCGGGACCATCGGCCAAGACCTGTCCCACCTTCACCGGCTGCCCAAGCCGCACCACCGGCGTCTGCGTGATGGTCGTGCTCTGATTCGATCGCTGGAACTTGATCAGATCATACACATCCAAACCGGCATCGTTTCTTTTCCGACCTTCTTTCGAATCGGCGCGCACGACAATCCTTGTGGCATCCACGCTTTCCACGACACCGGTGCGACGGGCCTGCACGACATATCCCGAATCGCGCGCGACCACGGTTTCCATTCCCGTACCGACTAACGGCGCCTCCGCCTTGAGCAACGGCACCGCCTGACGCTGCATGTTCGATCCCATCAAAGCACGGTTGGCGTCGTCATGTTCCAAGAACGGCACCAAAGCTGTGGCCACGCTCACCACTTGTTTCGGCGACACATCCATGTATTCGATCTTTTCCGAGGTAGCGGTCACAAAATCTCCGGCAGCCCGTGCCGAGATGTTTTCCGACACCAGACGACCGGAAGCATCCACTTTCGAGTTCGCCTGCGCGATGATGTACTTGTCCCCTTCGATCGCGGAAAGAAACTCGATTTCATCGGTGACCCGCCCCTTCAGCACTTTGCGATAAGGCGCCTCGATGAACCCAAACTTATTGATGCGCGCATAGGTCGCCAGCGACGTAATCAAACCGATGTTCGGACCTTCAGGCGTTTCGATCGGACAAATACGGCTATAGTGCGACGGATGCACGTCACGAACTTCGAACCCCGCCCGCTCTCTGGTCAACCCGCCGGGACCGAGCGCAGAAAGCCGCCGCTTGTGCGTAATCTCTGCGAGCGGATTTGTTTGGTCCATGAACTGAGACAACTGGCTGCTGCTGAAGAACTCTTTCACGGCAGCAACCACAGGCTTCGCATTGATCAAATCGTGCGGCAGCACCGTTTCCATATCCAGCAGGTTCATCCGCTCCTTGATGCTGCGTTCCATACGAACCAACCCAAGTCGGAATTGGTTCTCCAATAGCTCGCCGACCGAACGGACACGACGATTGCCCAGGTGGTCGATGTCGTCGATTTCGCCCTTGCCCAGTTTCAAGTTCACGAGATAGCGAATCACCTCGACCATGTCCTGCGCCGTCAGCGTCCGCTGCTCCAACGGCAGATCGAGGCCCAATTTCTTGTTCAGCTTTAACCGCCCGACCGGCGAAAGATCGTACCGCTTGGAATTCATGAACAGATTGTCAAAGAGCGCTCGCGCCGTGTCGACTGAAGGCGTTTCTCCCGGGCGCAGGCGGCGATAGATCTCGACCATCGCCTCCTCTTTCGAGATGGTCTTATCCATCTCCAGCGTGTCCAGAATTACCGGTGTGGACGTGACCGTATCGAAATAAATCGCCTTGAATTCTTCGATGTCGCTTTCGAGCAGCGCTTCGACGATCTCAGCGGTGAGCCGCTGATTTCGTTCAGCGATCTTGTTTTTCTTTGAATCCACCAGTTCAGTGAGGACCGCTCGACCGATCAATTCGGTCGGTGCAAGCGGGATTTCCTTCACGCCGGCCGCCTTGAGTTTTGCGATGAGTCCCTTCGTGAGCTTGGCGCCTTCCCGTACCAACGGTTCCTTGCCACCCTTTTCAAGCACTTCAGCCGAACAGCGCAGACCGTGATGAATCTCGGGATCGAGCTTTCGCAACATCTTGCCCTTGACGACCCGAATTTCTTCGACCGGGTAATACATCTTGAGCAAATCGTCGC
>CBDDRH010000172.1:0-5936 GCA_965233025.1 uncultured bacterium
CTGCTGCCTCCCGTAGGAGTCTGGCCCGTGTCGCAGTGCCAGTGTGGCTGATCGTCCTCTCAGACCAGCTACCCGTCGAAGCCTTGGTGAGCCGTTACCTCACCAACAAGCTGATAGGACATGAGCCCATCCAAGAGCGCGATACCCACGGTATCGCTTTCCTCCCTGAACCGAAGTCCAAGAAGCGTACGCGGTATTAGCTAACCTTTCGGCTAGTTATTCCCCACTCGAGGGTAGGTTACCCATGTATTCCTCACCCGTTCGCCGCTTTACAAACGTATTGCTACGTCTTCTCGCTCGACTTGCATGTATTAGGCGCGCCGCCAGCGTTCATTCTGAGCCAGGATCAAACTCTCATAAAGGTGTTCTTAGAATTTGGACCAAGGGCCACCACTTCAATACACTTACACCATTGCTCAACATTCTCTATTCAGTTGTCAAAGAACAAGAAAACTCGTCACGCGAGCCGTGCACTCTACTCTGTGCACAGACGCATGTCAAGGGACCCTTCTACCAAACTTATGGCCGGGTATTCCCTAGAACCGCATGCCCTCACCGCACTCTCGCACGCGGTCAACAGGCAGGAAGCACGAGCACCTTCGAACAGGCGGGAAGATAACAAAGCCCCTGATGGGAGTCAAGTATCATTTGTGTGTATAATCAAAAATAATGTCACTGTATAAACCATCCCTCTCCATGCGACGGCGAACTATTTTGAAGGCCCTCGGCCTCGGCACGCTCGCCGGAATCACCGGTGGCTGCGACGCGGTCGGATCAGTGTTCGGACGCATGTTCGCCATGCCCGCACGCGACACGACCTACTTTACGCCGAACGCAAAATTCTATGTGGTGAACTATGCCGACTCCGCGGTGTCCATGTCTCGTGACATCAACATCGAGCAGTGGAAACTCCATATCAAAGGCGCCGTGAACACACCGATGTCACTCGGCTGGCGTGATATCCTCAATCGCGACTCCCACGATCAAGTCTCGACACTCATGTGCATAGATACGCTCCCTGGCGGGGACAGCATGGGCAACGCAACGTGGCGAGGCATTTCGCTCAAGAAGCTGCTCAACGATGCCGGCGCCGATGAAGAAACCGCGCGTGATGTTGTCTTCCGCGGCATTGACGGCTACGACGACAGCATTCCGTTCAAGCGAGCCATGCAAGACGACGTGATGCTCGCCTTCCTGATGAACGGCGAGAAGTTGCCGAAGGAACATGGTTTCCCACTCAGACTCCTCGTGCCGGGACTGTATGGGATCAAGAACGTGAAGTGGATCGTCGAAATCGAAGTCTATCCCGGAGACTATCAAGGCTACTGGCAGAGAAAAGGCTGGACCGACGACGGCACAATCAAGATTTTTTCGCGCATCGATTCCCCCGGCCACTATCAAACGCTCCGTGGAACCGAGCAGAAATTCCGTGGCATTGCCTTCGGCGGGCCAAACAGCATCAGCAAAGTTGAATTGAGCTTCGACGCTGGTCGCACGTGGAACGAGTGCGAGATCGAACCGCCGATGTCGCCCTACTCCTGGGTCATCTGGAACTACACATGGAAACCGCCTCAACGCGGCAAGTTCCAAACAGTTGTGCGCGCCACGGACACGAAGGGGCAGTTACAGATTGAGGAGATTGTCCGACCGCAGCCGGCTGGGGCGAGCGGGCTGCATACCATTATTACGGATATCGAGTCAGTCGGCTGAAAAAGACTTCCGGCTTGGTTCTCAGTCGTTCGAACCCCTCAACATAGCTGCCCAGTATGCATCGGGATCCTCACTCCTTGCGGCCTTGCGGGAAGGCCTTTTTGAGCCGCTGACAAGAAAGATGCTGCAATTGATTTGAATAGCCTGTTTGAGAGTTCAGAAACGAAAACTTCACCTAAAGCCCAGTTGATTAGAATGATTCTAGTGGCCTTTACTGCGGCGGATTTACACGATGAATGTTTCCACAGTCCAGTCCAAGCCAAAACTGTGGCTTATCCTGACTATATCGCTCTTTGACCTCTGTCCATTCCTTAGCAATATCGCAACATTGATCATTATGAAAGAAGAGGACACAACATTCCCCCTCGCCCTTGCGCTGCGATACAAAACACCTCGCACAATCCCTAAATCTGGATGGCTATAAAGATGACGAATGTACTCGGTGACAATTTGAGTGGGAACGTAATCAATATGTTCACGCCCGTCCTTTGTCACTGACGCCTGAAAGTCGCGCATGAAATGGTTGAGGAAAATCATGTCCGGCCGCGAGTCTCGCCTTGCGGAATCGAAAATACTAGGGACTGAAGGTGCTCTTGTAAGGTCCACGACTGGAAATTCCCTTGCTGTTCTGAATTGGCCAACTGTAATTACCTCATTATTGTTTCTCGCGGAATTAAACGTTTCCTTCACTGCGGTCTTTTCGTCGAATGCTCCGTAAAACATAGATATCCCCGCTGGACTCATCCGATTAGAGTAACGAGCATTCTCGGCAGATGGCGTACCCAGATCCGCTGCTGTCTGAAATGTCTTCTTAGGATCATGAACACGCACTCTGTAGATTTGGGTCCCGGATTTCAGGTTTCGGACTAGACCAATCTACGCGATGATCTCCCCAAATCTCTCAAGGAACTTCCCCGGGGGCAATTCCTCATCACGCCCCAAAAGATCCGTCTCACCCATGTCTGTTGAGAACAAGTACCTCTTGGAGTATTTAACTACACTCACAAAATTTTTCCACCCATAGCGCAATACTTCCTGCGGCAACAAACCGTAGAAATCCTTTTGACACCAAAGGGCTCCCTGTCGAGTGAACGAGCTGATTACGTCTTCGGCTAACTTGTCATTAGCAAAAGGATTCTCTAGTTCGTCATAGATCAAATCATAGGTATCAAGAACCTCCCCCTGATAACCGCCTTCGGCTGACTCATAGGCTACACCTTCATCATCTGGATGTCCCCATTCACTTCGAATGCCTTCATCGATTACCTCCATGACCTCATCAATTCCTACTCCGATGGGTTTCTTTTTAGATTTTCGCCCGCAATAATCACATTTGTGTTCGACTGCATTTTCAGAAACAAAATCTGCAAGGGCGGCATCATCAAAGCATTTGGCACATACACACTTGTCACCTAACGATGACCATCCGCGCTCTTGCTCCTCTATCATCTTTTGTTTCCAATAACCCATTGGGAAGACCTCACGACATCGCTTTGAAGACATCCTCATCTGTGAGGAACCTACGCGCTTCGGCGAACGGCATGACCTTGTGTTGAAGCTGCTCAAAGGTCATGAGTGAGAGTTGCCGCCGTAGCGCGTCCCGCACAACCTCACTCCGCTTCCGCTTAGAGCGGCGGCAGAACTTGTCGAGCATCCGCTCAAGGTCCTGGTCAAGCCGAATGGTGACCGCCTTTCTCATGCCGCACAATGTATTGCGAATTGCCTGCGAGCGCAAGTCAGAGGCACCCGAGTTCCGCCTGCTCCGGACGCTTCAGCGAATGTTTGAGCTGAGCGGACCTCTCACCGGTCTGGGACCCAGTACCAAAGTTCGCCTCTCTTGCCTTGATTTCGCCTGCGCCTCCTTCTACAGTTCCTTTCGCCGCTCAGGGCAGACCTCACGGAGTAGTACATGGGCGAGACTCGTGTCGATCTTGAACATCTGTTAGAAGACCTACGGGATGCCTATCCCTACAGTATTGCGGAGACGATTCTCACCGAGATCCTTGCCAACTCTCTGGACTCGGGAGCCAGCCGGATCACCATGACGGCTGACCCAGCGCAGTCCACACTGACCGTCGTGGACAACGGGTCCGGCATGCAACGGAAGGCGATGCGCCAGTATCACGACATCGCCGCCAGCACAAAAGTACGCGGTCAAGGTATCGGGTTCGCCGGTGTCGGCATCAAACTGGGATTGTTAGTATGCGAAGAGGTACTCACGGAAACTAGACGCGGCAGCACACACGTGGCTACGCGATGGCACTTGGCCTCGCGCCATCGCGCCCCCTGGCAGTGGGTTCCTCCGATTGGACTGGTTGGCGAGCAGGGCACTGCGGTACAGATGAAGTTGCAAACCCTGCTGTCTCCTCTTATAGACCCTGGGTTTGTCGAGAGTGTGATGCGTCGACATTTCCAGCCACTACTTGAATCCTCCTTCGATTCCTTTCTGACCGACCATTACCCAGCCGGGATTACGTTTGAAGTCAATGGGCGACCGTTGGAACGGCATTCCCAGTCGGCGCCTGACCAAGCTCCGTTAGCTATTCGATTGGCCCGGCGGCGCAAACCTTCGGCCTTGGGGTATCTGTCCCGCCATCCTACGCCATTACCGGATGATCATCGCGGCGTTGCAATCAGCACCTTGGGCAAAGTCATCAAACGCGGATGGGACTGGTTGGGTGTGACGTCGTTACAGTCGGATCGGATCAACGGCTTGATCGAAGTCCCCGACCTCGCCGCATCTCTCACTCTCAACAAGGGGGACTTCATCCGCACAGGCGCCAGAGGGGCCGTCTATCTGGCCTACCGTAAGGCGATCCAGGAAGCCGTCTCCCGGCAGCTGGAAGCCTGGGGCGATGGGCGAGCCGGAACGCCTGAAGCCTCATCCCGGATGATGCGGCCATTGGAACGGGATCTGGATCGCGTGTTGGAAGAATTATCCGACGACTTTCCGCTGCTTGGCTCGCTCGTCGAGCGCCGGGCCGGCGGCCAAAAACGATTGCCGATCGATGGCAAGACAACCGACATCGCATCAGGAACAGGAACCATTGCCATTCTGGCCACTCCATCGACGGCTGAACCGGAGCTAAATGTGACCGAACCAGCTCATCCACAAACACCCCCTCCCCCTACAGACCAGAACACCGCAGAAACTGAGCCTGCGACATCCACGATCCCTGCTTCACCATCTGCCATGCTTCATGGTCTAGGACGTTCCCGTGCTCCGATGCGGTATGGATTAGGAATTCAGTTCGAGGACAATCCCGATGATTTCGAACTGGGTCGGCTCGTCGAGTCCACCGTCAGGATCAACCAAGCCCATCCCGCCTATCGACGGGCGCTGGCGTCCCGCTCCGTGGGTTATCACATTTCGCTCGCCGTCGCGCTCGCACTGGCCCCGTTGGCCGTGGAGCCGCATCAGGAACACACCTTCATCACCAAGTTTCTGTCCCACTGGGGCCAAGCACTCGATCAACCCCAAGGGCACCGTCGTCGCCCACGAAAATGAGCGTCTCGGCAAACCCTTCCTACCACAACCGCTGAACAGCTGTTTCAAGTTTCGGCAGGCAAGGCTCCAGTTCAGGCCTTGAGGCTCTGGTTACCACAAACGCCGCCGGCACATGCTCCCAATGTCTCAGATCCGGTTCTAGCGCACCTTCGAGCACGGTCGGCGCAGTACGCATCAAGGCCATCCCTCCGATCACCGAGAGCTGGCAGAGCCCTCCGTTGCCTTTGGCAGCCACATCGAGTACACAGCCTCCGACCATCACGCCGGCTCCTGCAGCCAACGGGACCAGGCTGTAGGTCAGTCCAATCGGTAATCGGATCCACGCCTGCACATTCAGGAGCGGGTGGTATCCATGATCATGGCGAATGGCGATCTTGTCGAACCAACTACTTGTAGACAGCCTCACGCCGGTCTCAGACTCACAGGCGGGAAGAAATTCCCCCTTCGCCTTCACGGAAAAATATCCATTCGTAGATCCAAAGAATTGGAGGTCCCACGTGAGTTCAGGAAACCGGCGGATGTCATAAACTTGCCATGGCTCGTTGAGTGCCTGCCCATCATCGATCCGATCCACCTGCCGCGCTGCAAATAACCGGACCGCGTCCTGCTGGCCTTTCCACATCATGCCAAGATCTCTTAGTCGGAGCCAGTCAACGCGCGACTCATTGATCTCGCCCACTCGTTCCCATAGCACCGCGGACAACAGAAGATTGACCGG
>CBDDRH010000173.1:0-4861 GCA_965233025.1 uncultured bacterium
TGGCTGGTGCAACGACCGCAGGTTGATTCGTAAAACGGGATTTTCAGTTGTCCTTTAGACCTCGACCCCGAAGACGGATCAGCGGTGCTCACACATCGCGAGGGAGAACTATCGCCTTGACAAAGCCTTCGCTCTTATCGATGGGGCACCCGCTACTGGCATTGGAAAATGTTGCACCCGTTAAGGCATGTCCCGTAAGTGTCAAAGCAACCCTCGGCTTCAAATCCCCCGCACGATTGATATGCTGCATCGCATCCTTGGGAACAGTACGTCGCCGCGCCGCAAACATCGTATTGGACGTTCTGGTGTGCAGCTCCAACTCCAATCATACAGTCGCCATAGCTGTCGTAACACTGACTGCACGAGTTCGGATTATTGGGGTTGGGATCACAGGGCGGGCCGCAACTCCACAACGCGCTGGTACACTCATCAACGTCGCTAAACACATCTGCATACACAAGAGTCTGCAACAAAAGTACACAAGCAAAACCAGCCGCTAATTGCCAAATACGCCTTTTTTCATTCATAGTTTTTCCTTTCATCAGACTAATCATTGGGCCCTTGGAGTCATGTCTTCGTGTCGCACTGTTCTCTGATGGTTTCCGTGCGCTTCTCAGAAAGCAGTCCGAGATCAATACTGTTGACTTTTCCATTAACCACCCGAAGCGTCTGGGGCACACTGAAAACTTTGAGCCGAGCAATCTCTTTTTCATCCGCTAGCAGGAAGACTCTTGAGTCGATGCGCTCGTTCTTCGCAAATTCGCGCCGTTCGGCGGGTGAATCTTTTATATCGATCGAGAGATAGACAACTTGCTGATTGTTGGCTTTTGATTCAAGATGCCGCCAATTAGCGAAGTTCTTTCTGCTATACATACATTTTGCTGAATAGATGAATATAAGACTGTCTTCGGCCAATAGAAGCGTCGCATTCTGGCCATCAAGGGACTTGACCTTTAGGGGTGCAATCAATTCGCCAGCATTTAAGGATGGCGGGCGCCGGGAGTTTTGCCTTTTTGCCAAAGAATGATTTCGTGTCAGTAATAACCCGTTCTCCAAAAGCGAGAAGAGAAGCACCACAAGCAGCACTCCCGTCCAACGTTGGCGAATCCACACCTTAATAGTCATGTTTTGGCTGAACTTTCGAGCCAACGTATTCCGTTGATTACCGAGAGTCAAAGCTTAATACAACAATAAGTAGATTATTTATTCCCAAAATGGGAGGAAAGACCCACCAACAAGGCGGGCATTTCGTTCAATTTTGCTCTACAATTGTGCGATGCGACGAAGTCGATCGATAATTCGGGTGTACGGGCCACTCTTGCTTCTGCCCTGCCTGGCCGCAGGACAAAGCAAAGACGAAACCACATTCAAGGCCTACTCCAAGCTGGTTGAAGTGTCCGTCATAGTGAAGCGTGGCGGGAAGCATGTCGGTCGGCTCTCGAAAGGTGATTTTGTCTTGTTGGAGAATGGCAAGCAGCAAACCATTGCTACATTCGAGGAATTTTCCGGCCTAACTTCCCCTCGCCAAACACGGCCGGCTTTAAGCTCAGCCAAAACTCCTCCCGACACTTACACGAGCGCCTCCCCGGGCCCGGACGCCATTACGGTATTGGTTATAGACGCGATCAATACCGGGGTTCTGGATCAAACGTATGCGCGACAGCACGTTCTGAAGTTTTTTAAGGAGATAAAGTTTCCTGCTGGCCACTCGATCGGGCTGATGGTGAGCGCTCGGAATGGTTTGAAGGTGATACATCATTTCACGACGGACATCTCGATTCTCACCGCAGCTTTGCGAGAGGCCAAGGCAGAAAGTTCTGGTGCACCCTCTTCCTTTCCCAGCACAGCGCCATCAGAGGCGGCGAATCCGCTGAACCAGGAAGTGCGGGCGTTGGAGGCATTCGCGGGTATCGTTGACGCTCCCTATATTGGAGAATACGGGTTTCAATGCGAAATGGCGGTGCGGGATACCATCGGCGCGCTTCGCGCTTTAGCCCAATCGTTAAGAGGGTTTCCCGGCCGCAAGACTATTCTCTGGACGACCGCCGGCTTTAATTTCTCCTGTCCGGGTAACACTGGGATTTTTGAGGAACTGGGCGCACGCGCTTTCCGCGAGCTCGCGGATGCCAATGTCTCCATCTATCCCGTCGATGCGCGAGGCCTAATGGCATATGACTTCATGTCGGCTGGGCCGAGCATGACCGGGGCCCAAGCCAGGAATCCCGGAGCCTACAACCGGCAAAAGTACAGTGGATGGTTCAGTAATTTCCGGAATTCAGTTGATAGTCTGAAGCATATTGCGGAGAAGACGGGTGGGATCGCCTTCCTCAACACCAACGACCTCTCCGGGGCCATGGTAAAAGCTACGGCAGACGCCGGCGAATATTATGTGCTGGGCTATTATGCGCGGCACAATCTTCAGCAAACTGAATGGCGAAACATTGAATTGAACTCACGCCTTCGGGGTCTGGATCTCCGCCACCGCAAGGGGGTGTATTTGGTGCCCAGCAGGGAAGGCACTAAGACCGATGACTTGACTCTTGCGCAGGTCTCGCCCTTAGATTTTTCCGCCGTGGAGTTCAGCGTCTACTGGCCGACAGGAACGCGTCCCGATCATTCGGGGTTCGAATTAAGGATCAATCCTCGGGATGTCACAATATCTGCGGAGAACCAGATGAGCCTGGACCTGCTGGTGGTCGAACGCACCGATTCCGGCGAAGTTCAAGTGCGTGAGAGCCAGACTATAACCGGGAAGATCAAAGATGTGACGGAATTCATGTCCAGGCCATTCCGTCTGACTGGCCGGATCAAATCCGTGACGCCCGGCAAGAATATTCGCTTCATTGTTCGCGACAATCTCAGCGAGCGCATGGGGAGTATTACCGTTAAAGCGCGGCCCGCGCCCCTTCCTTCGCCTGGCACTGCCCGCTAAACCGCTCATCCGCCCTCCCGCGTTGACCGCTCCCGCCGCACCATTTAGGATGATAAGTTGCACTATCGGCCGCTGCCGCGCTGTACACTTTCGCCCTCAGGAGAGCCCGGAATGTCCTCAACCCAAGACAAGGTCAAGCAGATCATCATCGAACAACTCAGCGTAGAAGAGTCTGAAGTCACCCCTACCGCATCTTTCGTAGACGACCTGGGCGCAGACTCGCTCGACGGCGTGGAGCTCATCATGGCCTTTGAAGAGGCCTTCGATATCGAGATCCCGGACGATAAGGCTGAGACCATCAAGACCGTGCAGGATGCCGTCGCGTACATCGAGACAAATTCTAAATCCGTGAAGCAGTAGCTCGCATCGAAACATCAGCTACTCGAATCAGAAAGGCCAATACCCTCATGGCAGCCGTGGAAACCAAAGTAAAGCAGATCATCGTGGAGCAACTCGGCGTAGACGAGGGCGAAGTCACCTCCAGCGCCTCCTTCGTCGACGACCTGGGCGCAGACTCGCTCGATACCGTGGAACTGGTCATGGCCTTTGAAGAGGCCTTCGACATCGAGATCCCGGACGAAGACGCCGAGAAGATCCGCACCGTGAAGGACGCCGTGGATTACATCTCCAAAAATTCGAAAGGCGGCAAGTAGCTTGGGTTCCGCCAATTCCGGCCGGCGCGTTGTCGTGACCGGTATCGGCCTCATTTGCGGGGTCGGACACAATGTCCCTGACACTTGGGCCGCCCTCCAGACCGGCAAGAGCGGTGTCGCTCCCATCACCCACTTCGAGACCACTGGCTTTGCCTGCACGATCGCCGCGGAAGTTAAAGGTTTCGACCCGCTCAACTTCATCGAGAAAAAAGAAATAAAGAAGATGGGACGCTTCATCCACTTGGCCCTCGCGGCCACCGATGAAGCCATGAAGATGTGCGGTTTGGAAGTCACGGAAGATATCGCCACCCGCGTGGGTGTGCACATCGGCAGCGGTATCGGCGGCTTCGACGTCATCGAGCGCGAGCATACCAACCTCATGCAGGGTGGCCCGCGCAAGATCTCACCGTTCTTTATTCCCGCCTCTATCGTGAACCTGGCCGCCGGCCACGTCAGCATCCGCTACAACGCGAAAGGTCCGAACGAAGCTACCTGCACCGCCTGCACCACCAGCGCGCACGCCATCGGCGATGCTTACAAGATCATCGAGCGCGATGATGCCGACGTGATGATCGCCGGCGGCACTGAAGCAGCTATCACTCCCATGGGTGTCGGTGGCTTCGCCGCCATGCGCGCGCTCTCCACCCGCAATGATGATCCCGCTACCGCCAGCCGCCCGTGGGATAAAGACCGCGATGGCTTCGTCATCGGTGAAGGCGCGGGCATACTCATATTGGAAGAATTGGAGCACGCGAAGAAACGCGGCGCGACTATCTATGCGGAGATCGTCGGCTATGGCATGAGCGCCGACGCTTATCACATCACCCAGCCCGCTGAAGAAGGCGAAGGCGGCTACCGCGTGATGATGAATGCGATGAAAGATGCGGGGCTAAAACCGGAGCAGATCGGCTACGTGAACGCTCACGGCACGTCTACCCCGCTGGGCGACGTTCTCGAGACCAAGGCCATCAAGCGCGCCTTCGGCGAACACGCTACCGGTAAAAAACTTGCTGTGAGCTCGACGAAATCAATGACGGGCCATTTGCTCGGCGGCGCTGGCGGCTTAGAGGCGGGCATTACTATTCTCGCGCTGCGCGACCAGATATTGCCGCCCACGGCCAACATCCAGAACCAAGACCCCGAATGCGATTTGGATTACGTCCCCAACACCGCGCGCAAGGTACAGGGCCTCGATTACGCCCTCTCCAATAGCTTCGGCTTTGGCGGCACCAACGGTTCACTCATCTTCAAGCGCTGGGCAGAATAGTCCGCGCCC
>CBDDRH010000174.1:0-4359 GCA_965233025.1 uncultured bacterium
AACGGGAACCAGACCATCGCTACACCCCATAAGAGCATTCGCCAATTCCGCCCTCTTCTCTTCAGCATGATTATTCTCCTGGATCAAAGTCATCTTGGATGAAGCCTGAACGGGGGATACCCTCTCACTTCGAAGGCTGGACCGATGCATCGGGTTTGCGATGCGACTGACTCCCGACCGCTTGCACCTCGCGAGGCCGTCCCCGACTACCGGTTCGCATCCGGACATGCACATCCACTGCATCCTCCCTCAACTCGCTGGGAAATGGCAAGAACGGCTGAGCATTGACCACCGCAAAAATTCCGGCTTCATCGATTTCGCGCGTGCCTGAGCCTTTCTCAATTTCGATCAACTGAGCGCGGCCGCTGGCAAACAGCTTGAAACGAACCTTCACCGTTTCGCTGCTTGGCGCACGCCGGATTCCGCGGACCTGGCGGGCCCAACTCCGGCTGATGAGATGACTCACCTGCTGCCAATACGCCTTCCCTTCCCCCGGGGAAGCAAATGGGACCAGATCTTCCTCGGCTACGGCGCCGGTTGAGACCGGTTCCACGGCCGGTTGCACTTCGTCCAAGATCATATCCTCGCCTTGCGATTCCTCGGGAAGAACGGGCGGCAATTCGCTGCGCTCATCGGCCGGCTCCGAACGATCCATGGTCACATACACGATTCGCCGCATGAATGGTTCAAGTGTGTCCTGGCGGGAGCGAGCAAACGTCACTTGGACGCGCGCCGCCCTGGGTGGCACAGAGGTCCGACTCATCAGGATCGGTTCGAGCGTCACCGTCCCCTTTAACACCATCGCATCTGCATCCGGCTCAAGTGTGACCGTTTGGGCTTGAAACGCAATCGATTCACAGGTCGCCACCACCGACGTCATACCCGCCGTCACGCCTCCAAGAAAAATCGTCAATGTGACGGGCTTGCCGGTTTGCGGATCTCCCATCGACTCTGCTTGGCTCAACTCGAACTGCACCCACCGCTTCGTGAGGCCGGGCGAGGACACCGTCTGTGTCGATGATGCGGAGTGCGCTGGTGCGATGAAACCTGGACAGAAGAGTGCCACACAACAGACCCCAGCCAACAAGATACGCCCTCGGTGGTGCAGAGCCTTCATAGGTTGCATCCTACCGATCTCGCAAACCTTGGGCAACCCGTTTTTTTCTGAAAGGGTAGGCGGGATCGAACACGTGGTATACAATGAGTTCATGCGTGCGCTCGTCAAGACGTCGGCACAACCAGGGTTGACCGTCACCGACAGACCGGATCCGAAACCGGGTCCTACCGAGGCCATCATCCGCGTCACTGCCACTTCTCTCTGCGGAACGGATGCCCATATTTATAATTGGGATCCCTGGGCGCACAGCCGCATCCACCCACCACGCATCATTGGTCATGAAATGTGCGGCGAAGTCGTGGAGGTCGGCGCGAATGTCACGCTTGTCAAGGTGGGTGATTATGTCGCCGCCGAATCGCATATCACATGTGGTCAATGTTTCCAATGTCGCACCGGACAGGCGCATGTGTGCAAGAGTTACCGGATCCTCGGCGTCGATCGCGACGGGTCGTTCGCGGAGTACGTCGTCTTGCCGGAAACTGTGCTTTGGAAGACTTCGTCTACCATTCCACCGGAACTCGCCTGCCTCCAAGAACCGCTCGGCAACGCCGTCGACGCCGCCTTAGCCGAAGATCTCACAGGACAGACGATCTTGATCACCGGCTGTGGTCCGACGGGACTCTTCGCGGCCGCCGTCGCACGAACGGCCGGCGCCGCCATGATCATCGCCACAGACGTGAGTGCATACCGACTGGACCTTGCTAAACAGGTCGGCGTCGATCACGTATTCGACGCCAAGATCGAGACAATGGACCGGATCGCCGCGGCCATTCGCGAGATTACAGCCGGCGAAGGTGTCGACGCCTCTCTCGAAATGTCGGGGAACCCTACGGCCTTCCATCAAGCCTTCAGCGCCGTAAAGAACGGAGGACGCGTGACACTCTTCGGCATTCCAACCGGCCCGATGAATTGCGATCTCGCGAATGAGATTATTTTTAAGGGGATTCGCGTCTACGGCATTACAGGCCGCCGACTCTTCAAAACCTGGTATCGCTTGACCGGTCTCTTCCAGGCCGGGCTCAATATTAAGCCGGTGATCACCCATACGTTTCCCATGAAAGACTTCGCGCAGGGGTTCGAGTTAATCAAGTCCGGTCAGTGCGGGAAAGTGGTGCTGATTCCGTAATCAACTCGCGATGGGCGTGACATGCGAGAAACGCGCGACTCGTATACACGCTATTTCGCGCACATCTAGCCTGTCACGCGAGTCTTGCGACTACGATCTATGGCCTACGACTCCTTAAAAAAAACCGTTTCGGAGCGGCTGGCTGAAATCCGCGCTGCAGGCCTCTACAAATCTGAGCGCCATATCCTCGGCCCTCAGGGGGCTGAGATTCGCGTAGCCCAGGGTGAGGTCCTCAATCTCTGCGCCAACAACTATCTGGGGCTCGCCAATCACCCTGACATCAGACAAGCCGCTGCAGCCGGACTACAAGAACATGGCTACGGCATGGCCTCCGTCCGGTTCATCTGCGGCACACAGGATCTCCATACACAACTCGAACAAGCGATCAGCACCTTCCTGGGCACCGAGGACACGGTCCTCTATAGTTCCTGCTTCGACGCGAACGGCGGGCTTTTTGAAGTGCTACTTGGCGAGCAAGACGCGGTCATCAGCGACGCGTTGAATCACGCCAGCCTGATTGACGGCATCCGACTCTGCAAGGCCACCAGACTCCGCTATGTGCACTCCGATATGGCGGACCTGGAAGCCAAGCTGCGCGACGCGGCAACCTGCCGCCTTCGCCTGATCGCGACAGACGGGGTCTTCTCCATGGATGGCGATCTCGCAAAACTCGATCGGATCGTCGAGCTGGCGGATCGGTACGATGCCGCGGTGATCGTGGACGATAGTCACGCAACCGGCGTGCTCGGACAAAACGGACGCGGCACGCCGGATCATTTCGGCGTGGCCGACCGGATCGAGATCATCACCAGCACGCTGGGCAAGACCTTGGGCGGCGCGGCAGGCGGGTTTACATCCGGACGAAAGGAAATCGTCGAGCTGTTGCGGCAGCGGTCGCGACCCTATTTGTTTTCGAATTCACTGCCCCCGGTCATCGCCGCAGGGGCGCGACGGGCCGTGATTCTCGTAGCCCAAGGCGACCGGTTACGGGCTAAGCTGCGCGAGAACGCGGCGTTCTTCCGCGCACAACTCACTGCCATTGGATTCCGGCTCATTCCCGGTGAGCATCCCATTATCCCGATCATGTTGGGCGACGCATCACTCGCCACCAGAATGGCGGAGCGGCTGTTGCAGGAAGGGATCTATGTCGTGGGGTTCAGTTATCCGGTTGTACCGGAAGGGCAGGCCAGAATTCGTGTCCAGATGTCGGCAGCCCACACACACGAACAACTTGCGCGAGCCAGCGCAGCCTTCGCCACAGTCGGTCGGGAGCTGGGCGTGATCCGATAAAAACGTCTGTCTGGTTGATCTGGTTTGTTTCGTTGATCTGGTTGATTTGGTTCATCTGGTTAGTTTCGTTCAACCAAAAAACCAGACAAACCAGATGGACCAGATAAACCAAACAAACCGGGCTTCACCTATTCCCGAATAGCCTGGATGCGTTTCTGCAGATAGGCGTTACGGACGGCGGTATAGAGATCCAACGTCGCTTCCTCGACTCCCTGGTACGTTTCGAGATTTCGCGATCGTTCATTGACGATCTCTCCCACGCGGGCTCCAAGCTGGATGATGCTCGACGTCATACGATCCTCGTGGTCGATCAGAGAGGGCACGCCTTCGACCTCGATGATCGGCACCACAAGCCAGTTGATCGGATTGAGAAACACATCACCGACATATCCAACAAAGTCCCGAACGGTGAAGGGCTGGAGGAATGGCAACATAAGATAGGGGCCTGGTTTGACGCCATAGAAGCCAAGAGTCTGCCCCAAGTCTTCTTCCGGTGTGACAAGATCGACACGTTTCGCAACGTCGAAGAACCCAGCCAATCCGACTGTGCTATTGATCAAAAACCGCCCTGCTTCGATACCGGCGCCTTTGACCTTGCCCTGAAACACATTGTTGAGAAAGCGGGGAGCGAACCGGAGATTGTAAAAGATGTTGCTGATGCCGACCTGAACGAGGTCCGGCATGACGAAATTATACCCCTTCGCAACGGGCTTGAGCACGAATCGATCGACCTGGCGGTTGAACTCGAAGATGTTGGTGTTCATCGGTTCCCAGGGATCATACTCGTCACCATCTCCCTCACCGGCCTTGGCAAAGGGATCAAGCA
>CBDDRH010000175.1:0-12118 GCA_965233025.1 uncultured bacterium
CCACTGCAGAGATCGACGAGTACATCGAGATGTTCTATAATCGCACCCGTCGGCACAGCCATCTGGGCGGTGTCAGTCCGGAAGCGTTTGAAGCCGTGTCAAACCAGGTGTAATGGTGTCCGTTAAAGCCTGGGAAGTCCATAACTTGCTGCCCTTCGCCAGGGTAGATCAATTTGAGAAGGCTTGAAAGGGGAAGTTACTGTAGTTCTGGCAAGCGATCGATAATCCGCAACCGTACCTCGTCGCCCACCTGCATTTGTACCATTTTGGTGGTGAGGCTTTCACGAACCCTGTTGGCATCCTCCAGCTTAAACTGTATTTGCCCGCCAGATTGCTCAACGAAGTGGAAAAGAAGCAAGTTCGTGAGGTGCTGCAAGTCCTCGTCACTCGTATGCGCGCTCAAGTTCAAAATCTTGGACATCGGAGAGGCTCTAGCTCGATCATTGTGCCAGCTGCAGTTATCGCCGAATCCTTTGTTGTTCCACAATGACCCAAAGGGAGGGGGAAATTTGACTTTTCTAAGAGGGCTACTCCCTTGTTTTCCACATCGGCTTCGCTAGATTGCTCCAGCATTACAATGGCTTAGCAGGTTGCAGCAATGGTATTGGCGGGCGCCGGCAGTGCAGTCAAGACGGACTTCCATTGTCTACGGCATTACGTCGCGGCGGGTTAGGACTTCGAGTCCTGATATTCTTCGTGCCAGGCCATCTGAATCGATTCGAGGATTTTCTCGTTCGATTTCTTGGGATCGTCATTAAAGTCTGGGAGCGCCGTGATCCAGGCATGCATGTCGGTGAATCGAACGGTGAGCGGGTCTGTTTCCGGATGTTCCTCCACTAAACGGATCGCAATATCCTCTGTATCCTGCCACTTCAGATCCATCTCAACTCCTCGCCTCTTGGGCTTACGTGACCTGGGACACTTTTTTCCCCTGGAGCCCTCGCTTGAGCGAATCGTCGAGCATCGCGACCGTCAACCCCTTCGCGGACTGCTCAAGTTCGGCCATGCGCGCGCGAATGGTCCGCGGGTCGTTGCCGTCTTTTGCCGCTGTGAGCGAGGATAAGACCGATCGAATTGCCGCGACATCTTCCTGTGGAATCAAATGGCCACCCTCGGTCAAAGATTTCTCTGTTGTGGTGATCAGTGCGCCGGCATCGAGACGCGCTTCGATCAGTTTTCTGGCGGAGACATCATCCGCGGCAAACTTGAACGAATCTTCAATCATCCGTTCCACTTCGTTGTCAGATAACCCGTAGGAGGGCTTGACCTCGATGGACTGGCTTAGCCCGGTCCGCATGTCTTTCGCCAGGACGTTGAGGATGCCATTCGCATCGATCAAGAACGTGACTTCGATGCGTGAGACGCCGGCTGGAAGTGGGGGTACTTTTAACCGAAAGCGGGCCAGACTGCGGTTGTCTTTCACCAGTTCGCGTTCGCCTTGGAGGATATGGATATCCACGCCGGTTTGGCCGTCGACGTAGGTTGTAAACATTTCCTTGGCACTGGCTGGGATGGTCGTGTTGCGTCGAATCAAGCTGCTCATCACTCCGCCCATGGTTTCAATGCCGAGAGAGAGAGGCGTCACGTCGAGTAATAACAAATCGGTCGTTCCGCCACTGAGAATGTCGGCCTGGACAGCCGCGCCGAGTGCGACGACTTCGTCGGGATTGAGTTCGCAGTGTGGTTCCTTCCCGAACAGAGCCTGAACACGCTGCCGAACGAGTGGCATACGAGTCGAGCCGCCGACAAGGACCGCCTCATCAATGTCGTGCGAGGTAAGGCCGGCGTCTTTCAGGGCGAGACGGCAGGGTCCGAGCGTGCGCTCCACCAATTCCATAGTGAGGGATTCGAGTTGATCGCGCGTGAGATCTCTCGAATACCGGCCTTTGCCTTCCGGCAGGTCGAGGATGGCCGTAGTCCTCAGCTCATCGGAGAGTCTGATCTTTGCCTGTTCAGCCTCCAGTCGGACCGCCTGCATGTGGTCGGGATAGGTGTTTAAATCGAGGCCATGCTGTTCGCGGACGTCCTGTACAAAGACATCTGCGATCAGGCGATCGAAGTCATCGCCTCCGAGATGAGTGTCGCCATTGGTTGCCAGGACCTCAAAAATTCCGTCCTTGAGCTTCAGGATGGAAATATCGAAGGTTCCCCCGCCAAGGTCATAGACGGCGATCGTGCCCTGAGTTTTCTGTTGGAGCCCATAGGCCAGCGAGGCAGCGGTCGGTTCATTGATGATCCGTAACACGTCGAGCCCTGCAATCATGCCGGCATCCTTTGTCGCTTGCCGCTGGCTATCGTTGAAATAGGCGGGGACGGTAATGACGGCCTTGGTAATGCTCTCGCCGAGATGCGCTTCGGCCCGATGCTTTAGTTCCTTCAGGATCATGGCCGAGATTTGTGGCGGCGAATAGGTCTTCTCGCCGAGCTTGATCCGGATCACTCCACTCTGTTCCGTCAAGTGGTAGGGGAAGTAGGCTAGTTCGCCCTTTACGTCCTCAAGGCTCTTTCCCATGAATCGCTTGACGGAATAGACGGTCCGTTCCGGGCTGCGCGTCAAGTATTCTTTCGCCGGATCGCCGACAATCAGCCCGTTGTCGGTCATCGCGACGACGGAGGGAACCATTGTCCGCTCGTTCCGACCCGGGATGACACGCGGACGTCCGTCCGCCATATAGGCCACGAGCGAATTCGTTGTGCCGAGATCGATGCCGACGATGCGAGCCATGACGGTGATTATCCGATGGTTGAGACGAGATCACTCACGATGTTCTTGACGTAGGTGCGGTTGGAGAGATTTTCTCGCATCTGCTTCAGTATTCGGCTGCGCTCGACCCTTGCCTGCTCGGTGGCTTCCCCGCGATCTTGAAGTGTATCCCACTGAACAAAGAGTTGCTGCAGGGCAGCCTCCATGTCTCGCTGACGCAGTTCGAGTGTATTCCGTTCCGATTGGAGCTTCGCGCGGAGTGCCGACTCGGTTTCTGATGCGCGGTCGGCGGCTCGGTACTCATTCAATGTATCTTGCAGCTCAAGAATTTCTTCAAAGAGGTCGGCGGGAGGAGAATTCCGAATCTCTTTCACCGCCCCGGCCTCCAGATCGAGCAGATACTCAGCCCGTTCGATCGGGTCACGGAGCGTCCGGTATGCGGTATTCAACAGGGCGGAATTACCGAGGCTGATGGTCTGTTCGTCAGCGCTCTTATTCTGATAGAAGTCAGGATGGAATGCGCGGCTCAGTTCGTAGAATTTGCTTTCCAGCTGGTGCTGGTCGATCGTGAGGCGGCGGGGAAAACCCAAGCAGGTGAAGTAATCGAGTTCTTTTGAAACCGGCTGGACCTTGACGCATCGGTCACAGAAATATTCACCGGACACTTCGGACTGGCAGTGCCAGCACATGCTGCGAGCCATCTGGAGCTCACGAGGGCCTGAGCTGTGGGTATGCGTATGGTCCATCCCGCTACCTCTTCTGACAAGACGGGCATGGCAGCGTGCCATGCCCGTGGACGGTTGCTATGCCCTACTGACAATCGTTAAGCGGAGAAAGACTCTCCGCAGCCACAGGTCTTGTCGGCGTTCGGATTGACGAATTTGAAGTTTCCGCCCATCAGGTCTTTTTGGAAGTCCAACTGTGTGCCTTGAAGATAAATCGCGCTCTTGGCGTCGACAATGACTTTCACACCGTCAAAGTCATGGACCTGGTCGTGCTGGCCGATCTTTTCGTCGAAGTTGATCGTGTAGCTAAGGCCAGAGCAGCCGCCGCCCTTCACACCCAGGCGGAGCCCCCCTTCGGTGAGACCCTGCACGTTGATGAGGCGTTTCACTTCTTTCAGGGCCGACTCGCTGAGCGTAATCACCGGAGCTTGAACGTCTGCGTTCGTCGTGTCCATAGCGCACTCCCTTTGTTCACGTTACTTCGCGTCGGCCAGTACTCCGTCGGCTTTCTTCTGGTAGTCCGCAAGAGCAGCTTTGATCGCGTCCTCGGCCAGCACGGAGCAATGGATCTTCACGGGCGGCAGGTTCAGCTCCTGCACAATGTCGGTGTTCTTGATCTTTTGAGCTTCCTCAATCGTCTTGCCCTTCAACCATTCGGTGGCGAGGCTCGAGCTGGCGATGGCGGACCCGCAACCGAAGGTTTTGAACTTCGCGTCCACGATCGTATCGTTTTGCACCTTAATCTGCAGCTTCATGACATCGCCGCACTCCGGGGCTCCGACCATGCCGGTGCCGACCCCTTCCTCATCCTTCTTGAAGCTCCCCATGTTGCGGGGGTTATTGAAATGATCGACGACTTTGTCACTGTAGGCCATGGTTCATCCTCCTCTTAACTATCAGGATCAGTGGGCAGCCCATTGGACTGATTTCAAATCAACGCCTTCTTTTGCCATCTCGTACAGTGGAGACATCTCGCGTAATTTTGTAACGATCTCAATAACCTTCTTAATCGTGTAGTCAATCTCATCGTCCGTGTTGAAACGCCCCAGACCAAAGCGGATCGAAGAATGTGCCAGTTCCGTTCCCACCCCCAGTGCGCGGAGCACATACGAAGGTTCCAATGTGGCCGACGTACAGGCCGAGCCGGACGAGAGGGCGATATCCTTCATGCCCATCAATAACGATTCGCCCTCCACATAAGCGAAGGAGATATTGAGGTTACCGGGGAGCCGGTTGGTCGGATGGCCGTTCAGATAGCTTTCTTCGAGGGCCTTCATGATACTGGCCTCCAGCCGATCGCGCATTGCCGTCAACCGTACTGTGTCTTTGGCCATTTCCTGTTCACAGAGCTCGCAGGCCTTGCCGAATCCCACGATTAAGGGCACCGGAAGCGTGCCGGAGCGCATGCCGCGCTCGTGGCCGCCGCCATCCATTTGCGATGCGATGCGAACCCGCGGATTCTTCTTTCTCACGTAGAGCGCTCCGACCCCTTTGGGGCCATAGATCTTATGGGCCGAGAACGACATCAAATCGATACCCATGTCCTGCACATCGACCGGGATCTTGCCGACGCCTTGTGTTGCATCGCAGTGGAAGAGAATGCCTTTCTCCTTGGCGATCTTGCCGATCTCTTTGACGGGATTGATCGTGCCGATTTCATTGTTCGCCAGCATGACGGAGATGAGGATCGTCTTCTCGGTAATGGCTTTCCGCACATCTTCGGGATTCACCATCCCGAATTTATCGACGGGGAGATAGGTGGCTGTCGCTTTGCCTTTGCCCTCTAACGACTTGACGGTATCGAGCACCGCACGGTGTTCGGTGGACGACGTAATAATGTGGTCGCCCTTCTCTTTGTACATTTCCAGCACGCCCTTGATTGCAAGGTTGTCCGATTCAGTGGCGCCGCTCGTGAAGACGATCTCTTTTGGATCAGCCTTGATCAGCTTCGCGATCTGCTTCCTGGCCTGCTCGACGGCTTCTTCCGCGGCCCATCCGAAGGCATGGTTACGGCTGGCCGCATTTCCGAATTTCTCGACGAAGTACGGAAGCATGGCATCCAATACGCGCGGATCCATCGGTGTCGTAGAGTGGTTGTCCAAGAAAATCGGCAGTTTCATCGTTCAACTCCTTGTGCCGCAGGGGACTGAATTGTAATAAGAGGTATGCCACCCATCATGTCTTGCAAGGTCATGCTATTGAGCAATTGGGCGATGCTGTCCTGGACTTTCAAGAGCGGGGTGCGGATATGGCAATTTTCCCGCTGCATGCAGAATTCCCCATCCTTCTCGTGCGAACAATCGGTGATACCCAGAGGGCCCTCGATGCTTTCGAGAATCTGTGCGATCGTAATCTGGTGCGTGCGTCGGGCCAGCACGTATCCGCCCTTGGGGCCGTTGTGGCTCTCGATCAGTGCACTCTTAGCAAGTGTCTGAAGCACTTTGGCCAGCAGCTCGAGGGGGATGTTATATTCTTCCGCGATTTCCTTCGTATTCACCACGCGCCCAGGCGTCACGTCGCCGAACTGAACAGCAGCGATGTGCTGGAGGGCCATAAGGGCGTAATCTGCTTTTTTTGAAATCTTCAACATTGCTATTGCCGATCTTCAAGGTCGGAGACTATAATGATCTCCGATCAATATGGTCGGACTAAGAGTAGCACGCAGGTTTCGAAGCTGTCAACAGTGGGAAATAAGGCTGAATTCGACTGAGAAAGGAACAGGCATATGGGCGGAACCAATCCCTATATTGAAAAAGCTGATTACGAACTTCCCCAAGTAGCCTATACCGTCACCTTTATCGCTCCTGACGGCGTGGTGACGAAGGTTGAAGTCGATCCAGCCAAGATTCCCTACGGTCCAACAGGGCTTCCAGGGAGCCTTTTGGATGTGGCGATGGGCAATGGGGTTGCACTAGAACATGTATGTGGGGGCGTCTGTGCCTGTTCGACCTGTCACGTTATCGTAAAACAAGGACTTGAGAGTTGTAACGAAGGGACAGATGATGAATTCGATCAGTTGGAGGAGGCGCCAATTACCACACTACAGTCACGGCTCGGTTGCCAATGTGTGCCGAACGGGACGAAGGACATCGTTGTCGAGATTCCAGCGGTCAATAAGAACCTGGTAAGGGAAGGGCACTAGTCGTAGGTTTCGGTTTTCACTTCTTTTCGATCATATCCTGCTTCCACAAAATAGGTTCGCAGCGGTCGGACAAAGTCTTTCGTGCCGCACAGCATCGGAACCACTTTCGGCACTCCTTCAATCAATGGCCTGAGCATGGAGAGCGTGAGATCGACCCCCTGTTGCTCCCCTCCAGCGGCTACCAATGGAAGATAGCGAAACCCTGGATGGGTCACGGCCAGCATAAGTAGTTCCTGATGAAAGAGCAGTTCTTCCTCCGCAGGAGCAACTGTAATGAGGAGAATGGTCGCCGTCTGTCGCTGCGCATAGAGATGCTTCAACATGCAGCGAATAGGGACGAGACCGGTGTAACGAGCGATTAGGACCAAGTCTCGATCGCGCAGCATCGGAAGCGTAAAATTTCCATGGGGGCCTGAAAGCTGTGTGCCATCGCCGGGTTTGAGTGTGTAGAGATAGTTGGACCCCACGCCGCCCGGCACGCGATCAAAGATCAAGGTCAACTCGCCTGACGACGTGCCGGGCGCTGCCATCGAATACGCCCGATTGAGCGGTGGTTGGGCACCGACCGGCAGTTTGAGTGAAACCCATTGGCCGGGCTGAAACGCAATGTTCTGAACGGTAGGAAGGAGCACTAACTGGCGCACGTGGGGGGTGAGATCGTTCACCGAGAGCACCGCTGCTGCTTGCGTGAGTTCGGCCATAACGATCTCCTTCTTCCTCATAGCAGAAGCTACAACAAGATGGAAGGTCTGCGTTTTCTGTACAAGGCTTTTCCCTGCATGTTATAGATACCGACCTTTTTGTATCATGGCAGTGAGTATGTGATGACCCAGGTACGAGTGCGATTTGCGCCTAGCCCGACCGGTTTCCTCCACATTGGAGGCGTCCGTACTGCGCTGTTCAATTGGCTCTTTGCCCGCCAGCAGAAGGGCGTGTTTGTCCTCCGTATCGAAGACACGGACCAGAGCCGCTCGACCGATGAATCCATCCAAGCCATTCTTGAGGGAATGAAGTGGGTTGGGCTTGATTGGGATGAAGGACCCTATCGTCAAACCGAGCGCATCGACCTCTATCGCGGTCATGCGATGCAACTGCTTGAGAAGGGGCTGGCCTATTGGTGTGTCTGCAAAGCAGAAGAACTCGATGCACGGCGTAAGGAAGCCGAGGCCAAGGGGTTGTCTCCGAAATACGACGGCCGCTGCCGTGATGGTGGCCATACAAATTCGACCGGCGATGCGGCCTTGCGATTCCGGACCCCACAAGTGGGAGAAACCATCGTCGACGATCTCATCAAGGGAAAGATCCTCTTCGATAACAATGTGTTGGACGATCTGATCATCCTCCGGTCGAACGGCTACCCCACGTACAACTTTTCAGTGGTTGTTGATGATGCGCTGATGAACATTACCCACGTGGTGCGGGGAGACGATCACCTGACCAACACACCACGTCAGGTACCGATCTTCCAAGCGCTCGGGTTTCCGGCCCCTCAGTTCGGGCATTTGCCGATGATTCTCGGGTCGGATAAAGCCCGCCTTTCGAAGCGACATGGGGCCACCTCGATCATGGCCTATAGAGACATGGGGTATCTGCCGGATGCGATGTTGAATTATCTTGTTCGGCTTGGCTGGTCACACGGGGATCAGGAAATCTTCACTCGTTCTGAGCTGATCGAACAATTTTCCTGGAAGAATGTTCAAACGTCAGCGGCCGTGTTCAATCCCGAGAAACTTCTTTGGGTCAACGCGGAATATATTAAGGTCAGTCCGCCATCCCAGGTCGCTCAAGCGCTTGTGCCCCTTTTGGAAGCAGCGGGATTGAAAGACGAAGTCCAGGCTGTTTCAGCCGACTGGCTCGCGCAACTCGTCGTCCTCGTGAAGGAACGAGCGAAGACGCTCGTGGAGATGGTCGATTGGGTGAGGCCGTACTTTGGGCAGGCCGTGACGTGTGATGAAGAGGCCGCCAGGAAATTTTTGACGCTGGCTATCGCGCCGATTCTCGGCCGATTGCTCACTCGCTTCGAGGCCTTCCCGGCCTTTTCAAAACAGGAATGGGAAACAGCCTTCAAGCAGCTGGTTGAGGATGAGGGGGTGAAGATGGGGCAGCTGGCCCAGCCGGTTCGCGTAGCTCTGACCGGTCGTACGGCCAGCCCCGGTCTCTTCGACGTGATGGAAGTGTTGGGGCGAGACCGGACGCTGTTTCGCCTCCGCCAGGGAATCCAACGCGCCTCTAAGGCATGAGGCAGTTCCCTTTCTAAATCAGCAGGCTGTTCAAACAGGCCGTCCAGCAAGGCCGCAGCGAGTGAAGAGGCGAGGCGTACTCTGTGCCGTACGTCGAGCCTCTGAGCGAAGCGAGAACGCCGTTGGCGGCCTGTTTCAACAGCTTGCTAGCACCGATCTTGACGGAACTGAGACCCGTATATTACTGTGGGCGTCGGTTGGGGGATCGTCTAGCGGTAGGACGTCAGTCTCTGGATCTGACTACCTAGGTTCGATTCCTAGTCCCCCAGCCAATAATCTTTCTCACGTCTTTCCAGATCTACGAATCGGTTCCGTACCGCGCTGGGGGATCGTCTAGCGGTAGGACGCCGGCCTTTGGAGCCGGCTACCTAGGTTCGATTCCTAGTCCCCCAGCCACTTTCCTTTGACCACCCCGATATCTATTTCAACGACGCCAGATCGATCACGAATCGGAAGCGTACGTCGCCCTTGAGAACTCGCTCGTAGGCCTCGTTCACTTGTTGAATCGGAATCACTTCAATATCGGACTCAATATGGTGCGTGGCGCAGAAGTCGAGCATCTCTTGGGTTTCTCGGATGCCGCCGATCACTGACCCGGCGATGCGGCGGCGATGCAGAATCAGTGGAAAAGGTTCCAGCGGCGTCGGCTTATCCGGAGCCCCCACGAGAATCAAGGTCCCGTCGGTTTTGAGCAGATGCACATAGGCATTATAGTCGTGCGGGGCTGAAACGGTATCAAGGATAAAGTCAAAGCGACGCTGGTTTCGTGTAAATGTCTCGGGATGTGAAGTGAGCGCGAATTCGAAGGCGCCCAACTGCTCCGCATCTTTTCGCTTCCGTTCGGAGCTGCTCAAAACCGTCACTTCGGTTCCGAGGGCCTTACCAATTTTCACAGCCATATGGCCCAGTCCACCCAATCCCACCACTGCAAGTTTGTGATATTTGCCGACGCCCCAGTGGCGAAGCGGGGAGTACGTTGTAATTCCCGCGCACAAGAGTGGGGCTGCTCCGGCAGGCGACAGGGCTGAGGGGATTCGCAGCACGTACTGCTCATCCACGACAATCTGCGTGGAGTAACCGCCCTGCGTAGGTTGGCCGTCTTTGTCGCGGCCGCTGTAAGTGAGCAGCATCCCGGCTTCGCAGTATTGTTCCAATCCTTCGCGGCAGGGCCCACACGTACGACAGGAATCGACGAAACAGCCGACGCCAGCGCGATCGCCCGTCTTGAATTTCTTCACTGCAGACCCGATTTGCGCCACGACACCGACGATTTCATGGCCTGGCACCATGGGGAAAATCGATCCGCCCCATTCGTCGCGCGCTTGATGAATATCCGAGTGGCAGATGCCGCAGTGGGTGATGGTAATGAGCACGTCATGAGACCCGACCGCCCGCCGCTTAAACGAGAAGGATTGCAGGGCGGTCTTGGCGGTCATTGCGGCATAGCCTTGGGTCGACAGCATGACGTGTGCTCCTTGTGAAAGGGCCTAGCTCGACCGTGACCATATCAAGTTGCCGTGGGCTTGCCAACTCTGAAACGTGCGAACGAGGCTGGCCTCAACCAACGTCTCGTGCAGTACGTGGAACTGTCGCGTGGGGACTGGCGGTTGTGTCCTATGGGGAGGTGGATGATCTGCCTTTAAACCGTTGCTTAACTGTTTTGCGGTGCCTCTGACTCGTCGTTTCCCTCCAACGAGTCTGGGAGCGAGGCATCCATCATGATGGTGGGTCCTGGTATGCGGTACCGTTCCGTTGCCCAAGCGCCGAGATCGGTCATTTGACATCGTTCAGAGCAGAAGGGGCGCCAAGGGTTGCCTTTCCAGGTGCTGGGTTTGTGGCAGAAGGGGCAGGTCATGCCCAGAATTGTACCATGGTAAATGCGAGAATCGGCCAGCGGTCAACTCGGGCGGATCTGGGGCGTGGTGGCGACTTGCAGCAATCGGTGCAGGCGGCGCTGATCCATCTCCGAGAGGCCGAGGAATTCGACTCCGAACTCCCCACCTTGACTCCAACGGACCGCGGCAGACTCGATCGTAATGGGCGAACCCAGATCGGTCGCTCTGATGAGGATTCTCACCGCTGAACCGGGCTGAACCGACGACACACTGGTGACGGCGCATCCTCTGGCCGACAGATCGAACATTGTGCCTTCGCGGATGTCTGTCTTATTAGTGCTGGAAAAAAAGACCTGCATGTCGACGGGGATTCGTGGATATTCTCGACACTCAATCATGCGATCCTCCTTCCGGTTCGAGGTTCCTCGTCATGCCGAGATCTCGTACTCCGGTTAGTCTAGCAAGCCCAGAGCTACGGTAAAGTAAAACGTGGAAACTGTATGACCGATGGCGAGAGGGCGTGTTATGGCGCCGGAGATTTTTCAAAGGCTTTTACGGCAATCGCCTTCTGTTTCATCTTCTTGACCAGTCCGACATACGAGACATCACGAATAATACTGGTGAATTGTGAGCGGTAGTTGCTCACGATGCTGGCCCCATCGATGACAACATCATAGACCCGCCATTCATGCGCACGGTGAATCAACCGAAAGTCGACCAGCGTGTCGATCTTCCGTCCCTTCATTTGCGTTTTGACTTCGGCAAAAGCATCCTCTCGAAGTTCCCCCAGGTAGACCACCTGTTCGTCGGAGTGTTCGGTGATGCGGCCTACAAATGTGTCCCGAAGGAGTTGCACGAAGAGTTCGACGAACTCGCGCTGGTCCCGATGAGAAAGCGTGGACCAGGGGGCTCCCAGTGCACGTCTCGCCATTTCCTTGTAATCCACTCGGTATTTGATGACTTCTTCGATTGCATGCCTCCGTGCTTCGGCCTGCTCCAGCTGTTTCAAAGTTTCGTCATTGAGGACTTGGATCAGGTCGTCGATCGTGCCCTTCACTGCCTCGGTCGCGCTCGATGTAGCCCCGTTTGGTGTGGTGGCGAGCACAGGAGATGCCATGGTCAGCCCAGCCATCATTCCAGAGAAGAACAAGAGATGTGCGAGTAATATGATCTTCATGCTGCTGATGGTTGTCGCTGTAAAATGGCTTCTGTCGTGGGTTTTTGCCAGGTACCTCAAGCGTAGCAGGGATGCTGAGTCTGTAAAGAGATTCCAACAGGGCGGAAAGAGAGGGAAGTTCCGGGAGAGATTTTATGAACGGAGGCAGATTGCTGGTTTGTTACCGGGCCGGCTGGGTTTTTTCGAGCCTGGCCCAGGCGTCTTTGAGTGACACAGTTCGGTTGAATATCAGGGTGTCGGATGTCGAATCCGAGTCGGTACAGAAGTATCCCAGACGCTCGAATTGATACCGCAT
>CBDDRH010000176.1:0-16454 GCA_965233025.1 uncultured bacterium
TAGATAGACCAGATGGACTGGACAGACCAGATCAGCATCCTGCTAGCGAAGGTATTCCATAAACACAGTGGCCAGGGAGAGATAGATGGTAATGCCCGTGATGTCATTGGCCGTCGTCACAAAGGGGCCGGCCGCAACGGCAGGATCTATCTTCATTCGCTTCAGCAAGATGGGCATGAATGTCGCCATACTGGTGGAGACCATGAACGCGATAATCAGCGAGAGTCCCACGACCATGCCCAGAAACTCTTGATGCCAAATCCAGCCGACGATCGTGAGAATCACGCCGCAGGCGAGCCCCATCAAGAGCCCGACTTTGATTTCCCTGAAAAACACGCTACGCACATCCGTCAATTCGATCAGCCCTGTCGCCAATCCTCGAATAATGAGGGTCGAGGACTGGAGGCCCACATTTCCACCCATCGCGGCAATGACCGGAATAAAACTGACGATGGCCACCACTTCCTGAATCGTGTACCGGAATTCCCACAAAATCGCGCCCGACAACAGACTGCCGACGAGATTCGTAAAGAGCCACGGGAGCCGGTGTTTTGCCGATGCCACGCAGGAAGACTTCGACACCGAGTCTTCTTCGATGGCGCCGGCCATCTTGAGCATGTCTTCAGTCGCTTCTTCACGGATCACGTCCACGACGTCGTCAACCGTGATAATGCCGACCAATCTGTTATTGTTGTCGATGACCGGAATCGCGAGCAAATTGTAACTCGCCACCTGGCGGGCGACCTCTTCCTGGTCCATGTCGACCGTCACGCTGATCACGTCGCGCGTGGCGATATTTTTCAGCGGCGTCGCGGGGGGGACCGTCAGCAGCTGCCGCAGAGAGAGCACCCCGACCAAGCGTTCATCCTTGTCGGTCACATAAATATAGAACACCATTTCCGCATCCGTCGCCAGCTGGAGACGTCGGATGGCGTCTTGCGCCGTCGCATCTTCCGGGAGCGCGAAAAACTCCGTCGTCATGATGCCGCCGGCCGTATCTTTCGGATACTTCAGTAGGTCAGCGACTTCTGTGGAGTCCTCTGCCCGCATCAGCGAGAGAATCTCTTTGGCTCGCTCTTCCGGCAGAACCCCCAGGAGGTAGGCCGCGTCGTCAGGGCCGAGGTCTTTGATCAGCCAGGCGATATCCGAGTGCAGCAGGTCCGCCAACACTTGATTGATACTGTCGCTGTCGAGCTCGCTCAGCACTTGGCCGCGCTTCGACTCGCCTCGCACCAGTTCGAAGACTTCCCGTTTTTCCTTGGGGGACGACAGATGCATAATCACCTGCGCCACGTCGGCTTGATGCATCCGGCCCAGCATCTTCGCAAGATTGGTGATCGCACCCCGGTGCAATAGCCGTTGCACCGACAACAAGACGATGTCGAACTTGGTCCGGCCTCGATCAGCCTGGTCACGCAACGTGTCGCGGAGGAGATCTTTATCCCCTGGACGAGGACGTGGATCCACCGGATTCGATTCTGTCATAGGCTCAGTCGGCTGCATCGTCACACCCGGTCTAAAAATCTGAACGTCGAACGTCATCACGTCTTGGACCTAGACGTGACGATATTATAACGTTATGAACTTGACGACTATCTAATATCCCAACTCCGTGAGGGCATGCTCATCTTCTCGCCACGCCTCCCGCACTTTCACCCACAGTTGCAGAAACACTTTCATCCCGAAGATCTGTTCCATATCGCGTCGTGCATCGGTCCCCACCGCCTTGAGTCTTTCTCCGTGCTTCCCGATCACGATCGCTTTATGAGACTCTCGCTCGACCAACACCGTCGCGCTGATGCGAGCCAGCTTCCCTTCCTCGACAAATTCGTCGATCTCCACAGCAACCGAGTAGGGCACTTCTTCATACGTCTGAAGCAAAATCTTCTCGCGAATCATCTCGGCCGCCAACGTCCGCATGGATTGATCGGTGACGGTGTCTGCATCATACGCTGCATCCCCTTCTGAAAGACGAGTCACGGTCACGGACAGTAATCGATCCACATTATCGCCGGTTTCAGCCGATACCGGCACCACGTCCGTCCAGCCGAATAACCTGGCGTACGTTTCCATCACGGGCAGCAACTTGAGCTTATTGACCAAATCCACCTTGTTCAATACGAGAATGACCGGGCGCGGACGCTTCCTGACCGCCCTCTTTACATGATCGAGGACCAAGAGATCGCCAGGGCCAGGCAAACTCGTCGTGTCCATCAACACGTACAAGATATCTGCCTCCTCCAGCGTGTCGACCGTGGTGCGGACCATCCGCCGATTGAGCAGATGTTGCGGTTTGTGCAACCCCGGCGTATCGAGCAAGGCAATCTGCGCACCCGGCGCATGCACGACTCCCAGTATTCTCGTCCTCGTCGTTTGCGGCTTGTCCGAGACGATCGCAATCTTTTGTTCCAGCAATCGATTGAGCAATGTCGACTTGCCCACGTTCGGCCGTCCAATGATCGCCACAGTGCCAAACTTCATGGTGCTACGGGCGTGGCCGCTCCTGTGATGGCGAGGGAACCAATTGATACACCGTTTCGCCTTTGCGAACGTAGCCGAGCTGCTCTCGCGCCAACTGTTCGATTTTTGCGGGATCATGTTCCAGACGGTCGATGTCCCCCCGAAGCGTGCGGGTCGTCCGTTGCAATTCATGAAGGTCCACGTCCAGCTGTCGGGCCTGGTCGCGCATGGAGAAGTAGCGCGGTAGACCCATGTCACCGAAAACCAAGACGATCAGCAGCAGCAGGCACACGGCGACTCCGATATAGTGTGCGCCCGTCACCATGCGACGCTGCCAATCGAGCCACTGCCGTCCCCGATTCTGCTTAATGATCATCGTCGCTCGCTCGTCGTCAGTATCGCCCCGGTACTGCCTCACGACCCCGATAGATTGCACTCGGACCCAGCTCTTCCTCGATCCGGAGCAGCTGATTGTACTTGGCCACGCGATCCGTCCGGGACAGCGACCCGGTCTTGATGAGGCCGCTATTCGTCGCGACCGCGACGTCCGCAATCGTCGTATCCTCCGTTTCCCCGGATCGATGCGAGATGATCGCCGTGTAGCCTGATCGTTTCGCCAACTCAATCGCCTCCAGCGTTTCCGTCAACGTGCCGATCTGGTTGAGCTTGATCAGAATGGAATTCGCAATCCCTTCCTTGATCCCTTTGGCAAAGATTTCCACATTGGTCACGAAGATATCGTCTCCGACCAATTGGACCCGCTTGCCCAACTTCTCCGTCATCAGATTCCATCCCTTCCAGTCCAACTCGCTCAAGCCATCTTCGATGGAGAGAATCGGGTATCGATCCAGAAGCTTCCCATAGTAACTGATCATCTCCTCGGAGGAACGCTCAGGATTCTTTTCAGCTTCAAGGAGGTACCGGCCCTTTTCATAGAGTTCGCTGGCCGCACAGTCCAACGCAAGGGCGATATCGCGCCCCGGTTTGTAGCCTGCCTCCTCGATCGCCTGCATGATCAGGCTGAGCGCTTCCTCATTCGACTGAAGGTCCGGCGCAAACCCGCCTTCGTCGCCGACCGCCGTATTCAGCCCCTTTTTCTTCAGCAGCGACTTGAGCGTATGGAACACTTCCGTTGCCATCCGGAACGCCTCGCTGAAACACGTCGCCCCCACCGGCATGATCATGAACTCTTGCAAGTCCAACCGATTGTCGGCATGGGCTCCGCCGTTGATGATGTTCATGAGCGGCACCGGCAGCACTCGCGCATTCGTCCCACCAAGATATCTATAGAGCGGCTGGCCAGTTTCAGCCGCCGCCGCCTTTGCCACAGCCAGCGACACACCGAGAATGGCGTTGGCGCCGAGCTTGCCCTTCGTTTTGGTACCATCCAAGTCGATCATCGTCTGATCGATGCCGATTTGGTCGAACGCTTCCCTTCCTAACAGCTCTGGTGCGATTAGCTTGCTGATATTGGCCACGGCCTTCGAGACGCCTTTCCCCATCCAGCGCTTCTTGTCGCCATCGCGCAGTTCGATCGCTTCCTTCTCCCCGGTCGAGGCCCCGGACGGCACCGCTGCCCGCCCGCGCGCACCACTCTCCAGCGTGACCTCCGCTTCGATCGTCGGATTCCCCCGTGAATCCAATACCTGCCGTCCTTTGATCTCCCTAATTGCGCTCATCTTTGCTCCATCCTGTTGATCAACTATCCTGGTTATCGTTTACGATAAATCTCTCGCCGATGTCCAATCGCATGAATCATGACCAGCTGTTCACCGTGAACAAGCTCATAGACGACACGGTAGTCACCTACACGCAACTTGAACAATCCTTCAAACTCTCCTGTAAGCGCTTCGAGATTGGTATCCGCAAGATTTTCCGCCAGCCATTGCACCCGCTCAACGATTCGCCGAGCCATAGGCTTATCCAGCCTAGCCAAGTCCTTTGAGGCAGCATCCAACAGGCGAACACGATACATGCGCTCAGTTGAGCCCCAGCTGTTTGGCTATTGAAGTCAATGTCTCTCCCCGTTCCCCTGAAGCCACAGCCTTTCGTTGGCGAATCAACCGATCCTTAAGCGTCTTTCTTAGAACGAGTCCTCGGTCTGGATCGCGCAGGAGTTGCAGCAGTTTCTTCTCGACTGTCGATTCGATGATTTCCTTCAATTCATGCTTCGTCATCTTGGCCACAGTCGCTGCCATTTCATTCCTCCTCGGCCGTCGGATTCCCCCGTGAATCCAAAATCTGCCGCCCTTTGATCTCTCGAATCGCGCTCATGCTCTCATCTCCTACTTACTTATACAAATCGCGAATTTCACGTGCTACATGAATAAACTTGTACGCATATAATTTACGAGCCTTCGTAGTTCGAGGGGGTCGATGAATTATCTCGGTCATCAGGCGTCGCAAGCATCCCTCTAGTTTTCCCATTCTCTTGTAACGAGGCATTCGTCCGTTTCACGCAATTTTTGTAATCTGTTGATATGTCACCCTCTCCTCCTTGAGCGCGGGTGGCGCCGACCTGGGAGCCCGTCCGCCCGCAGCGGGGTCCCTACACCGGGCGGGGTGCGAGGACGGACGGGCTGGGCGGTGACAGGACCCGCGCTCATCCCAACCTCTTCTTCAACAACTCATTCACCTTCCCCGGATTCGCCTTTCCACCTGATGCCTTCATCACCTGCCCGACCAGGAATCCCAGCACCTGCTGTTTGCCATCTTTGAACTGCGCCACCTGCGTCGGATTCTTCGAGAGCACTTCGTCGATGATCGTATCGAGTGCCCCCTCGTCGGATACTTGATTGAGCCTCTTTTCTTGAACAATCTGTTCCGGAGTCTTCCCGCTGCTGTAGACTTCCGGAAAGATCTCACGCGCGACTTTCAAACTGACCGTACCTTTGTCGACCATCCGCAGCAGACCGACGAGCCGCTCAGGCGACACCGGGGAATCGCTCGCATCGATCCCTGAGTTATTCAACTCCCTGATGAGTTCGCCCATCACCCAATTGCTCACTGTCTTGGGTTCCTTGAATAATTTCACACAGGATTCGAAGTAGTCGGCCACCGCCTTCGACGCCGTCAACACTCCGGCATCGTATTCAGACAGCGCAAACTCGCTGACAAATCGTGTCATTCTGGCTGCCGGCAATTCGGTCACCTGCTTGCGGCACCCCTCGATCCATTCCGCTTCCAGTTTGAGCGGCACCAGATCGGGGTCAGGGAAGTAGCGATAGTCGTGTGCCTCCTCTTTGGAGCGCATCACCACCGTCTCACCGCGATCGAGGTTCCAGAGCCGGGTCTCCTGGCTGATTCTGCCGCCCTCGTTCAATACCTTCGTCTGGCGCTTGATCTCGTATTCGACGGCATCCTTGACGAACTTGAACGAATTGATGTTCTTGAGTTCGACCTTTGTTCCAAACTCTTTCTGCCCCAACGGACGGAGCGAGAGATTCGGCTCGCAGCGGAAACTTCCTTCATCCATATTGCCGTCACAAACCTCGAGATACATCAGTACATCGCGGAGGCCCTTCAAATAGGCCACAACTTCATCGGCCGACCGCAAGTCCGGCTCCGTCACAATTTCCAGCAACGGGGTTCCCGCCCGATTCAAATCGACACGACTCCCATTGGTACCGACGACGTGGACACTCTTCCCCGCATCTTCTTCCAGGTGGGCGCGACGAATACGGATACGCCTTTTGCCTTCATTCGTCGCGACCTCGATCCAACCATGCTCACAAATCGGCGCCTCGTATTGCGAAATCTGATAGCCCTTGGGCAGATCCGGATAGAAGTAGTTCTTGCGCGCAAAGAGATTGTTCACCGCAATCGTGCAATTCAGAGCCAGCCCCGCGCGCACCGCCATCTCCACCGCCGCCTGATTGAGCACCGGCAACGTGCCGGGCAATCCCAAACACAACGGACAGGTCTGGCTATTGGCCGTGAGCCCGAACATCGTCCCGCAGCCACAAAACAGCTTGGACTTCGTCCGCAGCTGCGCATGCACTTCCACTCCAATGACGACTTCGTAAATCATCGATTAGCCGCGGTCCTCTCCACGCAGCCGATCACGTTCGCGTTGCATCGCTTCACGACCGGCATCAAACGCCTCGCGCAGAACTGTCTTCTTCGAATCCACGAATTCCTTCCCCTCCTCCACGACCTCTTCGAATGTTTGGCCTGCGCAGCCCGCCAGATCACGCAGATTGCCCTCTGCGCGACGGGCATAGCCACGCAACTGTTCGCGCGACTCGCGTCCGGTCTGTGGAGTCAACAATAATGCCGCCACCGCGCCTAACGCCGCGCCGCTCAAGAACGCAAGTAAGACCCCCGCTGATGAGGAACCTCGATCATCCGCCATTGTGATGCCCTCCTTCTTCTCGAAACCGTTCCTTCATAACTTTCGTTGCAGCTTTCACTCCGGCTACCATGCTCGCCATATTGGTCAACATCGATCCGCTCGATCCCTTCACGACTTCGTGGACATGCTGTACCGATTCTCCTACTTCTCCGACTGCGTGCAAGAGAACGGTCGCATGCTCGACTCCGATGCGGGCTTGCTCGGTCAGACTGTTCACGTTGTGACTCACCGCTCGAAGTTCACCGATCAGCGGCGGCAGGTCGGTGTTGATTTTAGCCAGAAGCTGTTCGGACTCCGCGACGGTCTTCCGAACCTGAATCAGCACGGGCACGAGATAGCCCACCAGCAGCGCAAACGCGACAGCCACAAGAATCGCAGCCATTTCGACGAATGTCATAGAACCTCCGTAAGACGGGAAACGTCAAACGTGAACCGCAACCCACTGAAGGCGCGGATCAGCTTCTGTATTCCATACAACCGTTTACGTTTCATCGGATATTCGGTTTCTTCGCCCGCCATTGCGTACTCTGTTCATAAGCATAGGCTGCCCGCAAAAGCGTCTCCTCTTCGAACGGACGACCGATCAGCTGCAGCCCGATGGGAAGTCCCTCCCGACTGAGTCCACAGGGTATCGAAATCGCCGGCACACCGGCGAGATTCGCTGAAATGGTGAAAATGTCCGACAAATACATCTGGAGCGGGTCATCGCCCTTCGCCCCAAACTTGAATGCCGGCGTGGGTGTCACTGGCGTCACGATAAGATCGACATCCTGAAACGCCGCTTCGAAGTCTTGGCGAATCAAGGTTCGCACCGCCTGCGCCTTGCCATAATAGGCATCGTAATACCCAGCGCTGAGGACATAGGTCCCCAACATGATCCGGCGCTTCACTTCCGGCCCGAACCCTTCCTGCCGCGTCTTCATATACAACGAGAGCAAGTCTTTGGTCTCTTTGGCACGAAGCCCGAACTTCACCCCGTCATACCGGGCTAAATTCGAGCTGGCTTCAGCCGTGGCGATCACATAGTAGATGGCCACCGCCGCGTCTGTCCTCGGCAGCTGAATCTCCTTGACCTCCCCACCCAGCGCTTTCAGTTCCTGAACCGCCGCCCGCACCGCCTGCTCAACTTCCGGGTCCAGCCCTTCCGCGAAAAACTCGACCGGCACACCTATCTTGAGCTTTTTGAGATCTTTCTTCTTGAGCGCCTTCAAATAGTCCGGCACCGGAATATCGGCCGATGTCGAATCCAACGGATCGTGGCCGGCAATGGCTCCAAGGAGGAAAGCGGCATCTCTCACATCTTTTGTAATCGGTCCGATTTGATCGAGCGAAGAGGCAAAGGCAATCAACCCGTACCGAGAAACCCGCCCATAGGTCGGCTTGAGACCCACCACCCCACAGAACGCCGCGGGCTGACGGATCGACCCACCAGTATCAGATCCCAACGCCGCAGCACATTCGTCAGCCGCTACGGCCGCTGCCGATCCTCCGCTGGATCCGCCCGGCACACACTGCACATTCCAGGGATTGCGGCTGGGTCCCACGGCTGAATTTTCAGTTGATGAACCCATCGCAAATTCGTCGAGGTTGGTCTTCCCGAGCAGCACATACCCTTGCGCGTGTAACTTGGCGATCACAGTCGCATCGTATGGCGGAACGAAATTCCCGAGCATGCGAGACGCGCAGGTCGTGAGCACCCCTTCGGTACAGATATTGTCTTTAATCGCCAGCGGCATGCCCATCATCGGCGACGTCTTGCGCCACCCTTTCAAGGAAGCATCGAGCGCGCCGGCTTGCACAACCGCCGCGTCTTTGGTCTGCGTGATGTAGGCCTTCACTTTGGACTCAACCTGGCCGATCCGCAATCCATAAGCACGCACGATCTCTACGGCTGTGACTTCGCCGGCCGTGAATTTTTCATGGAGCTCGTAGAGCGAGAGTTTGTGAAGCGACATCAGCGTTTGGTCTTTCCGGCAACAATCTTGTTCTTCTCATCGACTTGGATGATCTTGGGAACATGCCGCTTGATTTCCTCATCCGAGTAATATTCGTAGCAGAAGATGATAATCTGATCGCGGACTGCGCCTTTCCGCGCCGTCGGCCCATTGAGAATAATCTCACCCGCGCCGCGTTTGCCCGTCATCGCATAGGTCATGAAGCGCTCGCCGTTATTCAGATTAGAACAGACAATCGCCTCATAGGGCAAAATCCCCGCTGCCTCCATCAGATCCTCGTCGATCGTCAGACTGCCTTCGTAGTCAAGGCAGGACTCTGTCACCGTGGCTCGATGAATTTTCGACCGCAACATTTGCCTGAACATTCGAACCTCGTTTAAAGGGGTTGTCGATCTTCAATAATTTTTGGAACCACAAAGAACCCGTCAGCCGACTCCGGCGCATTCGCCACCGCGCGTTCGACAGGCAGGGATGGCCACGCGTCATCGGGGCGAAACACATTGACTTGGCCCAGCACCGTTGCCGTCGGTTCGACCCCTGTGGTGTCGTACTGTTTCAATGTCTCTACATGCGTGAGAATCTGGCTCAACTGTTTCGCAAATGCCGCCCGTTCACTCTCCGTCAGTTCAAGTCGGGCCAACTTCGCCACTTTCTCAACTTCTTGTTTCGAGATTTCCACTTTTCTCTTTCCTTCCCGCAATTCAAGGACGGTCAACGGTGGGCTTATCGCGATGCCGAAGGGAGCCGGTGACTGAGAGCGGCATGTCCATAAAAAACAAGAGATTTTTCAAACAGAATATCACGGAACCCATAGAAATTCCAGGGAAATTCAAGCAAGAATCCAGACCGCACCTCACGGTGATCAGACGAGCGGTCTCTCAACGGATCGGTGGCCCATCGTCAGGAACAAAAAACAACATGTACGCATGGACCTACCACACCCCCGCAGCCCGTACTGCTGAGCTATCGACAGATACGGGACTGAAGCATCACTGTAACAACTGCGCATGAGACGTGGGAGGTGTGGCTGCGAAACAGGAAGTGCCGGTCGACCCGAACATCCTTCTCAGTTGTAGAATGTGAACAAATTCGTTAAGTTCTTCTCAAACAGGCCGCTTATTCCTATATTCGAGAACGGCCATAACCTCATCGCCGCTGTTCAATCAAATTTCAAGAGAAACCAGCGCGTTAGATGGATGTCCCAATGCTGACCGAGGCCAGGCCATGAACCGGATTGATCTGATCGCAGGGGCACGTCCCAATTTTATGAAGATCGCGCCGATCATCGACGCACTCAACACAGCCCGGACACGGGGCGGTTCATTGCGCTTTCGCCTGATTCATACGGGTCAACATTATGACCGCGCCATGTCTGGTAGCTTCTTCGAGGAACTCGGTATCCCCGATCCCGACTTCAATTTGGAAGTAGGTTCGGGCACCCAGGCTGAACAGACCGCCGCAATCATGTTGAACTATGAGAAGGTCCTTCTGAAGCAGAAGAGCGATTTGTGCTTAGTCGTTGGAGACGTGACCTCAACCATGGCCTGTTCCATCGTCGCCCGAAAGCTGGGAGTACCGGTCGCGCATGTGGAGGGAGGCATTCGCTCTGACGACTGGACCATGCCGGAAGAAATCAACCGGGTAGTGACCGACTCCATTACCAATTGGTTTTTCACGACCAGCGAAACCGCAAACGACAATCTGCGCCGCGCCGGCGTCACTGACGATCGCATCTTTTTTGTCGGCAATACGATGATTGATACCCTCCTCAAACAGCTGCCACGCCTGCGTCCACCAGTCTATTGGGACTCGCTCAAGCTCGAACCAAACAACTACTTCGTCGTCACCCTACACCGACCTGCGAATGTAGATGGAGAGCATCAGCTGTTACGACTGCTGCATGTCATCGCCGACGGCACGCACGGGTTGCCGGTGGTGTTTCCGGTTCATCCCCGTACGGCGAAGAACCTGCGCGATCTCGACAGCAAGACGCCGCAACTGAATTATGTCGACCCACTAGGCTACTTGGAATTCAATTACTTGGTGAAGCATGCCCGTGGCGTCATTACCGATTCAGGCGGTATCACTGAAGAAACGACCGTACTAGGCATACCGTGCATGACCCTCCGTGACAACACTGAACGCCCCGAGACCATCACAATCGGGACGAATGAACTGATTGGAACCGATCCGAGAAATCTCCCACCGGCACTGGCCCGACTGATGGCGGGGCAGTGGAAAACTGGAGCGATACCTCCGAAATGGGACGGCAAGGCAGCAGAGCGGATTGTCGAGCATCTGGAACGATTACTTCTCCAGAAGTAACTCACCTCGCACTCATCGGAGGACGCCCACTGAGAATACTGCTTTCACTGAATTGCACCCTCCACCGCATTTGTACAGGAACACCCCGGAAGATCTCGACTACTTTGCCCGCGAGCTTCCTCACGTCATTACCATGAGACCCGCAGCCCCCTCTTATTACCTTCATGGGCGGCACAGATCGTGTCAGTGAGGTAGCACGGTTGGATTTAGATCAGACAACTGACTCAGAGAGAAGCCTTGATGAGATCAAACAAGGACTTCTTTTTAAAGACATGAGAATTATGCTCGATTTCATCCCGCGAGCATTGCAATTCATTCCACGGTCACGCTCTTCGCCAAGTTTCTCGGCTGATCCACATCCGCTCCCCGCAGCACTGCGATATGATACGCCAAGAACTGCAGTGGAATGGTGAACAGAATCGGCGAGATCAGTGGATGTGTGTCGGGAATCGTAAACACCGCATCGGCGATCTTCCCCAACTCCCGCTCGCCTTCCGCCACAAACGCGATGACCGGCGCATGCCGGGCCTTCACTTCCATCAGATTGCTCACGGTCTTCTCGTATAGCCGGTCCCTCGGCGCCAACACCACCACCGGCATGTCCCTATTGATGAGCGCGATCGGGCCATGTTTCATTTCTCCTGCGGCATATCCTTCCGCATGGATATAGGACACCTCTTTCAGCTTCAATGCGCCTTCGAGCGCGATCGGGTAGTTGATGCCACGACCGAAGAACAGAAAGTTGCGTTTCTTATAGAACCGTTTGGCAATCGCCACAATCTCCGCCTCGCGACCGAGCACCCGTTCGACCAATGCCGGAAGCCGGACGAGACGGTCGAGCCAGGCCTTGCCATGCTCGGCAGACAGGGTTCCCCGCACACGGCCCAAATGGAGCGCCAGCATGTAGAGCGCCGTGAGCTGCGCGGTGAAGGCTTTGGTCGAAGCGACGCTGATCTCAGGCCCGCAATGCGTGAAGAACGCACCGTCCGATTCACGGGCCAGGGTACTGCCCACCACATTCACGATCGACACGACACGCGCGCCCTTTTCCTTCGCTTCACGCGCAGCGGCCAACGTGTCCGCCGTCTCACCTGACTGCGAGATCGTGATAAAGAGATCGTCTTTACCGACCAGCGGATCTCGGTAGCGGAACTCGCTGGCGATATCGACCTGTACCGGTGTACGAACCATCTCCTCCAGCAAATACTTCCCCACCAGCCCCGCGTGCCACGAAGTGCCACAGCCGACGATCCATATCCGTCCGACGGCGGCAAACTGTTTCGGCGTCAACCCGATATCCGGCAGATCCGCCTCGCCAGTCTCGTAGGAGTAGCGCCCGCGCATCGTGTCGAGAATTGTCTGTGGCTGTTCGTGAATCTCCTTCAGCATGAAGTGCGGAAAGCCGCTCTTTTCTGCCGCAGAAGCATCCCACGTAATCTTCGTGTGTTTCCGGATAACAGGCCGGCCCTCGATATCAGTAAGATGGATATCATTGGCAGTCACGACCGCCACATCACCTTCTTCGAGATAGGTCACGTCACGGGTATGGGCAAGCATGGCCATGACGTCGGAAGCCACGAACGACGCCTTGGCGGTTGTACCCACGACCAGCGGACATCCGGAGCGCGCTGCGATCATTGTTCCCGGTTCCCGCTCAGAAATGACTGCGAGCGCATAACTTCCTCGAAGATCCTTGGTCGCAGATCGTACCGCCTCGGCCAGCTTCATACCCTGATGAAGATATTTATCGATCAGATGCGCCACAACTTCCGTGTCAGTTTCCGAATGAAACGTGTAGCCTTCTTTCTCCAATTGCTGTTTCAACGGCTGATAGTTTTCGATGATGCCGTTGTGCACGAGCACGCAGCCTCTCGAGCGATGCGGGTGGGCATTCTGCTCCGAAGGCCTTCCGTGTGTCGCCCATCGCGTATGGCCGATTCCCACGGTGCCCTTGAGGTCTTTTTCTTTGAGCGATTTCTGAAGATTGGCGAGTTTGCCGATCGTGCGCCGAATCTCGATTTTGTCGCCTTGTAACACCGCGACCCCGGCTGAGTCGTAGCCGCGATATTCCAACTTAGCAAGGCCGCCGATCAAAATCGGCACCGTCTCCTGATCGCCCACGTATCCAACAATTCCACACATACTTAGCCTCGACTACGTTTCGTCACGTGCTTACTCGTACAAAATCAACGGTCATTTCTTTGTGAGGCGAGTGGGCTTCGTTTTAGGTTTCACATCTACCACTTCGCGATTCATGCCAACTTGCAGCGCCCGCCGGCGCGCAGCCCATCCTGCACGATTCACTTGAGGCACCCGCCCAATCACTAAGGCATTCGCCGGCACATTCTCCGTAACCGTGGTGCCTGCCGCGATGATGGCCCCCGCCCCCACCGTCACCGGTGCAATCAACTGCGTGTCGCTGCCGAGAAACACCCCATCCCCGATCACAGTCTGATACTTCCGCACACCGTCGTAGTTACAGGTGATCGTGCCGGCGCCGATGTTGACACCTTTCCCAATCGTTGTGTCTCCCAGATAACTCAGATGGTTTGCTTTCGATCCTTCACCCAGATCGGTTTTTTTCATCTCGACAAAGTTCCCGACCTTGGCCTTCTTCCGTACCACCACACCAGGACGCAGATGGACGAAGGGGCCCAGGTGTGCGTCGTCCTCGATGACAGAATCGGCAAACACGCAGTGATCGAGAATCTCAACGCCATTGCCGACGGTGCAATCCGTCAGTCGTGTAGACGAACGCAGCACACAATCCTCCCCGATGACCGTTGTCCCTTCAAGCGTCACGTTGGGATACAGTACCGTGTCTCTTCCGATCGTGACCGTTGCGTCAATCCAGACCGAGGCCGGATCGATCATCGTCACCCCGGCATCCAGCCAGCGGTTCCGAATCTGCTGCCGCACTACCTGCTCAGCCTCGGCGAGTTGTCGGCGCGTATTGATGCCAAGTCCTTCGTCGGGATTGTCCAGCACCACAGCAGCCACACGCCGTCCGGCATGTTCCGCGAGATGGATGATGTCCGTCAAATAATACTCTCCCTGGGCGTTGCTAGGCTCGAGCTTCTCCAACGCGCTAAAGAGGAACTCGCCGTCGACCACATAGGTGCCTGCGTTGACTTCACGGATCGCTTGTTCTTCTAGATTTGCGTCACGATCCTCGACGATGCGGGAAACACCCCGCTCGGCTGAGTGCGCACGGACGACCCGTCCATACCCACTTGCGTCTTTGAGCACTGCGGTCAGAACGGTTACGGTCGCACGTTCCGCCTCGTGGACACGAAGAAGTTCGCGCACGGTCTGTTCCTGAAGCAGCGGCGTATCGCCGTTCAGAATGAGATACCTGGATGGGGCGTCCCGCTTACCCACCGCAAACACCTGGCGGCTCTGCAAGACTGCATGGCCAGTGCCCAATTGCTCCCGTTGTTCGACAATCGCAACCGGAGAACCGCCGCTCCTTCCTGACGTTGCACGGCCGATCGCTTGGCGAACCAGATCGGCCTGATGCCCCACCACGACAGCCACACGATCCCCGGCGACGCGCAACCCGAGTCCGACTGAATAGAGCACCATCTCCTGGCCGGCCACTGGATGGAGTACCTTTGCCTGTTTTGAGCGCATGCGCTTCCCCAGCCCGGCAGCCATCACGACCACTGCAAGGCCAGCGATCTTTCCCAGCCGGTCGTGGCTGACCGGCTTCTTCACCGTCGAGACTTCAGTGGCTCGTGGACGCCTCATCCGATCGGCACCCCCGTTTCAGGCTGTTTGACCGTGCCCCACTTGGTCGCGGTTGCCACGGAGGATGCCAGAGACGTGGATGGTGAGCAGAGCCCGCCTGAGACAACGAGTTTCATTGCCTCTTCTACGCTGATATCGACGGACGTAACTTCATGTTCCGGCACCAACAGAAAATATCCCGACGTCGGATTCGGGGACGTCGGCACATACACATGGATCAGCGGCTCCTGCGAGAGATCCTGCATTTCCCCTTTGGTTACGCCCGTCACAAAGGCGATGCAATAGTGGCCATTCTTGGGAAATTGAATCATCACGACGCGATTATACGACGCCTGTTCAGAAAACGACAAAACATCGATCATGGATTTCAACGTCGAGTAGATTCCTCGCACAAGCGGCACACGGTTCAGTAAGTTCTCCCACCACTTTACAATTTGCCGGCCCATAAAATTGGTGGCAAACAGGCCTGTCACAAAGACTAAAACGATCAACGCCAGAATTCCCAGCCCCGGCACGTAATGACTTGGCACCAACCGAACCAGGAGATCCCCAAGTATCCCTTCTACACCCACGAAAATGGCCTTCAAAATGAGGACGGTTCCCCAGATAGGGATAATCACGAGCAAGCCCGTCAGAAAGTAGCGTTTTAGCGAGGTTTTCAGCATAAATAAGAGTTGACAGATGTAGGGGGTCATCATACAGAGAATTCCGAGAGCCTCGCAAGCCTTTTCTTGCTATTTTCAACAACTTGGAATACCATCCCGCCCGATTTCTTCACCGATGAGGGCGCCACACGATGGGGGCGAAGAAGCTACAGACTCACGGCCTGTTTATTACCCTGGAGGGAGTTGAAGGCAGTGGGAAAAGCACACAGATTCGCTACCTCGAGGAGATGCTCACTCAGACGGGGTACCCCGTACTCCAAACCAGAGAACCAGGCGGCACGGCTACCGCAGAAGCGATCCGCCACATCCTCCTTACCACGTCATCGCACGAACCAGTCACACCTCAGGCCGAAGCCTTGTTGATCCTTGCTGCAAGATGTCAGCATGTCACGCATCTCATCAGGCCGGCACTGCGCAGCGGCACCGTAGTCTTATGCGACCGGTTTTCCGATTCCACGTTTGCCTATCAGGGATTTGGCCGCGGCCTTAATCTTGAGTGGTTGCGGGCGGCCAACGAGGTTGCAACCGGCGGACTGACGCCGGATCTCACGCTCGTGCTCGATCTCCCGGTCTCAGTGGGCCTGGCCAGGAGACAAGTCGATCGTGGACAACAGAATCGGCTGGACCGTGAGACAGAACGTTTTCATCGAAAGGTGCGCCGAGGATTTCTGGCGCTTGCCGCTGAAGAGCCCACCCGCATGACGATCGTGAATGCAAATCGGCCCGCGCAAGAAGTCCGGAACGAGCTCACTGAAATCGTGATAGCCTGGATGGCTAAACAGAAGCGTCCTCCACGCCGCCGGAGATAGCCCGAATTATCCATGAACGCTTCTACTACAATCGCGGATTCGCTGCTGCGACGAGCCTTCGGTGGACAGGCTCGCCGCTCGCTCCCTCGACGTACTGCTCAAGTACGCCTCGGGACCTCGCGGCTCCGCATGCCCG
>CBDDRH010000177.1:0-4386 GCA_965233025.1 uncultured bacterium
TCGTATTGGGGCGGAGCAACATTGTCGGCAAGCCGTTGGCGCTTATGTTGCTCCAGCGCCATGCCACGGTGACGATTTGTCACTCCAAGACGGAGGATTTGCCGGCGGTCTGCCGCGAAGCTGAGCTGTTGCTGGTCGCAATTGGAAAGGCCAAGTTTGTCACGGCCGACATGGTACGCGAGGGGGCCGTCGTGATCGATGTGGGCACAAACAAAACTCCTGAGGGCAAATTGTGCGGCGATGTCGATTTTGAGCCGGTCAGTCAGAAGGCAGGCTGGATCAGCCCTGTGCCGGGCGGTGTGGGACCGATGACGATTGCGATGTTGCTGGACAACACGGTCGAGTCTGCTAAGAGAATGGCGAAGATGTTGTAGAAGGATGAGGGCTCCCTTGCTCGCTGCCCGCGCACGATCAGAATGTGCTCGGTCAATGCGCGCAGTACGGAGCCCCCAATCCTCCTACAACAGCGGGTGAAGTATAAGGAGGTACGGAAAGAAGATGAGTCGGGAGCCGAGGCGATTACGAGAGGTGCTCGATCAGGGACAGTTCGCTGTCACGATTGAATACAATCCTCCCAAGGGCACCAATATTTCCAGTGTGCTAGAGAACGCCAAGCAGTTGGTGGGGCGTGTGCACGGGGTTAATGTCACGGATAACACGGCCGCGGTGGTACGGGCCGGATCTTTGTCTGTCTGCCGACTCCTCTATGAACTCGGCCATGATCCGGTCATGCAGATGACCTGCCGCGATCGGAATCGGATTGGGATACAGTCGGACCTCATGGGCGCTTCCATGCTCGGTATCCGCAATATTTTATGCCTCACAGGGGACTATCCGACTGTAGGAGACCACAAAGAAGCAAAGCCGGTCTATGATCTGGACTCTGTACAAGTCATGCAGTTGGTGCAAGGACTCAACAACGGGCGGGATATGGCCGGCAACAAGTTGGATGGCTCGACGGCATTTACCATCGGGGCCGCGGTGACTCCTGAGGCCGATCCGCTGGGACCGATGCTTGCCAAGTTTGAACTTAAAGTACGAGCGGGTGCCCAGTTTTTCCAAACGCAGGCGATTTACCATCCGGAGCAGTTCGCGTCCTTCATGAAGGCAGTGCGCCCCTTCAAGGTGAAAGTGCTGGCGGGCATTCTCGTTCTTCGGAACGCCAAGATGGCGGAATTCATGAATGCCAATATTCCCGGTGTGTCAGTCCCCCAGGAGATGATCGACGAACTCAGAGCGGCCGGCCCCGAGCGAGCGGAAGATGTGGGCGTGGGCATCGCGGTCCGGACGATTAAGGCGGTACGGTCGCACTGCTACGGGGTCCATATTATGGCGATCAAGGCCACGCACCGGCTGGCTGAGATCATTACCAAAGCGGAAGTGGGCTGATGACGATCCCTGATTTTCAACGGCATAAACAGGACAAGAAGAAGCTCATCGTTGTCACGGCCTACGACGCGCTGTTCACACGCATTGTCGAACAGGCCGGCATTGAGGCGATTCTGGTCGGAGATTCATTGGGTGTGGTCGTACAGGGGAAGGCCACTACGCTCTCTGTAACGATGGACGACATGCTCTACCACACGAAGCTTGTGGCAGGGGCGGCCCAACGATCGCTCGTTATCGGCGATATGCCGTTCATGTCTTATCAAGCCGGTCACGAAGACGCACTTCGAAATGCGGGACGATTTCTACAGGCCGGGGCTCAGGCTATCAAGCTGGAAGGTGGCGCGGTGATGGCCGATCGGGTGGCTGCGATGACCAGTATCGGCATTCCAGTGATGGGGCATCTCGGCATGACGCCTCAATCTGTCCATCGATTTGGCGGCTACAAAGTACAAGGAAAAGAATCGAATCATGCGCGGGCTTTGCTGAATGATGCCAAGGCCCTCGAAGCGGCCGGCGCCTTCGCCATTGTGCTCGAAGCAATTCCTGCCGAATTGGCCAAGACGATTACAGAGCAGGTGGCTATTCCCACTATCGGGATCGGCGCCGGTCCGCACTGTGATGGCCAGGTCCTTGTTCTCTACGATCTTCTCGGTCTTTTCGATGAGTTCGTGCCGAAGTTCGTTAGACCATACGCTCACCTCAAGGCAGATGCGTTGCAAGCGCTCCGACGATACAAAGAAGACGTCGAGCAAGGCAAGTTTCCGAGCGACCACGAAAGCTACCAATAGCTAACAATTTGATACAGCCCGTCAAGGCCGGTAGCGGAGGCGTGAGATGGAATGGCTCGAGTGGTTGCTGAGCAGGGAGTTTCGTCAGTTCATCCTCGATCACGGTCTGTTCATTCCACTGCTTTTTCTTGCCAGGGTCATTTTCGTTACCGCGCTTGAGTTAATTGCTCCGGCGCGAAAGATTTCTTATCGCTCCGTTATTTTCTATGATCTCATCGGCTGCACACTCGTTGGCTACATCCTGATCCCTGCGGCTGAGTTTTTGAGCAATCGAATCGCTTTTCGAGTCAGCATGCCTGAGGTCGTTTTGGAGCTGCCCGTGGCTGCTTCGTTCCTCCTCTATTATGTAATTGGTGACTTTGGCGCGTATTGGATGCATCGTTTACTTCATTCCAAGTTTGTGTGGCGTGCCCATAAGTGGCACCATTCTCCCACAACTATGTACTGGCTTGCCGGCTATCGGGCATCTCTTCCACAACAAACGCTTTTCAACCTCCCGTGGATCTTTGCCTACTCTGTGTTTGGTTTGTCTCCCTGGTGGATGTATCTGGCGGTGATTTCCTCTCACATGTTGTTGAACGATTGGATGCATATGAATGTGTCCTGGCGATCGAACTGGCTCGAATGGATTATGGTCACGCCGCGATACCATCATATCCACCACAGTGACGACCCGGCGTATTTCAATGCGAACTTAGGCGTCACCTTCACCGTATGGGATCGCATCTTCGGAACTTATGTAGACCCCGAGACGGTCAGGCGGCCTATCTCGTTTGGAATTGGCGAACAGGTACCGCTCGTGCGTCTTATCGCCGGTGCTTGAGGTGAAGGCCTTCGACGAATTCGTTCACACGTTCGTCAAGCTCGGGAATCTCTGATTTATTCCCTACGACGTTTATGCTATGGATGGCCCCTCACCGAGTGGGAGGTCCTCCATGCGCCAACAGACCTTTGCGGAAGCATCCTTTGAGCCGTATCGGAAACCCACCCGCCGCGAGCGGTTTCTGGCGGAGATGGAGCAGGTGATTCCGTGGAGCGAGCTGGCGGCGGTCATCGAGCCGTACTATCCCAAGCCGGAGGGAGCCGGGCGCCCGCCGGTCGGAGTCGAACGCATGCTCCGCATCCATTTCCTGCAACATTGGTTCAACCTGTCCGACCCGGCGGTGGAGGAGACGCTGTACGACTCGCGGGCCATGCGGCAATTCGTGGGGATTGATCTGGGCCGTGAGCCCGTGCCCGATGAGACGACGATCTGCAAGTTTCGCCATCTGTTGGAAGCCCACCAGTTGGGCGCGCAGCTCTTTGCGTTGATCCGGACCTATCTGGCCGAGCAGGGCCTGCAGATCAGCCGAGGGACCATTGTGGATGCCACCATCATCAACGCACCCAGTTCGACCAAGAACCGCCGGAAGGAACGGGATCCGGAGATGCGTCAGACGAAGAAGGGGAACCAGTGGTATTTCGGCATGAAGGCGCATATCGGAGTAGACAGCCGGACCAAGCTGATCCATTCGGTGGCGGCGACGTCGGCGAACGTCCATGACAGCCAGGTGTTGTCCGATCTGCTGCATGGACAGGAGACCCGCGTGTGAGGTGATGCGGCCTACAGTGGGCAACAGGATGTGCTCCATCAACACGCCCCCTCCGCCAAAAGCTTCATTCACACGAAAGCGCACCGCCATCAGCCTCTGAGCGAGGACCAGCGGGCGAAGAACCGGACGAAATCCAAGGTCCGCGCCAAAGTCGAACAGGTCTTTCTGGTAATCAAGCGGATCTTCGGCTTTGCCAAAGTGCGCGACCGCGGGCTGGCAAAGAATACCAACTGGCGCTTGGTCACGTGCGGCTTGACGAACCTGTACGTGGCTCGCCGGTGTCTTGGGACGGTGACGTAGGAGGCGTGTGTGCACACGGTAGCCGCAGGCCGCCCGACGGCGGGCGAACCCCGACAAGACGCGCTCGGACCCTCCGTTCCTAGACAGGGATACCGCTGTTAACTCATCCATGGGCAGAGATCACAGTGTAAACGTGAATTAATCAGACATTCCTTAGATAGACGCATAGCAGCGCGCGCGATTGTATCGTTGCTTGCATTTGAAGGGGTAGAGGAGTAGAGTACGCCTCGTGTATCATCGCGAAAGGCCTGGTGGTGATACCACGGAGAGAGACAAGGCCTAAGTCAGATGTTGTTTTGGTTCTGCACGGGAATTTG
>CBDDRH010000178.1:0-18190 GCA_965233025.1 uncultured bacterium
TCACCGCTCCGCGCGCCCGTCTCGCGTGGCGTCTCGGCGGTTTCGTCACGAACCCTCGTGAATAATGCGGGCTAGGAACCGTCATGCTATGATCGCGCCGATTTGCATCCTCCTAGTGTACGCAACGAACCATCCGTTTTCAAATCCATGGTTGCTCAGAACGATGAATAGACTTGTCGCTGCTGACATCGAGACCTATGCCCAGGCCCACTCCATGACGGAATCCGACCTCTGCAGGGCCTTGCGGGAAGAGACTCAGCGGCGCATGGAGTCTCCTCAGATGATCGTCGGGCCACTCGAGGGGGCCTTTCTGAAGATGATGACGCAGCTGGTGCGGGCGACCAGCGTGCTGGAGATCGGGATGTTCACCGGCTATAGCGCGCTCTGTTTTGCGGAAGCGCTACCGGAGGACGGGACGGTGCTGACGTGTGAGATCGATGAAGAGTCAGCCGCTCTCGCGCGCCAGTATTTCTCGCGTTCGCCGATCGGTACGAAGATCGAGATCCGCATGGGACCGGCGCTCGATACGATTCGGGGTCTCAAGGGGCCGTTCGATCTGATCTTCATCGACGCCGACAAAATCAATTATGTGAATTACTACCGGCGGGCGCTCGATCTTGTGTCGCCGCAGGGAGTGATATTGATCGATAACGTGCTCTGGGATGGGGACGTGCTGAAACAGCCACCTTCTGATGAAAAGACGGCGGCCATTCAAGAACTCAATCGAGTGGTCGCAACCGATTCGCGTGTCACAGCGGTGCTGGTCACCATCAGGGATGGTGTCTTGGTCATCAGGCCTAAGTTCTGATTGTAAATCGCTTGACCTCCACCACCAACGATTGTATCCACTATCTATGACACCTCAGACAAGCCGTCTGGCCTATGGCGCGGTCATCGCTGCCGCCGTGCTTTGGGGCGGCTCGATCGTGGCCCAGAAGCTGGCCCTGAGCGGATTCTCAGCTGTTGAAGCCTCGGTCCTGCGAGACATCGGCGGGTTGGCGATTCTCCTGAGCACCTGGTGGTGGCAGGAAGGCACGTTGGCCAAGCTGACCAAGGCGGATGCGCGTATGCTGGGGCTGCTCGGGCTCGGCGTGCTGGGCAACCACCTGTTCATCATCATGGGGCTCAACTATGTGAGCGGGGCCGTGGGTGGGGTGATCATCGGATCGAGTCCGGTGGTGACCGCGCTGCTCTCGGCCATGTTGATTCGCGATGTTCCGCTGCGCGCCGTGTGGGCGGGCGGTCTCCTGTCCTTCGCGGGGGTGGGGTTGGTTTCCGTGGCGGGGTTTCAAGCCGCGGGCGATCAGCCGTTGCTCGGCAGCCTGCTGGTTTTTCTCGGTGTGGTGAGCTGGGCTCTCTACAGTATCGGCAGCCGGAAGATCATGGAGCGCCACTCGGCGTTAACTGTCAATTGGGCGACGCTGCTCGTCGCCACTGTCATTCAAATTCCTCTACTGTGGACGGATCGCAAGATGCTGGACGCGGGACTTGAGTCCGTATCGACGGCGGACTGGATGGCGCTGGGATATCTGGTCCTATTCGCCACGGCCATTGCGCAACAAGCCTGGCTCTTCGGCGTAAAGGGAATCGGACCCTCGCGCGCTTCCGTGCTTGGCAATCTGACTCCTGTGGCCGCCATCGTCCTGTCTGCGGTGATGTTAAAAGAACCAGTGGGCACAAGCGAAATCCTCGGTATCGCGCTGATCTTGGCTGGAGTGTGGGTGGTAGATCGGCAAACATCCCGCCTCACAACGTAACAGACTGCTGAAAAAACCCGCCAGCGGCGTTCTCACCTTGAAAGCATCCTCAACGTAGCCCAGAGGCTACGCCTCCGGTGCTTTCATCGGCTGCGGCCTTGCTGACGGGCTTTTTGAGCAGCCTGCAAACAGTGACGTTTTTCTCCTTCATCCACTCGATAAAGGAAATAGCGGGTTATCATTCTAGCGCGCATCGCTCCCTCTCGCCCTCGTCTCCGTGGTTGCAGTATGATACGGCTCGTTTTTCAAATAAGGAGCCGCGCATGCTGGAACAACGCATCGAAGAAGTGAATAAAGCGAACCACGCGTTTTATGCCGCATTTGGCAACCTCAACATCGGCGAGATGGATAAGATTTGGGCGCACCAGGAATACGTGACTTGCATCCATCCCGGCTGGACGTTGCGGTCGGGCTGGCCGCTCGTGCGCGACTCCTGGGTTTTGATCTTCAACAATACCTTTTCTATGACATTCGAACTCACTGACGTGATGGTGCAGGTGGCAGGCGATATGGCCTGGGTCGTCTGCGTGGAGAACATTACTACTCATCAGTCCGACGAACCGCAACAGGCGCAGGTACTAGCCACGAATCTCTTCGAGCGGATCGGAGATGAGTGGTTGATGATTCATCATCATGGGTCGGCGGTGATGGGGTAGGGCTTACAGGTGTTTCCGTGCTCGCTGAGTGCGCAGGCAAGAATGATTGAATCGTGAAACTTAGGGCGGTGTTCCCTCAATGTGCGCAATCGAAACACCTCTAGGCCCTATCCCTGTTGAAGGCGTTAGGAGCGTTGGACGTGCGCAGCTGAAAGAAGAACCGCCTCAGCCCATTGTTTAAGAGTGGAGAGAGAAAGGGTAGTCCGACGGGCGCAGAGGGGGAATTATTCAGTCCGCCCGGTTGCAGGTGGGTGTGTGCCGCCGGCAAACGGTCGTGATCTCTCAGGTTAGAAGTCGAGGCTCTTCATGGGCGGCCTTCTCGCGTTGGCGATGGCATTCGGAATCGTCTTCGGTGCGCGCAAGCTCTGTGCCCTGATTGGGGCGCCACGATGGTTTGCCAAATTCTTGTTTATCTGTGCGTCTCTGGACGCCACCTACTTTCTCGCAGAAGCGGTCGTCCCTGAATCCAAGCAGGTGTGGGGTATTTGGGTCGCTATGCTCAGTGCAGCAATTGGAATAATCCCAGTAGGCTTGATTGTGTTCAAACACATCGAGGAAGGAGAAAACAACAGAACAACACGGTCGAGTCGCGACGATCACGACTTCCAATCATAGGTGCCAGGGGACGCTGCCGTTTTGCGGTGTCGCCTATGAATCTAGGCGTTAGAAGAGCCAAGGGGACAGATAGAAATAAGTTCGCGGGGACCGCTAGGATTTTTGCGCCGCGGCGGTGGGGATTTCTTCGACGCGGATGGTGCTCGCCCACTCGGCGACGTAGGGGTCTCGTTCTTCCATCGTCATTCCTGCGTACCTCATAAACATCTGCGGGCCTTTGCGGCGACGCCAGGTGAGATAGTTGAGGAAGTGCTCCCGGCAGACGCTGTGGGTGCCGGCTGGGGCATATACTCTTGCTTGACAGCCTTTGATTGAGCAAGCGTTGGATGTTCTAGTAGAAGTGTCTTCTACTAGCCTAGGCAGTGATGACATTAGGCACACGTTCGGCTAGACTGGATACATGAAGCCGTTTCGTTGGAGCCACGAAAAGAATGTACAGTTGAAAGCTGAACGGAATGTGTCCTTCGAGGAGATTGTGCTTGCGATTGAAGCCGATAGATTGCTCGACATCGTCGCGCATTCCAATCCTGGCAAATATCCGAATCAACGAATGTTTGTTGTCGCAGTCGAGCAATATGTCTACTTAGTTCCGTTTGTGGAAGAGGATGAGTACTACTTTCTTAAAACGGTTATTCCTAACAGGAAGGCCACACGTGATTACCTGAAAGGCGGTGTTTAAATGAAGAAGCGCAGACAGTCGTATGAAGAGCGAATTTCCGAAGATTATGAAAAAGGCCGCTTCAAGTCTGTCGGCCCATCAAAAGCTGAGCTAAAAAGCTTCAGAGAGGCGGCACGGGCTACGTTCATCAAGGACCGGAGGGTCAATGTTCGATTGTCCTCACCTGACCTGATGGATATTCAAACCCGTGCGGCCGAAGAGGGCGTGCCGTATCAAACACTCATTGCCAGCGTGTTGCATAAGTTCGTGACGGGTCGATTCACGGAGAAATCGTCACGTCTAACTACACGTTCAAGCGGACGCTCCAAACGACGGCACGCCGCTTAGCTCCGCGTTAGGCTTTTGGGGCTGAGGCGGTGGGGATTTCTTCGGCGCGGATGGTGCTCGCCCACTCGGCGACATAGGGGTCTCGCTCTTCCATCGTCATGCCTGCGTACTTCATAAACATCTGCGGGCCTTTGCGGCGACGCCAGGTGAGATAGTTGAGGAAGTGCTCCCGGCAGACGCTGTGGGTGCCGGCTGGCGCATAGACTCTCGCTTGACAGCCTTTGATGAGGCAGGTCAGATCGTGCATTGTATCCCTCGATTCAGAGACCACAGTATGCAAGAGGGAAGGGCTGATTTTCAATCAGCCTGATCTTGACGCCTTGTTCCCGTTCCGGTAAGTCCATCGCCATAATGGGTCAACCCTTTCTTCCTCTCTTATTCTTCCTGGCCACGCTAGTTTCTTTTGTGAGCTGTACGCCCGCATCACGAGAGGGGCTTCCCCCCGGGAGCCCTTTTGCCGAAACGGCTCTCGTTGCGACGAATCCGTTGCCGCAAGGGATTGCGGTGGGGGATGTGACGAGCCGGTCGGCTCTCCTCTGGTTGCGGACCGATGGGCCGATGGTAGTCCAAGTGGAGTGGGCGTCGGTGGCAGCCTGGGATATCGTCTCGAAGATGGCCATAGCCGTGGCTCCCGTGGCCCGGTCGCCGCTGCTCGCAACCGCCTCAGAGTCGGATTTTACTCTGGCAGTTCCTCTTGAGGGATTAACGCCGGCTACACGATACCGATTGTATGTTTCTGTCGGCACGAAGAGGAGTGAAGGGACATCGACTGAAGCACGAGTTGCGGCTCAAGGGGAATTTACGACGCTCCCCGATGCGAAGACTCACGTGCCCGTGACGTTTGCTTGGAGTGGAGATCTGGGAGGCCAGGGACTGTGCAGGCGTGGAGCTACCGGCTATCCCATCTTCGATGTGATGCGCGCCCAGCAGCTTGATTTCTTTTTGTTTCTTGGCGATACGATGTACGCCGACTATACGTGTCCGTCTCCTCCGAACGAGCCGGGAGCCGACTTTCTCGCGGCGACTCTGGCCGAGTACCGTGCCCGTCATCGGTACCAACGGGGTGCGGATGCGCTGCGCCGGTTCTTGGAGACGACTCCAGTCTATGCCATCTGGGACGACCATGAAGTGCGGAATAACTTTGCCGGACCCTCCGATAGCCAGATGCCGGTCGGCCGTCAGGCATTGCGCGAGTATTGGCCGATCCGGGTGGCGCCTGACGATCCCCAACGGCTCTATCGAACGGTACGTGCCGGGGCGGACCTTGAGGTGTTTATCCTGGATACACGGCAGTATCGGAGTCTCAATGCCGATCGGGATGGCCCTGGGAAAACAATGTTGGGAGACCAGCAACTCCAATGGTTGCTGAACGGGCTCACCGAGTCAACCTCGACATGGAAAGCGATTGTGACTACGGTGCCACTGTCTATTCCAAAGGGAGGCGGCGCAGGCGCCCCAGGGAACGATGGCTGGGCTGGAGGGTCTGACGGCACCGGATTCGAGCGGGAACGGCAGGCGATTGTGGACTACATTCTCGGACAAAAGGTGAAGAACGTGGTGTTCCTGGGCGGCGATGTTCACTATGTGCAGGCCAATGCGTATGACCCGAATGGTGACGGGACACCTGACTTCCATGAGTTTGTGGTGGGTCCATTATCCGCCTCGCCTGGACGATTAACGCCGGCCAGTGTGGAATTACGCCCGACCACGTTGATTCATGAAGGTGGGTACATGAATTTTGGTCTGGTTCGAGTCACGAAGTCATCTTTCGATGTGACGGTTCTCGATGAGGCCGGCGCCGTGCGGTTTTCCCATCATCTATCTGCCAAATAGCTGCCGTCATTGGAGAGAATCTTCTTGAAGTCAGGACGAGGAGCCAGTTACGGTATGCAGTTCCTACGAAAGTATGTGAGGTCGGACGAGGTGCATGATGTTGTTACAAGTGATTTCCGTGGTGGGCGCGCTGATGGTGCTGTCGGCGTATGGTCTGCTTCAGAGCGGGATTTGGCGTGAACTGAATGCGGGGTATCTCGCGTTTAACATTGTGGGATCGTTGCTGTTAGGGGTAGTCGCCATTGTGGATCAGCGAGTGGGATTCATTTTCTTGGAATTTGCGTGGGCCGGCCTTGGATTGATCGGTGTCGCCAGGGCCGTGAAGGCCTGGCGTATTGCGACTTAACACGATTCGGATGAAAGGAATGTACAGATGGCGGGATTGATGTCGGCAGATGAGATTTTTGAAAAGGCTCAGAACGCCGCTGCAGCGGCGACGGGGCTCGATGAAAAGCCCATGCAGATCGATTACCCGGAATTGAAAAGCAAGATCCGCGCTGCCCTCGGCGACCGCAAAGTCGCGCTGTGCCATATCAACAAGTTCTTGCCGGAAGGGTATGAAGATCAGGGGCGCTTTAATCTTGTACTGCTCACGGCTGGCAATGTGCTGTTCGACATAGTCATCGGCGATTCATACTTTCGCTACGACGTGTTGTCGGTCGGGCAACTGGACAAGGTCCAGGTCATCGATGCGATGTGGGACAATAAAGAAAAGCGTCGCGAAGAACCGTTTCTGAGCCTGCGCCTGATGCACGGCGAGGAAGCGCATCTCTTGCTGGCATTGGAGGATGACGAACGCACACGCCTGCTCGCATTCGCACGGGCGGTCTCAGCAGCGAGAAACCCGGAAAAGTAGTTGTTTCGGAAGCGGCGCGGCTCCAAACCCTACGTGCTCACGGCTCCAGCAACGGAACCAGCGCGACGTGGCCTTTTTCACGCGCGCGATCGACCGGACGTAGGCCTTTGGCATCTTTTGCCGCTTTGTCTGCTCCCTTCGTCAGCAGCATCACCACGATCTCATGATGCCCTTGTTGTGCGGCGACATGGAGAGCTGTCCATCCGTTCGTTGTCACCGGTGTCACCTCCGCCCCTTTGTCCAGCAGTAACGCCACGATCTCCCGATGCCCCTTGCCCGCTGCGATAAAGAGGGGAGTCGCGTTGTTGTCTGACATTACTTGCTTCACATTGGCGCCGCGATCCAACAGAAGGGCCACAATGTCCCGATGACCTTCCTGGGCCGCGGTAAAGAGCGGGGGTTCGTCGCTGTCTGTTCTGATTTTGTTTACGTCCGCGCCCTTGTCCAACAGCAGCGCCGCTACGTCTCGATGGCCCCTCTCGACCGCGATGTGAAACGGGGTCACTCCGTCGGTCGTCTCCTGTTTCAGGTCCGCGCCTTTGTCCAACAGGAGAGCAACCGCGTCTTGATGGCCCTTTTCGGCTGCCCTATACAGCGGAGTGATTCCGTCCTCATCTGCCGTGTTGACATCAGCCCCTTTCTCGACGGTTCTGGTGATCTCGCCGAGATCTCCCTTGCTCGCTGCTACGAGCAGGGCTTCATCCACTGGCCGCATGGCCAGGAGTAGGGGTATCAGTCCGACTGCGGCTATCAGGACCATCCACCGTTGTGTCATCGTGCGCTCCAGGGGGTAGGGGACCGTTGTGACTGAGCTAATGCTTGACGTAGAAGGGTATGGTGTGAACAGTGGCCGGGTGTCTGTGGTTATCGAATTCCACGGCCAGCTCGGTGCCCGGTTTACTGAAATCGCGCAGGGGAAATCCGAACGCAATCACCTGATTGAGCTGTGGGGAGCTGATGGCGCTACTGATCCAACCCACTTCACGATCACCGCTATACAGTTTGGCCCCATGCGGTGGGACCACTGATTCTTTGAGGACCAACCCAACCAGTTTTCGCCGGACATTGCCGTAGGTGTCCATCCTCGCCACGACTTCCTGCCCGGGATAGCAGCCCTTATTCAAGCTGAACGCTTTTCCTTCTAGGTTCGCTTCCGGCGGGACGATCTCTTCGTTGAGGTCCGGCCCGGCCTTAGGTAGTCCCGCTTCGATGCGGAGAACTTCACGAGCATGACCACCGACGGCCTTGATGCCATAGGTCGCGCCGGCTTCCAATAGCCGCTCCCAGGCCATGCTGAGGGTGTCGACGGGCAATAATATTTCCAAGTCACTCTCGCCGGTTTCTTCCGTGCGCAGGACGAATGCGGTGTGGCCGCCGATCTTGGCTGTAATGGCGCTCACCGGCGTGAGATCGCTCATCTCGACGCCGAAGGCCGCACTGACTGTCGCGCAGGCCTTGGGCCCACTGACAAGTAAAAGCCCCCAGGACTCTGCACAGTTCTCCATCTTCGCTTTGATGCCGTAGAGAAGAAACTTTCGAAGGGCCTGGAAGGTGGCATCGCCGACCTCGCCGACATCTTCCACCCACAGGCTGTCAGCCAGGGTATAGACTCGAAAGTAGCTGAGCATCTTGCCCTTGTGTGTGAGAAAGCTCGAATAGCGGCCCTCGCCTGGCTGGAGTGGGAGAATGTCGTTGCTGATGAGGCCTTGCAGCCATTTCACGCGATCGTCGCCGGTCACACGGATTTTGCCGCGGTGCGAGAGGTCGGAGAGTCCGACTGCCTGGCGCACCGCGTCATATTCCGCGACCCACGCGCCATAGTGAGCGGGCATCTCCCATCCGGCGACCTCTTCAAAGATTGCGCCGAGTTTCTGGTGGTGCTCGTGGAGTCGGGATTGTTTCATGATTCTTTCATAGCTTGGAAGCCTTCAGCGATCAGCCTTCAGCTTTCGGATTCAGCTGACTGCTGATGGCTGAGTGCTGACCGCTGATCATTTCCTCTACCAGGTCTTTCAATCGAGCGGAGAACTCGTTGCGCGAGACAATTTTGGTTACGCCCAGCGCTCTGGCCCGATTAAACGTGTCGACTTCTTCATGGTTGGCAAAGGCGAGGATGGGAATGGCCTTCAATCGTGAATCGGCTTTGAGCGCTTCCAGGGATTGAAACGCGTTCAGAGTTTCGTCATTCATGTTCAAAATAACTGCGGATGGGTGAGTCGCCGAGGCTTTTTCGCCGATATCCTGCTGTGTTCGAGCCCGTTCGATCCGGTAACCCTTCGACAGCAGGGCATCACGGACTTTGGTGTAGAAAAAGATATCAGTGACGCCCACGAGAATCGTCGTCTGGTCTGTCTGGTCTATTCGGTCTGTCTGGTGAGAATTCGTCGTCATAGATGAACCTGCTTTTGGATCAGGGAAGCTGGGTATTCCTCTTTGCCGGACAAGACAGACCAAAAAGACCGTACAGACCAGACAGACTGATCAGTTCAACGAACTGATCAGTCGTCCCAGCGCCCTCTTTGCCAAGGCGTAATTGGGATTGAGGGCCAGCGCTTTCTTGTACGCATCGATGGCCTCAGTCCATTGGCCCTTGCGCTCATAGACTCGACCCAGGTTGAGATGGGGGAAGGCGGGGCTTTCATAGCGTCTCGCCTGGAAGGCTTTCTGAAACCAGGTAATGGCTTCGTCGAGCTCGCCCTTTTCGATCAGATAGGCCCCGATGTCATTGTACGGGTTACCGAAGTCGGGGTCCTGCGCGATGGCCTTGTGGCATTCCTCTATTGCATCATCAAGACGTCCCATGAAGCTGTAGGTCCATCCGAGGAAGGTATAAGCCTCGGCGGTGGGATGAGTCTCAATCGACTGTTTGTAGAGCTTCACGGCCTCTTCCAGTTCGCCCTTCATCTGGCGTTCATAGGCCTGTTGGAAGAGTTGCCACGCCTCGCGTTTATCCTCTTCGTGGCCTTCGCCTTGGATTAGGAAATCCTGAACATCCATAGCCCTTCTCTATTCTCGTTTCCTTGCGGGAGTAACGGGGATGGTCTCGACTGCGCGCGTCCAACGAGGGCCTTCTGAGGCCGCGCGTTGCGCGAGCAAGGAGACCGTCCCCGTTACTCCTGCTTCAACTTCTTCTTAATCAATTCCGCTCCGTAGCGGCCTGAGAGCAACATGGAGCCGAATGCCGGTCCCATGCGCGGGGTGCCGTAGACTGCCGCCACTGCTAATCCGATGACGAAACAGTTGGGGTAGACCTCGCCGGTTCGGTCCATCACCTCTTCTTCGGAACGAGACACCCACATGGCGCCGTTGCCGGGCACGGCTTTGTAGAGATTGCGTTTGTGTAAAAGTTCCACGACAACGGCATCGTGACCTGTCGCGTCCACCACGATTTTGCTTTCGAGCGCGATGGGGTCCACGTGGAGGATGTCATGGCCGGCCATTTCAGCTGTCGTGTTATTGACCACCACGCCTTCGAGAATACCGTCTCGACGAAGAATGAGGTCGACGACTCTCGTGAGGTTCATGATCTTGGCGCCGCCTCGGTATGCCGCAGCAATCAGCGCACCGGTGGCGTGTGGGGGATCGACCATGTACATCCCCTCGCATTCCGTGATCTTCTTGCAGGGCACGCCGATCTCTTCGAGGATCTCATTGGCCGGTTCGCAGATCGTGGCCTTGTTCATCAGGTAGCCGCCCGACCAAAATCCACCGCCAAGGGCAAGGCTCTGTTCGACGATGACCGTCCGAAACCCCATCTCAGCCAAGTCATGCGCGCAGATCAACCCGGAAGGTCCGGCGCCGACAATGATCACATCGCTCTCGATGAGCTGATCGAATTCCTTGTAGTATTCCCGCGCGATCTGGCGCGTGATGTCTCTTTCCCGTAACGGGGCTGGTCGAGGCTTAGCCATTGAAAACTCCTACCGGTAAATTTCCGCTCCGGTTTTTTTGAACTCTTCTGCTTTTTCTTTCATGCCGATTTGAATCGCTTGCTGTTCATCCACGTGTAATTGCGCGGCGTAGTCTCGGACATCCTGCGTGATCTTCATCGAGCAGAAATGCGGGCCGCACATGGAGCAGAAGTGCGAGACCTTCGCGGCATTGTCAGGCAAGGTCTCGTCGTGGAAGAGTTTTGCCGTGTCTGGATCGAGCGAAAGATTGAACTGGTCTTCCCAGCGAAACTCGAAGCGGGCTTTTGAGAGCGCGTTGTCTCTGATCTGCGCGCCCGGATGCCCCTTGGCGAGGTCCGCTGCGTGGGCGGCGATTTTGTAGGTGATGACGCCGGTCTTCACGTCTTCCCGATCGGGGAGGCCCAGGTGTTCCTTGGGTGTCACATAGCAGAGCATCGCACAGCCGAACCAGCCGATCATGGCAGCGCCTATGCCGGAGGTGATGTGGTCGTAGCCCGGCGCGATATCGGTCGTAAGCGGTCCCAGTGTATAGAATGGCGCTTCCTGGCAAGCCTTGAGTTGTTTCTCCATGTTGACCTGGATCATGTGCATCGGCACGTGGCCAGGCCCTTCGATCATGACTTGGACGTCGTGCCGCCAGGCGATCTTGGTGAGCTCACCCAAGGTCTCCAGCTCGGCGAACTGCGCCTCATCGTTGGCATCCGCGATAGAGCCCGGGCGCAACCCATCGCCCAGACTGAACGACACGTCGTAGGCCTTCATGATCTCGCAGATTTCTTCGAAGTGGGTATAGGCAAAGTTTTCTTGATGATACGCCAGGCACCACTTCGCATGGATGGCTCCCCCTCGGGACACGATGCCGGTCATGCGTTTGGCAGTCATCGGCACATAGGCGAGGCGCACACCGGCGTGGATGGTGAAGTAGTCGACGCCTTGCTCGGCCTGTTCGATCAGCGTATCGCGATAAATCTCCCAGGTCAGGTCTTCGGCCTTGCCTCCGACCTTTTCGAGTGCTTGATAGATCGGCACGGTGCCGATGGGCACCGGTGAATTGCGGATGATCCATTCGCGGGTTTCGTGGATGTTCTTGCCGGTGGAGAGGTCCATGACGGTGTCCGCGCCCCATCGAATGGACCAGATCATTTTCTCGACTTCTTCTTCGATGGAGGAGGCGACCGCGGAGTTGCCGATGTTGGAGTTAATCTTCACCAGAAAGTTGCGGCCGATAATCATCGGCTCGCTTTCCGGATGGTTGATGTTGGCCGGGATAATCGCGCGGCCACGGGCGACTTCGTCGCGAACAAACTCCGGGGTGATGACGGAAGGGATACTTGCGCCCCATGACTGGCCAGGGTGTTGGGTAACCCCGCCGCCATGCCCATTCCGCGAGGCCAGTTCGCGTGCCACTTCTCGAGATTGATTTTCTCGAATCGCAATGAACTCCATTTCCGGTGTGACGATCCCTTTTCTGGCGTAGTGGAGCTGCGTCACGTTCATGCCCGGTTTGGCTCGCAACGGCTTGCGAATGTGCTGAAACCGGAGTCCGTCCAGCTTGTGATCGGCTGCGCGCAGGCGGCCGTAGTGCGACGAAATATCCGGGAGCTCGACGACGTCGTTCCTCCCGATCACCCAGTTCCGCCGATAGGGGGCCAATCCAGCCCGCGCGTCGATCTTGACGTCCGGGTCAGTATAGGGGCCTGAGGTGTCGTAGATTGTGATTGGTTCATTTGGGGTTGGCGTACCCCCATTCATGGATTTGGTAGGGGTCAGGCCGATCTCTCTCATCGGGACCCGTACGCCGGCTTGTGTCCCCTGCACGTACACTTTGCGAGAGGCGGGGAACGGTGTGGTCGTCAAGGCTGATCCGGCAGATGTGTGTCCGTTGCCTGTTGCCGATCCATTGCCGAGTGTCTGGTCGCTCATGAGGAGCTCCTTTCTTCAGAACGCTGTATCTTCCAATAAAAAAGCCGCACCCATAAAAAATAAGGGAGTGCGGCAGAGAGATCAACGGTGCCCGGTTGTTCTCGCTTCCCTACGCTGGTATTACCCAGGTCAGGTTCTGAGGGTCGTCCGTTCGGGCGGACTCTCAGCCGTGTGGCCCCCCTAGCTTCGAGGTGGAATCGTATCGCCGGCCATGTGCGATGTCAACGGGGTATTAGGCCTACCAGGGTCGAACCGAGTGGATCATGGCCAGCTAGGACTTCCTCGTGGCGGTTGGTTCATTGATTGTGAGGGAGTCCTAACGTAGAATGACAGTTGTCACTCTCTTGCTGAGGAAACTGTGCAAACACTCTCGACACTTCCCAAACCGATCACGGACTACCAGCAGCTACCTCCAGAGGAAGTATTCCGCCGGACGGTTGAGGCTAAACGTGTGCTGGGTGATCGGGTTATGATTCTAGGCCATAATTATCAACGGGACGAAGTCATCGAACATGCGGATTTTCGTGGGGATTCCCTCCTGCTCTCGAAATTGGCAGCCGAACGGTCGGAACGGCCCTATATCGTCTTTTGCGGCGTGCATTTCATGGCCGAGACTGCCGACATCCTGAGCCGTTCCAAGCAAACGGTGATTCTTCCAGACATGGCAGCCGGTTGCTCCATGGCGGATATGGCGGCCATCGAACAGGTCGATCAATGTTGGGAGTCGTTGGGGCGGATCCTTCCCGTGGAAGAGACCGTCATGCCGGCGGTGTATGTGAACTCTGCCGCGGTGCTCAAAGCCTTTTGCGGCGAACATGGAGGGATTACCTGTACGTCTTCCAATGCGAAGGCGGTCATTGAGTGGTCCTGGGCCAGGCGGGAGAAAATTCTTTTCTTCCCGGACGAACACTTGGGCCGCAATACGGCCAACAAGATGGGGTTGCCGAGAGAAGAAATGATCGTCTGGGACCCCTATCAGCCCAACGGGGGCAATACCCGTGAGGCAATCCGGCGCGCGAAGCTCATTCTCTGGAAGGGACACTGCAGTGTGCACCAGATGTTTCAACCCGTGCACGTGGATAATTTTCGAAGGCAGTATCCGGATGGGAAGGTGATCGTTCACCCCGAATGTCATGAAGATGTCGTGAACAAAGCTGACCTATCCGGCTCGACGGAGTTCATTATCAAAACTGTGACGGCGGCGCCGGCTGGGACGGCTTGGGCAGTTGGAACTGAATTGAATCTAGTCAATCGATTGAAGCGCGACCTCACCGATAAAAAAGTCTTCTTTCTCTCCTCCACAGTCTGCCAGTGCGCCACGATGTTCCGGATCGATGGAGCCCATCTCTGCTGGGCCATGGAAAACCTTGCCGACGGCCAGGTCGTGAATCATATCGTCGTGCCTGACGACGAGAAGCATTGGGCCAGGGTCGCGCTAGACCGCATGATGTCCGTCAGCTAGCGGATGGGATCGTGAAAAACGCCTCCAGCGTCGTTCTCGCATCGCTCAGATCCTCAACGTACCCCAGAGGGTACGCTTCCGGTCTTCACTCGCTGCGGCCTTGCTGGAAGACGTTTTTGACGATCCCGCATCAAAGCTAAGGACTGGTGCCTCGCCTGTCATTCCGGTATATTCCAGCCGTTGCCCCCAATCATGTTCTGAAGTTTTCGCGAGAGACCGGACAGGTTATGGATTATAAGGCGACACTCAATCTTCCCAAAACCGATTTCCCGATGAAGGCGAACCTGCCGCAGCGGGAGCCTGAACTCCTTGCCTCGTGGGAGAAGGAACGGTTGTATGAACAGATTCAAGAGGCAGGGAAGGGCCGGCCGCGTTACGTCTTGCACGATGGGCCGCCCTATGCCAATGGCCGAATTCATATCGGTCATGCGCTGAACAAGATTCTCAAGGACATCATCATCAAGTCGAAGACGATGGCAGGCTACCAGGTGCCGTATGTGCCGGGATGGGATTGCCATGGTCTCCCGATCGAACATCAAGTCCTGAAAGAACTCGGCGATAAGAAAAAGACGCTTGATCCTCCGGCCATCCGCAAACTCTGCCGGGAATACGCGGAGAAGTTTTTCACGATTCAGCGGGAGGAGTTTCAACGGCTCGGCATCTTGGGCGATTGGCAGCATCCCTATCTCACGATGAATCCTGGCTACGAGGCTACGATCCTCCGTGAGTTTGGGAATTTCGTGGAACGCGGAGGTGTCTACAAGGGACTGAAGCCGGTGCTCTGGTGCACGGCGGACCAAACAGCTCTTGCCGAGGCGGAAGTTGAATACGACGATCACACCTCTCCCTCGATCTATGTGAAGTTCCCGTTGGTCACGTCGCCCACGGTGCTCAGCCAGACGTTTTCCGGCATCTCCTTCCCCGGCGGCATCAAGTCGGTCTCTGTCGTGATTTGGACGACCACCCCATGGACACTCCCTGCCAATCAAGCGGTCTGTCTCCACGGCGAGATCGACTATGCGTTTGTCCAGGTCGGCGACGAAGTGCTGATCGTGGCGGAGAAGCTTCTTGAGAGCGTGACGAAGGCCTGCAAGCTCGAAGGGGCTCGCGTGTTCGGAGTGAAGAAGGGGCGCGAAGGATTCGAAGGCATCGAGACGCAACGGCCCCTGACTACCGGCCTATCTCCGATTCTGCTTGGTGACTTCGTCACCCTCGATCAGGGAACCGGTTGTGTCCATATTGCGCCGGGTCACGGCATGGAAGACTACATCCTCGTCCTTGAACACAATGCCAAGGCGTCGTCGGGGGAAAAGTTGGAGATTCTGGCGCCGGTCGACAACGCCGGGAGATTTACTGAGATTGTGAAGGAATTTGCCGGCCAGCATGTGTTGAAAGCGAATCCGAAAATCGTGGAATTTCTACAAGCCAACGGCCGGTTGCTGGGGCATGGATCGTTGAGCCATTCCTATCCGCACTGTTGGCGCTGCAAGAATCCCGTCATCTTCCGAGCCACCGAACAGTGGTTTGTGTCGATGGAGACGAACGACCTTCGGAAAGAGGCGCTCGCTGAAATTGAGCGGGTTCGATGGATTCCAGCCTACGGCCGTGATCGGATCAACGGGATGATTGAGAACCGCCCTGATTGGTGTTTATCGCGTCAGCGTGTGTGGGGGGTACCGATTCCCGGTTTTACTTGCACCGGATGCCGATCTGTCCTGGCCGATCCGATCGTGATCGAGCACATCGCGACGTTGATGGAATCCAAAGGGGCCGATGTGTGGTTCGAGCGATCGGCTGCCGAGCTGTTGCCCAAGGGCACGGCCTGTCCGAAGTGCGACGGGACTGATTTCGAGAAGGAGCGGGATATTCTCGATGTCTGGTTCGAGTCGGGCGTTAGTTATGCCGCGGTCTTGAAAGAACGGAAGTGGTGGCCGGCCGATCTCTACCTCGAAGGGTCGGATCAACATCGAGGCTGGTTCCACAGCGCCTTGCTGGCCGGCGTCGTCACCGATCATCGCGCACCCTACAAGGCAGTCCTGACCCATGGGTTTGTCCTCGATGGGCAGGGTAAGAAGATGTCCAAGTCGGCCGGGAACGTTGTCGCGCCGCAGGATGTGATCAAGCAGTCGGGCGCAGAAATTCTGCGTTTGTGGGTCTCGGCGCAGGATTATCGCGATGATCTTCGGATTTCTCCTGAAATCCTGACCCATATGATCGAGGCCTATCGAAAGATTCGGAATACCTGTCGTTTTTTACTGAGTAATTTGTATGACTTCGACCCGGACAAAGACCGAGTTCCGTATGAGCGGTTACCTGAATTGGATCGTTGGGCACTGCATCGGCTCAACGAGTTGATTTCGCGGGTCAGGACATCCTATGACGAGTTTGAGTTTCACACGATCTTCCATGCCCTCAACAACTTTTGCTCAGTGGATCTGAGCGCCGTCTACCTCGATATTCTCAAGGATCGGCTCTATACCTTCCGGGCCAATTCGCCATTACGTCGGGGATCGCAGACGGTGCTCTATGAGATCATCGTGGCCATGACGAAACTCATGGCTCCGGTGTTGAGCTTCACGGCTGAAGAAATCTGGCGAAACCTTCCGGAGGTAGTTCGAAAAGAACCAGTCAGCGTTCACCTGGCGTTGTTCCCCGATGGCAATCCTCAATGGACGGATGAGAAGCTGTCGATGCGATGGGAACGGTTACTGTATGCGAGGACTGTAGTGCAAGGTGGGCTAGAGATGCGGCGGCGTGAGAAATTGATCGGTGCACCATTGGAAGCGCAGGTGCAACTCGTCGCGACTGGTGACAGTTATGAAATTCTGAAATCTTCTGATTTGCCCGCTCTCTTCATTGTTTCTCAGGTCGGGTTGGAACTCGTGCCAACGATTCCGGCAGAAGGGATGTTGCTGAGTGAACCCGGCGCTGGCTTCGCAGTCAAAGATATCCTGAAAGCAGCCGGCTTGAAATGCGAGCGATGCTGGAACTATCGAACGACGGTCGGGACCTTCAAGGATCATCCGACGCTCTGTGACCGTTGCGTGGAGGCGGTGCAGTAATGCAAGGGCCGCTTCGCTATTTGCTTCTGGCTCTCCTCGCCGGCGCGATTGTGGCGATCGATCAGGCGACGAAACTGTCCATCGTGCAATCGATGCGACTGAATGAATCTATTCCGATTGTTCCCAATCTCTTCAGCCTAACCTATATCCGCAATCCCGGCGCCGCCTTTGGGTTGCTGGCCGGCAGCAGCGATGCCTTCCGTATGGTGTTCTTCGGGGTGACCTCGCTGTTTGCTCTGGCGCTATTGGGGACGATTCTCTTCCGGTTGCCGAAGAAAGATTGGATGGGGCAGCTCAGTATTGCCGGGATTCTTGGAGGGGCGATCGGGAACCTGATCGATCGATTACGGTATGGCGAGGTGATCGATTTTCTTGATGTCTATGTGGACTCATACCATTGGCCAGCCTTCAACGTCGCCGATTCGGCGATCAGTGTGGGGGTGGTTTTTCTGATTATCCATTTCGCGTTTGAAAAGAAGGACGTGCCCCTCCTGCCTCACGAGTCCCCGCCAGCTTCTTAATCGCGCGTCGGGCGCGTTTAGCGCGACTGGCGCGACGCGCAGCCTGATTTCCCCTCGTCTCGCCTTTCCCGCTCGTCCCGTCAGTCTCGCGCGCTAAGTCGAGAGGGTGATAATGAACCCGCCCTGCTCTCGGAATTGTTTCTGTTGCTCAGGGGAAAACATCACGAGCGGTTCGGTATGGCAGAACTGACATTCTTTCACTGTCACCGGCACGTCGCCTTCCCCAATGCTGGCCAGGTGCTTCTTGGCGAGCGTCAGCGCCGACGCCTCATCAGTCGTCATCACGTCGAAGTGTAACAGCCCCTTGGTGCCCTTCACACAGGTATCGAAGACATGTACCGTATCGGATTGGGAATGAGCCATCGTGCATACCCTCCTTGGTCAGACATCAAAAAACTTGCGTCCCGATTCAGTCAAAATTTTTTCCGTCCACCACATACGAAACAGATGACCCGGCACGTACTCTTATAGAGTAACTGAAATCTCAAGCAGCTGTCCAATTACCACTGGGACAACATCGCTGGATGCTCAAAAAGGCCGTCCAGCAAGGCCGCAGACGAATCGAAACCGGAGGCGTACCCTCAGTGG
>CBDDRH010000179.1:0-10327 GCA_965233025.1 uncultured bacterium
TACTTGATGTCTACCGACGGTGCGCAAGGACTGCTCGATATCGTCGTCGAGTCTGGTCGAGATCCGGGCCGCGTGGACCGACAGGCCGAGATCAAAGATGGCATGCGTGATGATATACAACAGCCCTTGCGTATCGTCGGCGAACACATCGATGATCGTGAACCGGTCGCATATCTCGTTATCGATCACCACCTCGGTCGCTTGACGGGTTGCAGGAAGCCGATGCACATCAGACAGGCGGGTATTTCGCCGCATCAACCGATCAAGAGATTCCTCTCCCTTCAGCACCCGGATGATCGTTTCGGCTACGGACGCACGGCGGTCCTCCGGAGGAACGCCGACATAATCCGGATCGGATGCCTGGAAGGTGTTCACGACGATCCCATCGTCTCGGGTGATGATCTGAGCGTCCAGAATCTCAAGCCCCTCGGCCGCCATTGCACCGGCCATTTTAGAAAAAAGTCCGGGGGTGAGGTTATCGTGGGTAATCACGGTGTATTCGCTCATGCCCAGTTCTTCATTGAAGGTCTCTTCGACCAGCACGTCCCCTACTTTCAGCCTTCCGACTGCCGCCAGATGCGCCGCAATCCGCTTTGGATGCGTCCCATACAAATACCGTAGAGGGAACTTGGTGAGTTGCGATTCGATCCAGTCGATCCCCCCGGCTGCTGCATCCGTATACTCGCGCGACACTTCGCTGACCAATTCCTTGAGACGCTCGGGACCGACGGTCTTATCCTGCTCGCCCGACAACGCCGACAACGTGCGCAGGTAGAGTTGGATGAGTAAGGACTCCTTCCACTTGGTCAAAACGCCTGGTCCCACCGCCGCAATATCGGCGATAGTCAGGACCAGCAACATGCGAAGGACCTCCGATGTTTCGACCTCCTTGGCAAAAGGCAAGAAGACCTTCTCGTCATACGGATCGCGCCGGAAGGCCGTGTTCGTCATCAGCAGATGTTTGTGCACGAGAAAGACCAGCATCCTGGTCTCTTGCTCGTCGCATCCCAATCGCGCCGCCGTCTCTTCCGCGATCACCTTGCCCACTTCGCAGTGATCCTCCTTGCGTCCCTTCCCAAGGTCGTGCAACAGGATCGCCAGATGCAGGAGGTCCTTTCGCCTAATCTCCTGATACACCTCGCCAATTAAGCCGGGCTCCAGGGTGAGTTCCTCGGCCTTGGCCACCGCCAGCAGAGTATGTTCGTCAACCGTGTACTTATGATACTGGTTGAACTGCATCAGGCCTCGGAGCGTGGCAAAGACCGGGATGAGTTTCTCCAGCAGATGAACCCGATGCATCGCCTCAAGCGTAGGGGCTACCGGCCCCGGTCCTGCGAGGATTTTCAAAAATACCCGGCTGACTTCGGGGGTTCGGAATGCCTCGTTGGACATGCTGTCCATATGGCTATGAATCTCGTCCAACAGACCGGTATCGATCTTGAGGCGCCGAGACCGCGCCATTTCGAACAGCTTGAGGAGAAGGTCCGGACTGTCAAGAACTCGAGCCCGTAACTCGGAAGGAACGGTCAGACATCGACCGGTCACCGCAAAGCATTCGTCCACCAAGGCGGTCGGCAGGGAACGGGACGAGCGACGCTTCGCGGGCGCAGCCAAGCAGCGATCCACAAACCGGAGCAATCTTTCATGAAGCCCCATCGTATGCCGGTAATACTGCTGCATGAACTGCTCCACTCCCAGGAGGTGGGGACGATCATGGAACCCATACAGCGATGCCAGCCGGATTTGTTCGTCGAACGACAGAATCTCCTGCGCCTTCCCGGCTTCGAAATGCAGAAACGCCCGGACTCTCCACAAAAAATCACGGGCCTCTGTCAGCGAGAGAAAGTCTTGTCTGGAAAGGAGCCCGCGATCCGTCAAGTCCTGCAGCGTAGCCGATTGGAATTGAGCCATACCGGCCCATCGGATGAGTTGGAAGTCCCGCAGCCCTCCTTTACTTTTTTTGACGTTGGGCTCCAGAAGATAGACCGTCTGTCCGAACTTCACATATTCACGCCGGCGCTCCTCCATCTTCTGCTCGATAAAGCGCCCCGCTCCGCGGCCGACCACTTCTCTGAAATATCGGCGATGGAATTCCTGGAACAGGGACGGGCTTCCGGACAAAAACCTGGATGCCATCATGGCAGTGCGGATCGTCAAGTCCGTCCCGGCCAATTCGATACAGTCGTGAATGGTCCGCATACTGTGGCCGACCTGGAAACCAAGATCCCACAGATGATGCAGCACCTCACGAAACAGCGCCGGCGCCGCCTCTCCGGCTTTCTCGCTATAGAGAAACATGATGTCGATGTCCGAATAGGGAGACAGCTCCCGGTGACCGTAGCCTCCGAGCGCGATCAGGCAACAGTGCTGAGCTCCGGCAACCTGCGCCCCCTCTCCGGCCTGCCGCATGGCATTCCTGTACCGGCCGATGATCAATTCATCCACAAACTCCGTCAAGGACGCCATGACCTCGGCACCCGAGGCCCCGTCCAATAACCGCTGCCGGAGGGCCTGCCGGTGCCCGGCCAGGGCGGAGCCAGGTGTGGACTCCGCCCCCTGTGAGAGCCTCGCAAACAACTCGTCGTTCGACGCAAGTGTCACAATGCGCTTTCCCCCGTCTCGCCGGTTCTGATCCGCACCACGTTACCGATATCCGACACGAAGATTTTCCCGTCTCCCACACTGCCGCTTTTCGCGGCGCGCGTAATCGTTTCGATCACTTTCGCCACCTGATTATCCGAAACGTACAGTTCGATCTTCGTCTTGGGCACAAAGTCCGTCGTATATTCGGCGCCCCGGTACACCTCCCTCGTCCCCTTCTGGCGCCCGAATCCCTTCACTTCGGACACCGTCATACCCTGTATCCCTATTTCCACCAATGCTTCCTTGACCTCATCCAACTTGAACGGCTTGATTACGGCTTGAATCATCTTCATATAGATACCTCCCTCACAGGCTTACCCGAGGACGCTGATGTGACAGCATCGCTCGGGTCGCCGGTATGATCGTCTGGTCAATTGCGGTACGAGCTCGTTATGAATAGGCCTTTTCTTCGTGTTGACTAAGATCCAAGCCAGTTTGCTCTTCGTCTGGCGTCACACGGAAGCCCCAAATTCCATGGACAATCATGACCAGGATCCAGCTGACGATCCCGGTATACACGCACACCGAAACCACCATCACGATCTGAGCCCACATGAGGTCGAAGCCCCCGCCATAGAACAGCCCATCGGCGGGGGACCCCATCGCCTTTGACGCAAACAACCCCCCCAAGAGGCAGCCGGTAATTCCACCCACACCGTGAACTCCGACCACATCCAGCGCATCATCGACCACCTTATGGCCCACTTTATTCTTCAAGTACACAGCAATGTAACAGATCACTCCGGCGCTTACACCTACCAGGAGCGCAGGAAACAGGGAGACGAACCCGGCAACGGGTGTAATGGTTGCGAGACCGGCGATCGCACCAGTGGCGGCGCCGAGCATAGTGGGCTTCCCACGATGTGCCCATTCGATAAACATCCACACCACCACCGCGGTACTGGCTGCGATGTGGGTAGCCACGAAGGCGCCCACAGCCTGCGCATTCGCGCCCAACGAACTGCCCGCGTTGAACCCGAACCAGCCGAACCACAAAAGACCAGTCCCCAACAACGTAAAAGGAAGACTATTGGGAGGCATATGAGTCGTTGGATAGCCCGTGCGTTTCCCGAGGACAATGCACGCAACCAGGGCTGCCATTCCGCAGGTGGCATGCACGACCGTGCCTCCGGCAAAGTCCAATGCGCCCATCTCACCCAACCATCCGCCGCCCCAGATCCAATGGGCGACAGGTTAATATACTGCGACCGACCATAGACAGACAAACGCGAGCAGCGCGGAGAACCTGACTCGCTCTGCGAGGGCTCCGACAATCAGCGCCGGGGTAATGCCGGCAAACATAAGCTGGAATACCATGAACAGCATGTGGGGAATCGTTGTGCCGTAGGTCGGACTTGGGTCAGTTCCCACTCCATTCAACCCCGCCCATTCAAGGTTCCCGATAACCCCTCCCACATCGGGGCCGAACGACAGACTATATCCGAACAACACCCACATAACACTGCCAAGGCAGAGAGTAAGGAAGCAATGCATCAGCGTACCCAGGATGTTCTTGCTCCGGGTCAGTCCCCCATAGAAGAGCGCCAATCCCGGCAGAGTCATCAGCATCACCAGCGCCGAGGAGGTGAGAATCCATGCCGTGTCCCCCGAATCGGCCTTCAACTCGGCTGGAGCGGCCTCAGCCGCCGCCGCCTCCTCTGCCGCGACATCTGGTACGTACAGAGCCGTCCCCGCTGCCAGCATGAGAAGGCAGATCAGGAGGACCGGCAGAATCTTCTTCATACTGCTCATCATATGCGATGACATAATCGTATCCTTTCATCCTTTGGTTCAGGACGAGGTTGACAATGCGGTCGTTGGAATATTCCAGCCCGGACTTTTCATAAACACCTGCTATACTGGTATCGTCCGATCTTCTCACCCGGTGGAGCTTTTCTCGTTGGGCTCCTCGACAAACTACACGTGACGCGTCTGTCGACCATTCCTGTGAGAAATACCGCTGGCTTCGAACTCGAACGCCCCGCAGGCATTCATGAATAGTCCGGGCTAAGCGGCCCTCCCGGTTATCTCACGCTCTTTTTTTGTCGGATCGGGCTATGGAGCTCTGCCTCCGCCGAAGCGAAGCGCACGGGCTCAGCCCCCTCACAGTGTGCTGTGCCCTTAAGATCGCTCCCCAACCTGCCATGACCTTCCAACCAACCACGCTCCAATGCAAACTCGATCGATGCTCTTCTCGTGATGGCTCCCTTCGTGGACAAGTCCACGAAGGGAGCCTCATACCGCAAATCGACTCAACGGACCTACGTCTACCTTCGCTTAGAACAGGTAGACAACTGAGAATGCAAGAGTCTGCTGACTGCTAACCGCCTCAGTACCTCGTAAGAAGACATTCTGGTTTGATTTGTCATACCGGAACTCTGCCCTCGTCACGAGTGACGGAGCCGGCTTATATTGAAGCGTGAAGGTGCCTGCCCAAATAGTCTGGACCTGTCCAATGCCAGTGGCGGTATTAAAAAGAGTACCACCAGGCGCAAAACCACCGGCTGCCGCCGGGCCGGCACACACATTGGTGCCGCCGTTGACGTTATTACCACCGACGCAGGTACGGGCACCGCCTGCATCTTCAAAGATCTCTCCGCGAACCCGGAGGCTCAATGCATGGGGCTGCTCTTGATCATTGAAGTCTTGGATGAGATAGCCATTGATCCCATTCCAGCGGGCGTTCTGAGATGCGCTAAATCCACTGGCATTGGCCTCGTTCCCATAATAGGGCTCGAGGATAATGGTACTTTTCGTGGCCGGCTTGATCGTGATGATCCCGCCCACGACCGTTCGCTTGGCCGTCGAATCGCATCCGAGCGTACCGTTCACGCAGGCGCCAGTCGAGGCCTGGCCGAAAGCCGCATTTCCATTCGACTGTTCGGAGCCGTAGGACCCATAGACGGCGAGTCCGAACTTCTCGTGGGGCGTCAGGTCAACTTTCCACTCGAGTGTTTTGCCTCGGTTGTTGTCCTCAATGTTGTCCCACCCATTGATGACGCCGAGTGCCACGGTCCCCATGCCTCCAATCGGATAGGTGAGCCGGACGCCGGTCGTCGTGAAGGCTTGGCTCAAACCGAACATGTGGCTGCGGGAAAAGTTCGGGTTCTCCCAACTGTTGATCGTCTCGAAGCCGATCATGGTATTGATCTTACCGGCTTGAATTTTCAGGCCAGAGCCGATCGGCGCAATGTACTCAGCATAGAGCTCTTGGAAATCCACTTCATTGTTGTCCGTGCCAGGTTGGTAATTCGTGCGGGCCCGTGAAAATCTGGACTGGGCGCCAAAATTGAGCCGCGCCCGAAACCCAACCCGGTCCGTGGCACTCCCTGCCGTCGCCTCGCGTTCAAACACGAGCTGCGCCACTTGCGGCACGAACGAATTCGCCTGCGTGTCGAAAATACGCAGTTGATTGAGGTTGGTGCTAGGATTATTGAAATTCTGCGTATAGGATGCTTCCACGGCTCCAGAGATCTTGAAGCCCAATGTCTTCCAGAGGGATTCCGCATCATCGGCGGCAGATACGGTTTGGCCGCCAAGCAACGAGACCATCGCGCACATTCCAATCCCGATCCCGATACGACTACGTACTGACATAATATCGTCCTCCTCGTCCGATTTGGTGATTCGGTTGCTCCCTTGCCTCTCTCACCCCGACGTCATTGTCGCGACGCACGCCATTGTGCTTACATGCCGGCTTCTGCCGGCCCACTCGACTCTCTCTTCTATCTCTGCCTCACTTCCCACCAGCCTATCGTATTCCACTTGCTCGTACGGTCAATAAAAAACGTCCTCTAGCCCGTTAGGACCGGAGGACGCCATTGTCCGTGCCGTATTACTTTTTTATGTCGAGACCGGTGGGAAACGTCGTTGTTTCCCTAATCTGCCGGGCGCCATTTGGAAGCCCTTAGACTGCGCGACCTTATACATCTCCTAGTAGAATCTGTCAATGCCCATCTCTATTTACAAGATGCGAGACGAGCGAGACTGGCGAGAAAGGCGCGACATGGAGGAGAGTTCGAAGTCCGACGTTCGAGGTTTCCGGAACTTCGGACCCAGAACTTCGAATTTCGTGTCAGGCCTGTCTCGCCAGTCCCACCTTTCCTGCTCGTCGCGCGCTTTGGTCTGGCAATGACCAATTGTCTGTGCTAGATTCTTTTTCATCTTTATGGCTCCCGCACCACAGCCCCAGAGCAGACGAGTGTCTTACCAATCTTATTTCTTACTCGCTCTGTTCTGTGTATTCAGCACGGCCTGCACAACTGCCCCAACCGGCAAAATCCTCTTTGACGACCCGCGGGGAACTGTCTCACTACAGACGACGTCCGACCCATCAATCCAGGCTACACAACCGGTCAATCTGGAGCCGATTCTTCTCGCCCAGGTGTTGAAAGGCATCGAGGTGCAGCATCAGGACCGTGGCATTCAGAGGCTACTGACAGGTTCCGTAGCTCCGATCCCGGTCTTCTCGGACGATCAGATTCAATTCCTTGCTCCGCTCTTAGCAGAAGGCTTGCGCACGGCAGGAATGAACGAACGTGTCGCATTCCTTGTCCGGACAACGTACGAAGGCTCCATGTTGGAATCATCAACGACGGAAACGACCAGCGGGTCCCTCTATGCCTATGGCCGGCAGTTGTGCGTGATTCTCTCTCAATACCGCTCTTCACCGAAGCTGACAAAGCTGAACGCAGCGGGCGACAGCGAATACAAATCGATGCCCCCCGATTTAACAGGCCTGAAGAATCATATTGTCCTGTTTACCCCAAGGGCCGCTCAACGGTCTGACAGGATTGATCCACCGAGAGGATTACAGACGACCGACAGATTTGTTGCTGTCGATTATCAGCTACTACAGCAGAAGCCACCGGCACCAGTGACTGCCGAAAAACCTGTGCCGGAAGGAACGAGCGCAGCATCCGGCGCTTCGGCACAATCCACAGAGGACTTGGCTCGGGAAGTTGAAGCACTCAAGAAGGAAATGCGATCACTTAAGCAACAGCAGCAACAGGGCAATCAGAAGCAGAAATGAGGCTGAAGGTTTTGGAAACGTCGAATTTCACCCTTTGACCTTCAGCCTGAACCCCTTCAGCCTAGCTTAAGTCTGAACCCCTATCAGCCTAAGCCTACAGGCCTACGAATTCCGATACCCGTTCGTAATCGGCATCCGCCTATCCTTCCCCAAGGCCCGCTGCGTGATCTTGATGCCGATCGGCGCCTGCCGGCGCTTGTACTCGCTGCCATCCACCATTGTCATCACACGCGCGACCGTGGCCCGGTCGAATCCCGCCTCGACGATCTCTTCAAGTGACCGGTCTTCTTCCACATACGCCTGAAGAATGGGATCCAGCACCTCGTACGGCGGCAGCGAGTCTTCGTCTTTCTGATTGGGCCTCAGCTCGGCGGTGGGCGGACGATCTAACGTCCGCTTGGGAATGACCGGAGTTGTGCCACGGAGGTTACGGAGCCGCGCCAGGTCATACACCATGGTCTTCGGCACATCTTTGATGACAGCAAAACCGCCGGCCATATCGCCGTATAACGTGGCATATCCCACGCTCATCTCACTCTTGTTACCCGTGGTGAGCACCAGATGGCCGAACTTATTGGAGAAGGCCATGAGGAGATTGCCCCGGATGCGGGCCTGGAGATTCTCTTCTGTCGTATCGGGCGCATGCCCCTCGAACGTCTCCTCGAGTGCGTGCCGATAGGTGTCGAACAGCGTCGTAATCGGAATCGTCCTGATGGAGATCCCAAGCCGTGTCCCCAATTCGGCGACATCTTTGTGACTGTCCTGCGATGTATAGGGGGACGGCATGAACAGCCCCCATACATTCTCAGCGCCGAGCGCATCGACGGCGAGCACGGCGGTCAGCGCTGAGTCCACTCCGCCGCTCAAGCCGATGACGGCGCGCGTAAATCCGTTTTTCCTCACGTAGTCGCGCACTCCCAGTGTGAGAGCCCGATACACTTCTTCCAACGGGTCCAGGACAGCCGCCACACCTGGGACCGCACGCACCCGCGGTTTTTGAACAGATGAAATCGGCACAGCGTAGACCTCCACCGCTGAGGCCAAGCGCCGCGGCAAGACCTTTTTATTGCCGGTTCGTCTCGCCCGCGCGACAGCCTCCATATTAAGATCAGCGACAATCATATCTTCTTCAAAGGCTTTCCCCCTCGCGATGACCTCACCCTGGTGATCGAGAATCACACTGTTCCCGTCGAAGACCAGTTCATCCTGGCCGCCCACTGCATTGGTATAGGTCAGCACCACTCCATTTTCCCTCGCGCGGGTCGCCAACATCTGCTCGCGAACCAGGCTCTTACCGAGATGAAACGGCGAGGCACTGATGTTCACAATGACTTCGGCGCCGGCTGCAGCCTGAAAACCCGTCGGACCGTCCGGTAGCCAGATATCCTCACAAATGTTGACCCCGACGACCGTACCGCGCAGACGGATGAGGGGCAGCCGGCGGCCCGGATGAAAGTAGCGGCTCTCGTCGAACACCCCATAGTTCGGCAGGTACCACTTGCAATAGGACGTGATGAGTCTCTGATCCGCGACAACCGCCGCCGCATTATAGAGTTCGTGCGCACCGGCCTGGACCACCGACGAGCGAGCCAGTTTCGGATCGATGCCATCGCTCTGGCCAACATAGCCCACAACCGCAGCAAGACCCCGACAATGGCGGACGATTTCCTGGAGCGCGCGGCGGTTGTCCGCCACAAAACACGGCTTTAAGAGGAGATCTTCGGGTGGATAGCCGGTGATCGCCAGCTCTGGAAATGTGACCAGGTCGGCCTTCGCTTTTTTTGCCTCGCGCAGCCAGCCCGTAATCCTACGGACGTTCCCGGCGATGTCACCGACCGTCGGGTTCATCTGCACCATGGCGATACGAAAGGTACGCATAGGGCTTTATAGCATAGATAGGCTGAAGGGGTTCAGGCTGAAGGTTTCGAAGAGTCGGCCTTCAGCCTTACCCCCTTCAGTCTACCGTCCTCAGCCCTCTCAATACCTCCGCAGATTCGGGACTGGGAGATTCCAAAGAGCTTCCCGAACCGCCGCCCAGATCGCTTCTAACGTCTCCGTCAGATCCGGCGCCGACCGTGCCACGAGTTTGACTGCCAGGCCTGGAGCTGCCGTGGCCGAAACCCCTCCCAGCACAATTCCAGGACGCTGCTCCAGAATCGTAGCGAGTCCTTCGTCGAGGTGTGTCCAGGCATCACGCGCGACCGCATCTCCGATAATAAAGAGCGACGCCACATAGTCCCAGCTCCCGACGAGACCTACCGATTCAGGCAGTCGGCCAGGAATCAGGCAATACCGTTCGACGAGCAGGGGGACAGGCACCGTCGTAGACGACGGAGCCCGTCCCCTGATGCAGATTTCGTTTTCAACTGCAGCGAAGGCCCAACGCTCCTGTCTGGCAACCCGGCCGGAAGCGATGGCGTCCCACAGTACGATCACCGCACCAGGCGCAAGATCCACATGGATGGATTGGCGAACGCGAGACCCGGCAAAAGGGATCGTGATCTCGGGTAGCCATTCCAGCCGAGCATCAGGACCAACCGAAAGCCGAACCTCCTGGACGGCCGGCTCGGACAGACTTCGATAGACACGATTGGCGGACGGACTCGTCATGAGCACATGCGTCCCGGCATGGAGCTGCGCCTCCACCGACAC
>CBDDRH010000180.1:0-26344 GCA_965233025.1 uncultured bacterium
GGCGGCACGAACAGGCGCCGCAACCACGAGGTCCAACGTTGATAGAGAGTCGGCAGAAACGTCTTACCGAAATTAGGAAGTCCGTAGAACAAGCCGAGCGATTCCACCATCACATACGGCGTGACCACGTTTTCTTTCAAATCGTGCAAGAGCGTGTGGCCCGCACGGACCCATTTGGCACGAGCAGCATGCTTCGAGACATTCTCATCGAGATAGCTCCGTGGGATCTCCCGCACCTCGTTCTTCGCGCGCATAATGACCGGGAATTGTTCGGTGTCGTGCTCCTTACCCCAAGCCCGATAGCGAATGAACGCGGCAAAAAATCCGGCGAAACCGTACGTTTCGTGTGGACCGACCGATTCAAGATGCCGGCGGAACGGTTCGGAGCGCACGTCGATACAGTAGACCGACTGCGAATAGGGCCGTGCCGGCGCCGGCTGGTTCTCTTCATGCACCGGCACTCGCAGTTGTCCTAACAGACGCTCGTGGTATCCGGCTTCGAAGGCCTTGAGCCACACCGGTCCATGGTCGGATTCTGGGAAGGCCTCTATCCACTCGACGATCTGTTTGAGGTCCGCGGGAGCACTGCCGGCGAGTTGTGCCGTGTCGATGTCCAGCGATCGTGCCAGCGCAAGTAGTTTCTTGGCTGCACCGCGGCGTGCGGCTGCCTCTTGGCGCGGGACCACGTCCATACGGTATCGATCAAGCACGGTCGTCCAGCCAAGGCCTTTTTGATGCGCCAGCCGATCGACTTCCTCAGCGTAGAGGGCGGGCAATCGGCCTGCGACTCGCTGCCGTTGCAAGTAGTACTCTTCAGAATGCCCGCGCATGTAGGTCGTCACCGCATCGTACCGTCCCTCGATGCCGAGCTCTTCGCGGCAGGCCTTCTGAACCAATTCACGCGCATACCAGAGCCGAATGGCGAGGAATTTCACGAGGCCTGCGGGGTACGCCTGCTGCCAAGGATAGTCCCGTTCCTCTCCACGCCACTTGATGAAGCCGGCCCAGCCGGGCAACGCAGTCAACTGTAAAGACAGATAGTCCTGCCGGAGGTCAGCCGGAACGCCGAGCGCATCCAGACTGTCCAGAAGCGTGTCTTCGGGAAATTCAGGGAGCTGAGCAATTTTCGTCCGGCTGTTCGGAATGCCGCACAGCGACCATTCCCGCGAGGCGAGGGTCTTCCAGGCGACATAGAGTCCCTGCTCACGCTCCGGCATGGCCCAGGTCGCATGGCCTTCGTCCAGGAACGCCTCGCACCACTTGATCAACTGATCGTTGATCTGCTGAACGATCTGAGTACCCAACGTGTCGTCGCACCAGTGCGAGAGCGTGAGCCAGCGTCCCAACGCCGCTTGATCACCCTCCGTGATTGTGCGGATGCGCTCACGCAAATCCGGAAACGTCAGGACTGGTTCGAGTCGGGCTGCGATGCGATCGATCAGCTCGTTTGCAGGATCGGGTAGCTGATCGTCGAGCGGCTCCATCACCGGCGTGCAGAGACCGTCTGCCAGACAGGCGCGCAAGACCTCTCCATGTGTGACCCTGCGCGTTCCTATCACGACCTGTTTCTCCTGCACCAGTGGCTTCAACGCGGCCTCCAGGTGCGCGGAGTGAATCCGGCCGGACTTGAGGTAGCCTCGATACACGTGATCGGCGAGATAGCCGTTGCCGCCCATGAACTGTTTGCCGCGCCGGACGGTCTCCTCAAACGGAAGGTATTCCAGACTGTGCAGAGGGTTATGGTGCACGAAGGTGCGCATCGGCCAGTACTGCGCGACGACTTCGCCGGCGAGATGGACAATCCCTCGCAGCTCCATCCGTCTCGATTCGATGTCGGGCGGGCGATCTACCTGTTCCATCTGAGCGATTCCGTGACGGCGCTGGCCTGATGCATGGTCTGATCGGACGCGAACAGGCTGGCGGGCGCCAGGCCCAACACGAGCAGGGCCAGCACGAGGATCAACAACGAAGCCAATTCGGTATTAAGCAGATCGGTATAGCGTAGGTCTGACCGTCTCGCTCCGAAGAGCAACTGTTGCACCATCTGCATGATGTACCACGAGGCGGCGAGCCAGGCGACGAGCACGATGAACGGGCCGACGGCCGATGTCAGCGACGAGGTCAGAAGCAGCCCCATGAAGCCGGCGAAGACGCCGAACGGGGGCAGCCCCATTGCGGCCAGCGCCAGCAGCGAGAGCAGGATGGCATATCGCGGCATCGTGAAGGCCAGGCCGCTGATGGCCTGCGGATCCACGTCGTCGCCGTATCTCGTGCGGATCACCTGCCAGGCGACCAGGAGCCCGCTCGTCGCCAGGCCGACGGCGCCCACCAACAACGCCGCGCGAGGCGTCGTCGTCCTCGTCGCAGCGGCAAACCACCAGATCATCGAAAAGAACGAGAGACTGCCGTAGGCCAGTATGAGGCGCGCGCGAGATTGCGCCATCGCCTTGATTGCGCCATAGAGCGATCCCGCCAGCGCCAAGAGACTTGCCGTCCAGGCAATGTCCTCCGGCACCGTTGGGACGACCGTCGCAAGTCCGTGCAGTCCGACGACCGGGAGCAACACGACCACGAACGACGGCAGGCCACCGGGCAGTCTCGTCAGCGCTGTGAGGTAGCCTGTGTGAAAGGGAATCAAGGGCAGGAGGATCGCGCAGGTCAGCAGAGAAGCCACCGATGAGAGAGGCGGATCTGTCACTGCGGCAATGCCGACGCACAAGGCGCCGAAACCGAACGAGCCGATGCCCCACCAGGACATCGGCCAGAGTTCCGTGTGGTGGCGATAGAGCAGCACGATGATGGACATCAACAGCGCCATGAGAAAAACCTGGGCGACAAGATCATGGCCGGTGAACGCGCCGACCCCGAACCCGAGACAAACCAAGGTCATGATCCACGAGAGACGATGGTCCTCGTGGACCGGCTGTCCCAAGATGGACGCGGCGGCAGCCAGAGGCAGCAGATAGAGCGGTAAGAGGCTTTCGGCAGGCGTCACGAGCTGGCCGGAGAGTCCGACCATCGTGCCGAGACTGATGATGGACCAGACAATTGCCGAGACCTTCAGGCCGGTGGGGTTCGACCAGAAGGCCAGACTCACGAGCGCGCCCAGCAGGGGAATGCCTGCCAGCAACCACGGAGCGAGGGCGCCGTCCATCATCGTGACCACCCCCGTTCGCGCTTATCGAATCGGTGGATCAATCGCATCACCCTCTGCCCAAGCAGTTGATAAAACTCATCCGCATAGAGCCGATTCATGAAGAGCACGTACAGCCGAACTCTTACGCCTTCGATCCAGGCTGGCGTCCACACCGTCCGGCCATGGGCTCGCAGGTAGAGGTATGACCAGCTGACGATCGTCATCAGTGTGGACGTGACGATGATGAGGTCGAAGAGCCAGTCAGGAAGATCCGCCGCTTTGAAGTACGAGGCCACTTCTTCGGGGTTGGGATAGAGAAACGCCGTAAAGGACTCCACGGCGAACAGATAGTTAAACACGATGAACAGCAGCGTGAACAACATGGCGGCCGACACTTTCCACGAAGCCACTGCGCGCAGGCGCGTGAGGGTCAAAATCGCTTGCGACGAGGTGATCCAGATAAAAAAGAGAATGATCACGGAGCCCTGCGATTCCAGCAGCGGGATATGCAACACCCCGTGCGTGACGAGCAGAATCACGAGCGGAATGAACAGCGTGGTCACGAAGCCGGTGGACCAGGTGAGACGAGAAAAGCTCTCTTCTTCCTCCTGATGGTCCGTATGGGGGAAGTGCGGCTCCATGCGCGCCTTGTGGATTATGTTGCCGCAGTTCAGGAACACGGTCGCCTTAAAGAGTCCGTGCGCGATGAGATGGAAGACGGCCAGAGAAAATGCACCCAACCCGCACTCCATAATCATGTAGCCCATCTGGCCGATCGTCGAGAACCCGAGCGTTTTCTTGATGTCGTTTTGCGCCAGCATCATGGTGGCGCCGAGAACGGCCGTCATCGTTCCGACGACGAAGGCGACGTGCAAGGTGGTCGAACTCATGCCGAACAGCGGCGCCAGCCGGTTGATCAAGAATCCGCCGGCATTGATGATGCCCGCGTGCAGTAATGCATGCACCGGCGTCGGGGCATAGAGCGAGCGGGGCAGCCAGACGTGAAGCGGAAACTGCGCAGATTTGCTCATGCCGCCGATGAACAGGAGCAATGTGACGGCGGTTGCGCCATTCATATCCCATCCTGGAATCAGCGACAGCGTGACGATCGTACCCGTGGCCTTGGCGAAGAGGTCCGGGAACTCCAACGTACCGTAGAGATGATAGGCGAGGACGATGCCAGCCAAGAAGGCCACGTCGCCGACCCGCAAGAGCGTAAAGGTTCGATAGGCGCCTGCCAGCGTTGCAGCATGTCCGTGGTTATGGGCCAGGAGATAGAGCAGGTAACTCAGGAGTTGCCAGAACACGAAGAGCATGACGAGGTTCGCGCTTGAGACCATGCAGAGGAGCACGAAGGTGGTGAATCCGATCAGAAAGAGGTACCGGCGTCCCTGGGGATCCTGATACATGTACCTGACGGAGTAGACGTAGATGATGGTGCCGACACCGGAGATCAACACCATCATGACCGCGCTCAACCGGTCGACGTACAGTCCGAGCGGCACGGCGAACGAAGCGGTCGAGGCCGGATCGTACAACCGGAGGGCAATCGGCCCCTGCGTGGCGACGAAGTAGAGAGCGGCGATGGCGCCGCAGAAAGCCGCGCCGATCGGCCAGGCGGCGATCTTGGCACGCATCTGCAGGGTTGCGTCTCTGCCGATGACGACGATGAGCGCGGCCAACAGCGGGAACAAGGGAACGAGCAGCACCGCCGACATCAGTACCTCATGACCCCTTAAAAACACGAACGCCAACCGGCATGCTCGACTACGAATCGATGCATCGCGGTTGGCTTGTACTACGACCAGACTTTCTTTCGAACTGCCGGTCGCCCTACGGCCTCTATCAGTCGAGATCGGCGTCCCACCTGTCTGTGAAGAACTTCAGGACCGGAAGCATCGCCGTACCATGAAATCGCGCCCAATCAATAATACTGTTCGTAGACCTTCGTCAAGCGCCAGGGGAAAATCAGTTCCCCCAGCCGTTACGAGATGGTCCGAAAGCCCTAGCCCTAGGGCGGTGTTGGACAAAGGGCTTACGTTTGCGCTTGTTCGGGGCGGCTCGCCCTCCTATAATCCGCACCGGGTCAGTCATCAAGGCAGAAGGCCTCACTGGCAGAGGGACCACGTGGAAAACGCGATCCGTAACACCATCATCAAGTTTGAACAAGAATTCATGGGCCGTGGACCGGATGAAGTGCGTGCGTTCGTCGTGCGAGACCTCGTCGTGGTGCGTCTCAAGGGGGTACTGACGCCGGCTGAACGCCAATTGGCCAAAACAGTGGAAGGTGTCGAGATGGTGAAGCGATTGCGCCAGAACTTGATTGCACTGGGCCGCGACAAACTCTGTGAACAAGTGAGCGAAATTACAGGCGCCAAAACCCTCGCGCTCTTTACCGATATCGATGTGCAATTAGGGGAACGGGTATTCGTGTTTACCGTCGATCGGGATATTCAGAACAACGGACGATAGGCACGGGCATACACGGTGGAAAAACTCGTCAAAGGATTCCTCAAGTTTCGAACCGAAGTCTTCGGCAAGAAAAAAGAGCTCTTCACCAGGCTTTCTGAAAACCAGGCTCCCAGAGCCCTCTTCATTACCTGTTCCGATTCCCGGGTCGATCCCACCCTCCTCACACAAACTGATCCAGGGGAGCTCTTTATTCTCAGGAACGCCGGCAACATGATTCCACCATACGGCTCTATGCAAGGTGGCAGCACTGCCACGATCGAATACGCGATGGCCGTATTGAAAGTTCCCCATATCATTGTCTGCGGTCATACCGACTGTGCTGTCATGAGAGCCCTCTTGCATCCGGAGGATGTTCATGACCTGCCCGCTGTCAAGGAGTGGGTCGGGCAAGCGGAAACCACCCGCCGCCTCATGCGCGAGCACTATACCGGTCTCCGAGGCAAGGCTCGCCTCATCAAGACTACGCAAGAAAACGTCCGCTCACAGCTCGACCATCTTCGCACCCATCCATCCGTCGCGCTGCAGCTGCGCAAAAAGAAAGTGGATCTTCATGGGTGGGTCTATTCCATCTCGACCGGCGACGTATGGGTCTATGATTTCGACTCCGAGCAATTCACCTCTCTGCTGGATGACGCGTCTCCTCGCTTGAAAGCAGCGCGCTAGGCCTGGCAAGCTGTATCCATGACCAAGCGCCAATTGGAAGTGCTCTCTCTCGACAACACCTACGCCCGCCTGTCGGAGGCGTTTTACACCAAGCTGAACCCGACTCCGTTCAGTGCCCCACCCTATCTGGTCCATGCCAACCCAGCCGCAGCCGCGCTGATCGATCTCGATCCGGAACAATTTATCCGGCCGGAGTTCGCGGTGCTCTTTGGCGGGAGCGCGTTGGCGCCAGGCATGGAGCCGTTGGTCATGCTGTACTCCGGGCATCAATTCGGGGTCTATGTTCCACAACTTGGTGACGGACGAGCGATCCTCCTCGGCGAAGCGAGGATCAAGGCCGTTAAGAGCGGAAGTAACGGGAGAAGGAGAATAGCCCACGCCATCACAACATCACCTCGTGAAACATGAAAGCCGATCACGTGGTCTCGACGGGATGTCGAAACATGCGATTGGCTCGTACTGCGCCCGGCCTCTCCTAGCCCGCATTATTCATGACAATTCGTCGCGAAATCGCCAAGCCGCGTCGTGAGACCGGCGCGTGGAGCCCGGAGAACCTGAGGCGTACTCGTGCAGTACGTCGAAGGTCCGAGGGGCGAGCCCGCCGGCCGAAGGCTCGTCGGAACAGCGGATTGGCGATTGCAGCAGAAAAGTCATGAATAATGCGGGCTAGGAACTGCGAGTCGCCCTACGGTCTCAACAGGGAGTCTAGGCGTCCTGCCTCTCTACAAGAAATCTTTGGGCATCTTAGCCTACGAGCGGTAGAACAGGGGCAGGAGGAGTTCGATCCGGCTGCAGGGGTCCCGATCAGATGCAGGAGGCGGTAACTGGTCGAGTAGGGTGACCTGATTCTTCAAAGATGTTCCCGCTCAGAACGTGCGCGCATTGATCCACATGTGCACAAGAATGCTCGCGCCATAACCAAGCGCAATCGCCGGAGTCCATTTGAGATGACTGAAAAACGTATATTTCCCTTTCGCCTGCCCCATCAGCGCGACACCAGCCGCAGATCCGATGGAAAGAAGACTTCCCCCGACTCCTGCGGTCAGCGTCACGAGCAACCATTGGCCTTCGGAAATGTCTGGGTTCATGGTCAACACCGCGAACATGATCGGGATGTTGTCGACAATGGCCGATAAGATCCCGATCGAGATGTTGGCGAAGGTTGGACCCCACTGGGAGTAGAGCACTTGGGAGGCCAAGGCCATATAGCCGATATGGCCAAGCCCGCCGACGCACAGGACGACGCCGTAGAAGAACAACAGCGTGTCCCACTCAGCTCGGGCAACCTTTTGAAACACGTCAAATGGGACGACATCTCCGATCACCCCTTTGTTGTAGGTCGAGGAGTGGTGGCGTTTCCGGTTCAGGTAATGTCCAAACAACCCAAGATACGCAAATCCGGTCATCATCCCCAGGACTGGGGGCAGATGAAGAAAATTGTGAAAGCTGACCGCCGTACAAATGGTCAGAAGAAACAACCCAAGAATGCGCTTGGCTCCGATCTTCATGTGGACGGTTTCAGAAGACGGCGGTGGAGACATTCGAGGGACGGCATAATGCATGATCGCGGCAGGCACAAGATAGTTCACCGCTGAGGGGATAAACAGCTGAAAAAAGTCAAAGAACCCAAGGATCCCCTTTTGCCACACCATCAGGGTTGTGATATCTCCGAAGGGGCAGAATGCTCCACCCGCATTGGCCGCCACCACGATATTGATGCACGAGATATTTACAAATTTCGGGCTATGGGCCCCCACAGCCATGACCACGGCACACATCAAGAGGGCGGTGGTGAGGTTGTCAGCCAACGAGGAAATAAAAAACGACAGGATCCCAGTGATCCAGAAGAGTTGCCGGTAGCTGAACCCTTTACGAACCAGCCACGAACGGATCGATTCGAACACGAGTCGTTCGTCGAGGGCGTTGATGTAGGTCATGGCGACCAGCAGGAACAGCATCAGTTCCGCGTATTCCATCAGATTGTGCCGGAAGGCATTTTCAACCGCTTCGCTTTGACCCTGTGGATATGCGAGGGCGATCGCCGCCCATATGATCCCGGCAGCAAGAATCACCGGTTTGGACTTGCGCAGGTGGGTAAACTCCTCGGACATCACCAGCACATACGCCAGGACAAATATGCACAGCGCAAAATACCCCACTGGTGAGGTGGTCAAGTCGATCGATGCGTGCGATTCTGTTGCAGCGAACGTGAGGGAAGGCAACCCGAAGACGATGAACACAGAACCAAGACTGACGTGAAAGAAACGGTGCGCGTTAACCAGCAGGCAGCACACGCGCATGAAAAAGAGGGAAGAGCGGTTCACGCACGACCATCCTTTCGAAGATCATCACCGCTGGCTGAGAGAACGGCTGTTCGTCTTTACGGTGGCGGGACTTGTCGAATGGGAATCGTTCGTGTATCGCCGAATTGTAGATTCAGAAGTCGTGGTTCGAAGTGACAACTGCACGATCCAGATACACCGGAAATCCCAACGAAACCGGACGTTACACAGGCAGACGCGTGAAAATCAAGGCAAACTTTCCGCAGAGCATCACTATAACCAGGTTTTCCGCTCCATTGATCCCCAGTATCCCGGAAACGGAATCAGGGAAGTACGATACGCCTGAAGTCCGAAGAAGCGAGACCGGTAGTGCGTCCACGCCCTCTGACGACTACTCTCTGCGTTGAGACTGCATACGGGCAAGACGCTTCGGACAAGGCTTGTCGCAGCCGGCATCGCACTCCAGACCAAGGCGTTCAAGACCGCCACAACTGCCGCCGATCGGACGGCGGCCAACCAGTACCCCTACTGCCATAGCCAGTATGGCAATACCTATGACGACAAAGGTCACCAGGAAAATTGTCATGAAATCTCCTGTGTACGGTAACGTTGGAAGGCGCAGCAGACGCGCTCCTCGAATTTTCCATCGCGTTCGATGACGAAGAGAACGGGAAGACCGAGCCGTTCGGCTAAGGCCATGCCACGCTCAGGCCCCAACACCTGAAAAGCGGTGGCCCAGGCATCGGCTCGCATGCTGGTATCCGCCAGCACAGTCACCGAGACCAGATGATTATCGACCGGCCAGCCTGTTGCCGGATCGATGGTATGGGAATAGCGTCGACCGGCGATTTCGAAAAAGTTGCGATAATCGCCCGATGTGGCGAGTGCGATGTTGCTGAGTGCCAGCATCGTTTGCACCGAGCGTTCGCCCGGCAACGGTTTCTCGATCGCGATCCGCCAGGGTGTATCTCGCTCCTTGAGACCGCGTACCCGTACCTCGCCACCTATCTCAACCATATAATGTTCAATGCCGTGCGCGGTCATGAGTTCAGCAACCCGGTCCACACCGTACCCCTTGGCTATCCCGGACAGATCCAGGAATACATCAGGGCGGTGCTTGCGTATCGCCGGTTGAGTCTCACGTAGTGTCAGTTTATCAGAGCCGCTGCGCGCGCGCGCAGCGGCGATGTCGGTTTCAAGCGGGATGCGGTCTGGATGAAACTCGGGACCGAAGCCCCACAAATTGACCAGGGGGCCAACCGTGATGTCAAAAGCCCCTTCGCTCTGGGCACCGATCTCGATCGCTGCTTTGAGCACGGCAAGTAGCGAAGCGGATGCGGAAACCCAGTCGGTGGTGCGCATACGGTTAAAGCGCGACAGTTCCGATTCCGGGTCATAGGTGGACATGGTGTGATTGATCTCGGACAGCAATGCGTCAACTTCCATCTGCATAGCCTTCGGCGACGGACTATCCGGGGCGGGGCGGTATTTCACACTATAGGTGGTGCCCATGGTGCGACCACTCATGTGCAGCTCTGCGACCTGCGGCTCAGCGCGCAGCAGGCTGAAGATGGCACCGGCAGCCAGCAGGGCTGTCAAAGCAATGAGAGCACGGGGGCGTGGAATGGATGGATGCATGGACGGTCATCCTCCGAAGTCGTCGAGCATGATGTTTTCCCGCTCGACACCCAGATCCAACAGCATCTTGATCACGGCTGCATTCATCATCGGCGGTCCGCAGAGATAGAACTCACAGTCCTCGGGCGCCGGATGGGCCTTCAGATACTCATTGTAGAGCACGCTATGGATGAAGCCGGTGTAGCCACCCCAATCGTCCTCTGGAAGTGGGTCGGACAGGGCGACATGCCACTCAAAGTTGTCGTGCGATGCGGCCAGCTTGTTGAAATCGTCGACATAGAACATCTCGCGTTTCGATCGAGCCCCGTACCAGAAGGACATCTTGCGTGTGGTCTTGAGGCGACTCAGCTGATCGAAAATATGCGAACGCATGGGCGCCATACCTGCACCGCCGCCGATGAACACTATCTCGTTTCTGGTGTCACGCGCAAAGAACTCGCCGAACGGTCCGGAGATGGTGACCTTGTCGCCCGGTTTCAGTCCAAACAGGTAGGATGACATTTTCCCCGGAGGTATATTTTGCGTGCGTGGTGGGGGCGTGGCAATGCGAATATTGAGCATAATGATGCCACGCTCCTCAGGGTAGTTGGCCATGGAGTAGGCGCGCTCGAGGGGCTCATTGACCTTGGACACAAGTTCCCAGAGGTTCAGCCGGTCCCAGTCGCTGCGAAACCTCTCTTCGATGTCAAAATTCTTAAACGATTGCTCATACGGAGGGCAGAAAATCTGGATGTATCCTCCGGCGCGGAAATCGACATATTCATCCTGGGGAAGCTCTAGTACGAGTTCTTTGATGAAGGTCGCCACATTGTGGTTGGAGCGCACGATACATTCCCATTTCTTGACACCGAACACCTCATCTGGGATCGCGATCTTCATGTTCTGCTTGACCGCCACCTGACAGGAGAGACGGTAGCCCTCGCGAGCTTCACGCTTGGTGATATGCGAGGTTTCTGTCGGCAGAATGGCCCCACCCCCTTCGAATACCTTTACCCGGCACACTCCGCAGGTCCCGCCGCCACCGCAGGCAGAACTAATAAAAATCTTGGCGTCGCCAAGGACACCGAGTAGCTTGCCTCCAATTGGAGTTTCGATAGATTTCTTGTCGTTGATTGTGATCGTGACATTGCCACTGGCGACCAGTTTCGAGCGCGCACTCAGAATCAGGCATACCAGAATGAGGACGACCCCGGTGAAAAAACTGACTCCCAGTATGATCTCGATCATACGCGGTCCTTCGTCAGACTCAGAGTTGAATTCCGGAGAAGGCCATGAACCCGAGAGCCATCAACCCCGCGGTGATGAATGCGATGCCCAGTCCCTGCAACCCATCGGGTATCTCGGAATACTTGAGTTTCTCACGCACCCCTGCCATCGCAGCGATCGCGACTGCCCACCCGACACCCGAGCCCACACCATAGGTGACGCTCTCGCTAAAGGTATAGTCACGTTCGACCATAAACAGACTGCCTCCGAGAATGGCGCAATTGACGGTAATGAGCGGCAAAAAGATCCCCAGCGAGTTGTACAGTTTCGGGACGTGCCGGTCGAGAAACATTTCCAGTACCTGTACTATCGCCGCAATGACACTGATATAGCTGATGAGTCCAAGGAAGCTCAGATTCATATCAGACAGCCCCGCCCATGCCAGCGCGCCATCACGTATGAGAAACCGGTAGATCAGATTATTTATCGGGACGGTCAGGGTCTGAACGACGACCACCGCGATCCCGAGTCCGATCGCCGTACCGATTTGCTTCGATACGGCAAGAAAGGTGCACATCCCGAGAAAAAACGTCAGCGCAAGATTCTCGACGAATACAGCCGTGAGGAATAGATTGACCAGCTCTATCATCGTGTCACCTCGGGACGTTGGGCGTGATAAATCTCGTATTCAGGTTCCTCAACCTGGGCCGGCTTCCAAGAGCGCACCACCCAAATGATCATGCCGATCAGGAAAAACGCGCTCGGGGGGAGGAGCAACAAGCCATTTGGCACATACCACCCGCCATCCCGTTCAAGAAGGAGAATCGGGTACCCGAACAGGGAACCGGACCCCAAGAGCTCGCGTATGGTCCCGATGACCAGTAACAGTGCGCTATAGCCAAGGCCGTTGCCGAGTCCATCGAGGAGGCTTGGGAGCGGTGGATGTTTCATCGCATAGGCTTCAGCGCGTCCCATCACGATACAATTGGTGATAATCAACCCGACGAAGACCGACAGGTCCTTGCTGATTGTGAACGCATAGGCTTTGATGAACTGATCGGCGACGATGACCAGCGACGAAATAATGGTCATCTGCACGATGATGCGGATGCTGCTCGGGATATGATTGCGGATCACACTGATGGCGGCATTGGAGAGGGCGGTGACGACGGTCAGCGCGATACACATCGTGATCGTGGTTGAGAGCTTCGACGTCACGGCCAGTGCCGAGCAAATCCCCAGGACCTGCAGGATGATTGGGTTATTGTCTACGATCGGGTCGAAAAGAATTTTACGGTGCTGGTACGACATGAGAGTTAGCTCCTTTCGTGTCGCAAACGGGACAGGTACGGCCCATACCCTTTATCACTCAGCCAGAATTTCAGCAAATTCTCCACGCCTCGCGAGGTGATGGTGGCGCCGGCGAGTGCGTCGACCTGTTGTTGAGCCTCGGGGGTGGAACTGTCAATCGCGATCTTCGTCACTTCAACCTGAACCCTCCATTGATCGTCAAATAGGACTTTGCCCGTCCACTGTGCTCGCCACTTGGGATTGTCGATCTCTCCTCCTAACCCCGGGGTCTCGGCATGCTGATAGAAGCGGAGGCCCTGAACCGTCCGCAAATCCTCCTCCAGCGCAAGAAACCCGTACATCGTGGACCAGAGTCCGTAGCCGTACACCGGCAGAATCAGCTTCTTCAAGTCGCCGTTGGCGCCGACAATACGATAGACCGGCAAGTAGCGCGGTTCGCGCCTGATCTGCGCCACATCTTCTCGGCGGGTGAGTTCGGTGGAAATCGCGGGATCCTTTCCGGCCTTGGCAATATTAAAGGTGTCAGGATCTATCCCCGTCACTTCGTCACCAGTTGCCAGTTCGACCATGCGCGCGTCAATCCTTTTAAGCGCTTGTTCTTCCGTCAGTCCCTCCTTGAGGAGGCCGGAGATCGCAATCACATTCCGTATGAGATCGGCCTTCTGATTCGATTCCTGAATCGGTCGAAGGAGCACCGCCGCGCCGGCGACCACAACTGAGCAGACCAGACAGACGATAAACGTCACCAGCAGCGTCCTGCTCCCACTTTCGACTGGCGCAGCGGATACGGCGGAATCGGGTTCAGGCGCGGACATGGCGGCGTAGCCTCCGTCGAATGTTCAGCTGGACGACCGCATAATCGATCAGGGGCGCAAACACATTGGCAAACAAAATCGTGAGCATCACGCTTTCAGGAAAAGCTGGGTTCGCCACGCGGATCAGCACGGTCATGGCCCCGATCAGAATGCCGAAGACCCAGCGCCCGGCACTCGTCATGGCGGCTGAAACCGGGTCGGTGGCCATGAAGACCATGCCGAAGGCAAACCCGCCCAGAACCAGGTGCCAGTACCAGGGCATCGCCACCATGGGATTGGTGTCGCTGCCGATGAGATTGAACAGCAGCGAGGCCCCGACCATACCCAGAAAGACCCCGAGGATAATGCGCCAGGAACCGACCCCGGTATAGATCAGGAACGCCGCGCCGATCAGACAGGCAAGGGTAGAGGTTTCCCCCATGGAGCCCGGCATCAGGCCGACAAAGGCATTCCACCAAGTATAGCCCCCGCTGATGATCCCCGCTACGCCACCATTTTTACCAAGACTGAGCGCGGTCGCGCCGGAATAACCATCCACTGCCACCCACACCCGGTCACCGGTAATTTCGGCGGGATAGGCGAAGAATAGAAACGCCCGGCCGGTCAGGGCCGGATTGAGAAAATTCTTGCCGGTCCCACCGAAGATCTCCTTGCCGATCACCACACCGAAGCTGATCCCGAGTGCGACCATCCAGAGAGGCATATTGGGTGGCAGCGTCAGCGTGAAGAGCATAGAGGTGACCAGAAAGCCTTCATTGATCTCTTTCTGACGCACCGTGGCAAATACCGTTTCCCATACACCGCCGACTATCAAGGTCGTCAGATAGATCGGCAGAAAATACAAGAAGCCATGTGCCGTATTGGCAAGAATACTGCCGGCATCAAAACCGATATGAAGCGCCGCCAGCAGTTCATAACGCCAGCCAGCCTTGGCCATGCCCATCTTTGCGAGTGCCAGATTGGCCTGATAGCCGGTGTTGAACCAGCTCCACAGGATGCAGGGAATCAGCGCCACCACCACATACACCATCAATCTCTTCAGATCGATTCCATCCCGCACATGCGGCGCGGTGTGCGTGGTTTCGGGAGAGGAATACAGAAACACATCGACCATCTCGAACACGGGATAGTACTTTTCAAACCGGCCGCCCTTGGTAAACAGGGGCCTGAGACGATCAAGATAGCGTTTCATGCCTGCCATCAGCCTTCTCTCTCAATCTGGCTCAGCACGCTCCGCAGCACCGGGCCGTAGTCGTTCTTGCCCACGCACACGAAGGAGCACAATGCGAGGTCTTCCTCGTCCAATTCCATGCAGCCCAGCTTTTGCGCCATGTCGGTGTCGCCCACAACCAGGTAGCGCAGCAGCTGTGTCGGTAGGATGTCCAGGGGCATGATATCCTCGAAGTTGCCGAATGGCACCATGGCGCGCAGACTTCCGTTCAGCCCGGTGGTCAACCCAAACTCCTCCCTGCGGTGACGGAAGAGACTCGACAGCATGACATTGCTCTGGGAGAACGTTCTCCGCCCAGGCGCGAACCAGCCCATGAACTTTCGTTCTGTCGCTTCCTGAAGCACACACACCTGCAGATGGTGGCGCCCCAGATAGGACGACCAGTCGGCTGCGTGACGCCCTGACCAGATCGAGCCGGAGATGACACGGCTCTCACCGGCCTGAAGCTCACCCTCGATCAACTCTTCGATGCAGGCGCCGAGCCTGGTCTGCAGCAGGCGTGGCTGTTTGACCTGAGGCCCGCCAAGCGCGACGATGCGCCCAGTCGATAACCGGCCGCTGGTAAATAGCTTGCCGATCGCAATCACCTCTTGATAGTTGAGGTGCCAGACAACCTTGCTGACGTCTACGGGTTCGAGAAAATGAATGTGCGTCCCCGGCAGACCAGCTGGATGAGGGCCTTTGAAACTCGCCTGGCGCACGTGGGCTATACCCTGTGGCACCGGTAGTTCAGCGTCAGGTGACTTGCACACCCAAAGCGGCATGGTGCCAAGGCGCGAGAGCACCGTCAGGCCATGGACGAACGACTCAGCCTCCACTGTAATAATCGGAACAGGATCGGCGGCCAGCGGGTTGCTGTCCATCGCCGTCACGAAGATGGCAGCCGGGCGGGTGGTCGGGTCGGCGATCTTGCTATAGGGACGCGTGCGTAAGGTCACCCACAGACCCGATGCCAAAAGATTGTCCACAACCTGCGCTTCAGTCAAGCTGGCCAGTTGGTCGACAGAGTAGGCCACAAATGTCTCCTCGTCCTCGGTTTCGTCGAGCCGGATGACGACTGACTGGAGCAGGCGTTGCGCTCCACGGTGGATGGCACTCACCTTGCCGGTGCCCGGGGCCGTGATGCGTACGCCAGGTAACTTTTTGTGCTCGAACAGCGCTTGGCCGAGCTTCACCTTGTCCCCTTCGGCAACCAGCATAGCGGGCTTGAGATCTATATGGTCCACGCCGAGCACGCCAACGTGGCGGACAGGTTTGGCCACATGGACACGCTGCTCCGGCTTCCCGCTGATCGGCAAATCCAGTCCTTTTTTAATTCTGATAATCATGGAAGTTGCGATGACAGTCACGCTGTCGTGATGGGTCAACTCGCTATCATTGAGAGGTGATGTATTGTTTACGCTGCTGGATGAACGTTTCCTTTTCGTCGATCATGAGCGCCGCTCATTATAAAGCAGCAGTAAACCATAGTGGAAAATTCCCATACTACAACTGTTTGGATATCTTGCTGTCAAGCCTCACTCTTGGGTAAGAATTTCAGAGGGGGGTGCCCCTTAATCAGAAAGGACATACTGTCATCGATGCAGGTGAGCAAGTGGCGAAATACAAGAAGGCCATGGTACACAGAACCATGACTCGACGCACCTTGGAAACGCTTACCTTTGACAATTCCTATGCGCGACTTCCGGGCGCCTTTTACGCTAAGCTGAACCCGACTCCGTTTGCTACGCCTCCCTATCTCGTCAGTTTCAATCCCGCGGCGGCCGAATTGATCGATCTGGATCCGGAACAAGCGAAGCGACCGGAATTTGCCGGCGTGTTCGGCGGGAGCATGCTCGTCCCGGGGATGGAGCCGTTAGCGATGCTCTATTCTGGGCATCAGTTCGGGGTGTATGTGCCACAGCTGGGAGACGGGCGCGCGATTCTCCTTGGCGAGGTACGGAACGATCGGGGCGGGAAGTGGGATCTGCATCTGAAAGGGGCCGGACTGACGCCGTTCTCGCGCGAGGGGGATGGCCGTGCGGTGTTGCGCTCCACGATCCGCGAGTATCTCTGCTCCGAAGCGATGCATGGTCTCGGCATTCCAACCACTCGGGCCCTCTGCATCGTCGGCAGCGACCACAAGGTCTACCGCGAACAGGTCGAAACCGGCGCGATGCTCGTGCGGATGGCGCCGTCTCATGTGCGGTTCGGCTCGTTTGAAATCCTGTACTATCGAAAGCAACATGAGCAGCTCAAAGTCCTGGCAGACTATGTCATCGCGACCCACTTTCCCCATCTAGTGGAAGGCACAGACAAGTACGTGAGATTCTTCTCCGAGATCGTCGAACGCACGGCGAAGTTGATCGCGCAATGGCAGGCTGTCGGCTGGGCGCACGGAGTCATGAATACGGACAATATGTCGATCCACGGCATCACGCTCGACTACGGCCCCTTCGGCTTCATCGACGACTACGATCCTGGTTTCATCTGCAACCACTCCGACCACAATGGCCGCTACGCCTTCAATCAACAGCCCTATATCGGTCTCTGGAATCTCAGCTGCCTGGCGCAGGCGCTGCTTCCGTTGGCCCAGAAGGAAGACTTGAAGGCCGCCCTCGACCGATATACCCCTCTCTGCGAAGGCCGGTACATGGAGTTGATGCGGGCCAAGTTCGGACTCATCGAGACGAAGGAGGAGGATGCATCGTTGATCCAGGATCTCTTGGTGCTCATGCATCTGCACCATGTCGACTACACGAACTTCTTTCGCGCATTGGGTCGGTTTGAGACCGGGTCCGCAACACCGAACGAGCCGCTTCGCGACTTCTTTTTGGATCGTGAGTCGTTCGACAAGTGGGCTCGCCACTATGAGAGCCGGCTACGCGAAGAGGGAAGCCGAGACGAGGATCGTCCGGCACGTATGAACCGCGTCAATCCCAAGTATGTCCTCCGCAACTACCTGGCGCAGACGGCCATCGAAAAAGCCCAACAGAAGGATTTCTCCGAGATCGATCGGTTGCTCACCCTGCTGCAAAATCCCTACAGCGATCAGCCTGGCATGGATGGGTATGCAGCCTCGCCTCCCAACTGGGGCAAGCATTTAGCCGTCAGTTGCTCATCCTAGACCCGGCATTCTTTATGCTTGGACATGAAGAGTGCTTCCTCCTCGGGGGGGTCGCTCGACTCACTGTCTCGGTGGGTTCATTGAGCGACCTCCCATTTTCCGGGCAGGTCCATGATCATCGCAACACACAACATCCTCGTCCGGTCCCTCGCCCTTGCAGGGCTGGCACTCCTTCTCGGCGCCTGCACGGAGAGTGGGGGAGGAGCGGATCCGATCGCTGCGGCGAATACGGTCACCGTCAGCGGGACGGTGGGCGGGACGCGCATTGTGGCGATGAACAACAACGACCAGATCGTTGTCGAAGACGACACGGCCGGTCGATCCCCGAGCGCACCAGGCCGCTTCCCATTTACCCTGGCCAATTTGCCGATCGGATCGAATTTTCGTCTGTTTTTCATCAGCAACGGCAGTCTGTTTCCTTTCTACCTCGGCGGGACCAACGTATTCACCTTCAACAGTGCGGGACCGGTCAACCTCGGTTTCGTGACGATGAATGTGGGAACAGGCCGCGCGACGCCCGAGTTTCCTCCGGTGGACGTCACTCCTCAACCCGAGAACCCCAATACTCCTCCGGGCCTGATTCCGGGTATTGTTCCGACGATCGCAATAGCGAGCCCATCGGCCGGGGCGACCGTTCCTGTTGGGCCGGTCACCGTCGCTTTCTCGGTTCAGAACCATACGATTGGAAATCCGGGAACTTCGCATCTCCATTTCTATCTTGATACGGACACAACCGCCTATCACGTCTATGGAGGGGTCGGGATCAACGAGGACAACGGAGTCCTCTACAACGGCGCCCACACCCATTTTGTCCATTGGAAGTCGGCGACGACCTTCGACATCTTCGGGCTTCCATCCACTGCCCACACCATCCGTCTCGTGTTAGCCGATCACAACCATAATGAACTGGCGAACAGCGAGGCGACAATCACTCGGAATTTCTCGATCAGCCAACCGCCGACAGGAGATTTACAGCTGCAATCTGTCCTTTCAGGGCTGAGTTTTCCGGTGGGGATGGCCTTGGCGCCCGACGGCCGGGTATTTTTCAATGAGCGTCTGACCGGAAGGATTCGCCTCATCAATCCGCAATGGCAGCTCGTCCCAACGCAATTCTGTCAGGTCACGATCGCAACGAACGGGGAACAGGGCCTGCTCGGCCTCACGCTCGACCCCGACTTTGTGAACAACAGGTTCGTCTACGTGTATCACACGGCTTCGAGCCCTTTGCGCAATCGGATCGTGAGGTATACGGATTCCAGCGGCTCTTGTACCCAAGAAACCATCATCCTCGACAATCTGCCGGCCAGCACAAACCACAATGGCGGGATCATCCAGTTCGGACCGGACGGGAAGCTGTATGTCATCATCGGCGATGCGGAGAATACGGCCAATGCTCAGAACGTAACGTCACTGGCGGGTAAAGTCCTGCGCGTGAATCCGGACGGCAGCGCGCCGTCTGACAATCCCTTCTTCTCGAACGCGAATACCAATGCCAAGAAGGTGTATAGCCTCGGGCATCGGAACAGTTACGGGTTTACGTTCCACGGACATACCGGCCATCTTTGGGAAACTGAAAACGGCCCGTCTGACAACGACGAAATCAATCGGGTCGTGTCCGGCGGCAATTACGGATGGCCCACCGTGAGAGGGATTGCGGGTAATGCGAACTTCCGTGACCCGATCCTGGCCTATATTTCGGTGATCGCTCCCACCGGAATCATTGCGATTCCCGAGAACTCCACCGTGTACCCGGCCGCCTACCGCAACAACCTCCTCTTCACCGCCTGGAACGACGGCAGGATCCGCCGCGTGATCCTGAGCGGGCCTGATCTCACCTTGCTGGGCTCCTCAAGCACGGCGTATAACGGAGGGCAGGGCGGTCTGCTCAGTCTGATGCTCGGCGCGGACGGATTCGTGTACGTGTCCAACACCAGTAGCATTTTCAGGGTTGTTCCGCAGTAACACCTCGGGCGCTCTCCTCTTCATCATCAGCCGAACCCCACAGGCCTTCTCAGCCGATTCCCGTAATACACCTTGCGGACCCCCTCACTGTCTGTTGTAGAGTGACGGCCTCCGTTTGAGCGCGGATGACGGAAAGGCAGAGCGGGTCTATGGCAAAAGGAAGTGGAGAATCGAAGATTGTCATCGTGGGCGTCCTCACCCTCGCGCTTGCGATCGCCGGCGTGATGTTGGTGAAAGAGCCGCTGCGTAGTTCGCGTCCTGTGGGGAGCGGGCTGGAGATGAAACAGACCACCGGGGAACAAATGGTTCGCGCCAGGCTGTGGGAAGATCCGCTGGCGGCGGTGCAGCGGGGGATTCGCGAATCACGGTCACCAGCGGCCGGATCGGGCGCCTCAGGAACCGGCCAGTCGGCTCAGCAGTCCATCGCACAGCGTCTCACACCGCTCCGACACGCGATTGCCGATCGAGTCAAAAACCGTCAGCACATCACAGTCTTGCTGGTCACCACGAGCGGCGATCCCTATGCGGAAAGCACGGAATCCCGCATCCGCGATCGATACGCCGTTGGGACCGCCCTGGGTGTGGCCTGCTACGTTCCGGAGGACGAGGGGCATCTCTCATTCATCGAAGGGGACGCTCGGGACGCGAGTCAGGCCCTGCCGTACGAGTGGTATCGGCTCCGTAAGACACGTATCTGTGGCGAAGCACAGGACTCAACCCTCAGCACGGTGGTGATCTGGATTCCCGATGACGCTCTCAGCCGGGGATTCTTCGCCACGCTGACGTCCTTGTCGCAGGCCCTGGTATGCCAAGAAGCGCCACAGAAGAGCGAATGCCTTCTGACCGGCGACAAACGGAAGCTGGTCCGTCTGGATCCGACCGTGCAACAGGCGGTTACGTTCAAGATCGTGGGGCCCAGCAGTTCATCGGCTTTTCGCGCCCTGCTTAGTGAAGCCGGAGACTTGTATGCCGAGCCCCATGAGGGGCTCGGTGTCTGGCCGAATAAGGACGGGACCATCGAACTCTATTCGCCATGGGCCAGCGCAATGAGGGGGATTTTGGCATACGGACTCAAGCAGGAAGGGGGCAAAGGCCCTGTCTGCCAGACGTATGAAGCCTGTGAAGACGAGTTTTTTCACCGGCTGAAGATTGCGGACGTGCGGCTCGTCCATGAGATCGGGTCCGACAACCGGTTATTCGACACCCTGATCGAGGAACTAGACCGTCGCCAGGTTCGACTCGGCTGGGATGCGGTGATCCTCATTGGAGAGTGGGATTCGTTCTATGGTCGAGCGTTGCCCATCGAATTTCGCGCGGCGGCTTGTGCAAAAGTGGCGACCTTCACGGAGGCCGAACTCAAGCAGATTCTGGTGCCGAGGACGATCAAGGCCTGGTGCCCCACCGTCCCGCGCGCGATCGATTTACAGGTTCAACGTTCGGCGGACTACGAATCCCTCACCTTAAACATCTTCCGGTACAGCTATCTCAGCGGTCTCGACGGCGAAACGTCGGGCGGCGACAGTGTGAAGGCCGGGCGTGAAGAGAAAGCCAAGGCCAATGGGACGGCGAAGGATGCGCTGGCCGGTGGACTGCAGGAACGCCCCGAAGGCACCAGTCAGCTTGATTATGTGCGCGCTTTGGCCATGAGGATTCAAGACGAAGGAGAAGGAGCGAAGGCGATCGGTATCCTGGGCACGGATCCCTATGATACGGTGCTGATTCTCAAAGCCCTCCGTCCGGCCTTCCCGCACGCCATCTTCTTCACTGTCGGTCTGGATGCACGCCAGCTCCACGCAAGCGAATACAGGTGGACCAGAAACATGGTTGTGGCCTCGCCGTTTGGCTTACAGCTGGATGGCGGTCTGCAACGCGATGTTCCGCCGTTTCGAAGCAGCTATCAAACCGCCACATTTTTTGCCGTGCTCCGGGCGCTGAATCACGTGACCTGTCGCGCATCGGGCGATCGGCAGAACCCGGCGGCCCTCTGTCCAGGGGGATATCACGTTGCGATGACCCCTGAAGACCGCATCTACGATGCGGCAGAACACCCCCGGACCTTCGAAGTGGGTCGAGAGGGCGCCGTGGACTTAAGCGTTGTCGAGGTCGAAGGCGTGAGGACGGTCCATCCCTTACGGGCGGACCTCGAGCGCACGGACAATCAGGGCCAGCTGAAGCAGGGCATCGGTCCCGGCAGCGCAACCGTGATGGCGCTGATCGGAGTCGGGTTGTTGATCGCGACGGTATTGACCTGGACCAATCAACGACTCTGGCTCAGGGTCTCGCGCTCCTGGGGCCTGTTCGCCGTGGTCGGTGTCATCATCCTGGTCGGAGCGGCGGCCTTTTTGGCTACGGGCGGCGTGACGGCGCTGATGGCGAATCACGATGAAGGTGAACCCTTTTCATGGACTGCAGGCGTCAGCATTTGGCCCAGCCAGGGTCTCCGGCTTCTCGCGGTGATCTTGTGCATCGTCTTCCTGGTCAAAGGCGCGCGCGATCTAGTCAAGAACAGCGACCAACTCAGCGAAGAGTTCCGATTTCGTATCGATCACGGCCATCGCCCCCGATTCACCGCGAGAACCTTCTGGACCAATCTGCAGCGGGTCTATCATTCGGCAGCTATCAGAACTGCCCTCACCGTGGATCAAGCCTGGGTCTGGTATCTCGATGCGTCACGCCCACTGCAGCGGATGGGGCGCGTGCTGGTCTTGTCCCTGTTGTATGGCGCGATCATGTTTTCCCTGGATCGCTGGGTCCTTGACGAAGAGATGATCCATCCCTGCCGGGGTTGGCTCAGTTGCCAAGTGGACTGGGTCATGGCGCTGAGCACCATGGCGTTGGTGGTATTGCTCAATCTGGCCGTGTTCGATGAGGTCATGTTGTGCCGCCGGTGGATCAGCTGGGTGACCCTCTCGAGCGGGGGGTGGTCGGAGCAGGTGCAGCAGGAATACCTGAGCGAGTACGGATTGAGCCAAAGCCACAAGGCCGAGTTTGAGAAGCTCAAATACTTAGCCGGCATCGACCTGATCAGCCGACGGACGGAAACGGTCAACCGCCTTATTCGATACCCCTTCATCGCCCTGTTGATCATGGTCGCTGCGCGCAACGACTACTTCGATATCTGGAACTACCCCCTCATCCTGCTGCTGGCCTGGGCACTGAACGCCGTCCTGGCGCTGAGCGGGGCGTTGTTGCTCTATCGATCTGCCGACCGAGCGAAGCGGGCGGTGTTAGTCGGGCTGAGCAAGCAAATGATCCAAGCCCTCGGGCTCGGCAAGGACCACGAAATCCGTGCGAAACAGGTCCAGTACATTATCGACCAGGTCGAGGCCAACCAGAAGGGCGCGTTCGTTCCTTTCTACCAACAACCCGTGGTCGAATCGTCGCTCTACGGCATCGTGGCATTGCTGCAATATTTGTATATGAGATAACGGGCTGCTCATGCGCGAACACCAAATAGGCGGGCTGCGGACGAGGATTACGGGCGGCACGGATGGAAAGGGTGGAGGCAACGGTCCGATCGTGATCTTGCTCCATGGTTTCGGCGCGCCGGGGGACGATCTCGTCTCGCTGGCCGACGTCATGACGGTACCGGCCGGGACGAGGTTTATGTTTCCTGAGGGTCCACTCTCGCTGAGTTTTGGGCCGAGGGATGCGCGTGCCTGGTGGCTCATCGACATGGCGCGTATTGCAGCGGATCAAGCGGCAGGTCGAGTACGAGATCTCTCGCAAGACATTCCCAAAGGCCTCGCTCCAGCGCGCGAGAAGATGCTGGCATTTCTGAAAGAAGTCGAACAGCAGTTTGGGGCAGATCCTCGCAAGATCGTTCTCGGAGGATTTTCCCAGGGCGCCATGCTTACTTGTGACGTGATGCTCAGAACCACACAGTCCTATGCTGGGCTGGTCCAACTGTCCGGAACGCTCCTTGCCACACAGGAATGGATCCCACTGCTCCAGAGACGCAAAGGGCTGCCGGTCTTTCAAAGTCATGGAACGCAGGACGAGCTCCTGCCGTATGTCGGAGCGGAGCGACTTCGTGATGCACTGAGCACATACGATCTCGCTGTCGAATGGCACAGTTTCCGCGGCGGGCACGAAATTCCTGAACCAGTCCTCCAACGACTCGGTGTCTTTCTCACGAAGGTGCTGGGGAAATCATGAGCGCGATCGAACCGTTTTTTCTCACCGGGCTCGATGGCAAGCGCATTCGTGGAGATCGCGTCTTGGGGAACGACCGGCAGATTCTCTTCATCACGGGGTTCTTGTCCAAACGCTGGGGTAATAAGAGCAAGGCCCTCGCACAGTGGTGTGAAGAAAAGGGCTGGGGGTTCTGTTGTTACGATGTGCGCGGGTTCGGGGAGTCAGAAGGGACATTTACGGACTACACGTTGTCCGATTGGATTGCCGATGCTCGGCTCGTGTTGAATATCTTGCGAGAGGGACCGCCGATTTCCATCGTTGGCAACTCGCTCGGTGGCTGGATCGCCTGGCTCCTGGCGCAGGAGTTTCAGGACATTGAGCGGCTGATTCTCATCGCCCCCGCCTTCAACATGATGGGTGTCCGTGCGCGGTCGATTTCGAAAGAACGTCGACAGGCCTGGCTCACTTCCGGCTGGATGCCATGGGACGATGAGCCCGCTCACAAGGATTGGCCGTTGTCGTGGAAATGGGTCGAAGAAAGCGAGACCTATTGGAAAACAAGCTTCGATCGACTCAGGCCGGTGAAGACGACGATCCTCCACGGTCTCCAAGACACGGTGATTCTGCCGGGCGGGAGCAGTGAGTTCGTCGAGCAACTCCTCTCGCGCGACCCCGCGTTCCCCGTCGAACTCCAACTGATTCCCGGCGATCATCGATTGAGCAGTGATGAACAGGTTGAACGGTTTCGTCGGCTTGTCCTTGAAACACCATAGAGGCACAACGATGCTCACGTTGATTCATAAAGAATGCGGTGGGCCGGCGCTGGAGGAATCGCCGGTCGGAGAGGTCTGCGCCATCCCCATCGACCGGTTTCCCTTTGCCTGCTTCAGTTGCCTTGAGGAAATTGACGACGAATCGGAAGTCAGGCTCTCCGAGGAATTGGGCATGTGACAGGCCGCGCCCTCTCACTTTCAGCCTTCATCCCGCCGGTTGTGCAAGAGGATAGGCTTTTGTTATCGTGCCCACTCCCTTGTCACCCATTTCAATAAAATAATCAGAGGACTACATGGCGACTACGAACGACAAGCAAGTTATTTTCTCACTCGTCAATGTCGGCAAGGTCTATCCGCCGAAGAGGCAAGTGCTGCGCGAGATCTATCTCGGGTTCTATTATGGCGCGAAGATCGGCGTGTTGGGTCTGAATGGATCGGGGAAAAGTTCGCTGCTCAAGATCATCGCCGGAGTCGATCAGAACTACACGGGGGAGATCACCCGTTCGAAGGGATACAGCGTCGGTCTGTTGGAGCAGGAGCCGCAGCTCGATCCGGATAAGACGGTGAAAGAAATCGTCGAAGAGGGGAAAAAAGAACTCGTATCCATGCTGCACGAATACGATGCCGTGAGCAACAAGATGGGCGAAGCGACTCCCGATGAATTGGAAAAGCTCCTCGAGAAGCAGGCGCAGCTGCAAGAGAAGATCGAAGCGGCGAACGGGTGGGAATTGGAGAATGTGCTTGAACTTGCCATGGATGCGCTGCGCTGTCCGCCGCCTGATGCGAAGGTCGGGATGCTCTCTGGTGGCGAAAAGCGCCGGGTGGCCCTTTGCCGCCTCATGATCCAGGAGCCGGACATTTTATTGCTCGACGAGCCGACGAACCATCTGGATGCCGAGTCCGTGCAATGGCTTGAGCAGCATCTTCAGCAATACAAAGGCACGGTCATCGCCGTCACGCACGATCGCTATTTCCTCGACAACGTCGCCGGCTGGATTCTCGAACTCGATCGCGGCCACGGCATTCCCTTCCAGGGGAACTATACGTCCTGGTTGGAACAGAAGCAGGTGCGGCTGGAGAAAGAGGAAAAAGCCGAATCCAAGCGCCGCAAGACCTTGGAGCATGAGTTGGAGTGGATTCGCATGTCGCCAAAGGCCCGTCAGTCGAAGGGCAAGGCGCGGCTCAACCGCTATGAAGAATTGGTCAATCAGAAACAGGATCAGCAGGCCGCGGATTTAGAGATCTACATCCCGCCCGGCCCCCGGCTGGGCGACGTGGTCGTCGAATGCAAGGGTGTCAGCAAAGCCTACGGGGACAAGGTTCTCTACGAGAACGTGAATTTCAGCCTCCCCAAGGGTGGGATCGTCGGCGTGATCGGTCCGAACGGCGCCGGCAAGACCACGCTGTTCCGGATGCTGACCGGCAGCGAGCAGCCCGACGGCGGCACCATCCGGATCGGCGACACCGTGCAACTCGCCTACGTGGACCAGTCCCGCGCCGGGCTCGATGCCGACAAGACCGTCTGGGAGGAAATCTCCGAAGGCCAGGACATCCTGCGGATCGGCAGCTACGAAACCCCGTCGCGCGCCTACGTGGGACACTTCAACTTCCG
>CBDDRH010000181.1:0-8196 GCA_965233025.1 uncultured bacterium
AGTGGTGACCACGGCGCGGCGGTCGGCAGTCGTGACCACCCCCACTAACGCATGCTCCGGAGCCACCACCATATAGGTCGCACCGAACAAGGTATCGGGCCTTGTCGTAAAGATCCGAACCGTCCCGGCGACGCCGGCCAAATCGAACCCGACTTCCGCGCCGATCGATCGGCCAATCCAATTCTTCTGCATCTCCAATGTGCTGGAGGGCCATTCGACCAGCTTCAAATCCTCAAGGAGTCGGTCGGCATAAGCTGTGATTCTCAATACCCATTGTCGCATCGGCTTGCGCACCACATCGAATCCGCCGACTTCGCTCTTGCCATCGATAATTTCTTCATTGGCGAGCACCGTCCCCAATTCGGGACACCAGTTCACCGGCACTTCCGCCACGTAGGCCAACCCTCGCTCAAACAGTTTCAAAAAAATCCACTGCGTCCAGCGATAATACTCGGGGTCGATCGTGCTGATCTCACGCTCCCAGTCGTAGGACAGACCGACCCGTCTCATCTGCCGCTTGAAGGTCGCAATGTTCTCTGCCGTCGTGATTGCTGGATGGACACCCGTCTTCACCGCATATTGTTCCGCTGGAAGGCCGAACGCATCCCAACCCATCGGATGGAGGACGTTGAAGCCCTTCATGCGCTTATAGCGAGAGACGATGTCGGTTGCCGTGTACCCTTCAAGATGGCCGACGTGGAGGCCCGATCCTGAGGGATAGGGGAACATGTCGAGGCAGTAGAATTTTGGCTTGGCCTGGTCCTCAACGACGCGGAAGGTCCGGTGCTGCTCCCAATAGGCCTGCCATTTGGCCTCAATCGCACCGTGATCGAAGGTTTTGCTCATAAAAGCTGTGCCGATGTGACAGAAAAAATGACGCCGGACTCTAACATACGATTGGCGGGGGCAACAAGAATCGACGGAGGGTGTCATTCTTCACACGACACCGGCCGGTTGATTCAAAGAAAACGGGCTCTGTCGGCTGCTAGATTGGAGGCCGACCGTTCAAGAGAGGAGAAAAACTGGTGACCGAAACGAACTGCGTGAGTGGGACAGGAGGCAGTTGAGAGCTGGACTTGGCACTATGAATCAGATGGGCGACGCCAAATTCTTTTGCCGCAATCAGACAACCCTCATCATCATCCATATAGAGTGACCTTGCCGGGTCGAACCCCAGTAGTCGCGCGCAATTGGGCCAATACTCCGGACGCATTTTTAGATACCCCACTTCAAACGCATTGATAATTCGATCGACATGCCGGTCGAGCCCGGTCTTGGCGACTTTGATGGCCACGCCAGATTCATGGGCATTCGTCACGATCGTCACCCTTTTCCCGAGCTGTCGAAGGTGTTGTAGAAACTCCTCCGCACCGCACAGGAAGCCGATCATATGATCCAGTTCTTTGGTCATGGCCACGACATCGATTCCCACTCGCTGCGTCCAGTAGTGCAGATCCGTCCAGGCCAATTCTCCTTCGACTGAACGGTACATCGCCATCAGTGTGTCGCGAGACTCTTCGAGTTGTAGACCGTGGAGCGCGGCATAGCGGCGCGGCAACTCCTCCTCGAAGAAGAAATTGTCGAAATGGCGGTCGAGCAGAGTCCCGTCCATATCGAGCAGGACATCGTCGATCTCGTTCCAGTTCAGCTGAAATGGCGGCATCTTGGTGAGAGTGTACCCGACGATGGTTGTGTTTGCCAAAATTCTTATGTTACGGTCGAAAGACTACGTCCCATGCCACGCACCAAGAACACCCCCGTACAGACAGCACCAGTACCGTCGGCCACAACGGCTCGCCCGCCCATTGTGGCCATTATTGGTCGACCCAACGTCGGCAAGTCGACACTCTTTAATCGCATGCTCGGTAAACGGACGGCTATCGTGGACGATGTTCCAGGTGTCACCCGTGACCGCAACTACGCCGACGCCACCTATCGGAATCGACCGTTCCGTCTAGTGGATACGGGGGGCCTGGACCCCTCCGCTTCGGAGGGCATGCTGGCCCTCATCAAACGCCAATCGGAGCTCGCAATTGCAGAAGCCGACATGTTGATCCTGCTCATGGATGGCCGGAACGGGCTGACAACCCCGGACCAGGAAGTGGTCCGTCTTTTGCGCGGAACGCCAAAACCGTTGTTCGTTGTGGTGAACAAGATCGACACGCCCAAAGTCGAAACGCTCGTAGCGGATTTCTATCAGTTGGGCACGGATACGCTCTATCCGATCTCTGCGGAACATGGCATCGGCGTCTCCGACCTCCTAGATGCAATCTATCCACTCCTCCCGGCTCCTGACGAAAGCTCTGAGCAGACGACGATGCCCCGCATCGCCGTCGTGGGACGGCCGAATGTCGGCAAATCCACCTTGGTGAATGCCGTGCTTGGGGAAGACCGAGTGGTGGTCAGCGATGTGCCGGGAACCACCAGGGATTCGATCGACTCGATCGCCCTCCACCAAGAGCGGCGATACCTCTTCACCGATACTGCTGGAATTCGCCGGCGCGGAAAAATCGACCGAGGGATCGAAGGCTATAGTGTGGTCCGATCGCATTTGGCCATCGGCCGGTCCGACCTCGGGGTCTTGTTACTCGATGCCACGGAAGGCGTGACCGAACAGGACACGAAGATCGTCGGGATCATCATCAAACAAGGACGGGCCTGCTTCCTGCTGGTGAATAAATGGGATCTCCGAGAAGGCGATAGCCAGGCGAGGCAGGAGGTCGAACTGGAACTTCGGCGGCGCTTTCCCTTTCTGACCTGGGCGCCGGTCCTTTTTGTATCCGCAGTTAACCCCGATTCACTTGGCCAGCTCTTTCCTACCATTGATAGGGTATTCGCAGCTTTTTCAAAGCGGATCCCGACCGGAGCGTTAAATAAGTTCCTTCAGGAGATTCTCGCCACCCATCCCCTGCCGGTACGCAAAGGTAAACCGACGAAGATCACCAAATCTGCCTTCATGACTCAGGTTGCGACACAACCACCGGTTTTTGCATTGTTTGTTGGTCACCCGGACAATATCACGCCCGCATACCTCCGCTTTCTCGAGAATCAGCTCCGCGAGGAGTATGGATTCGAGGGAACTCCGATTCGCATGCTGGTTCGGAAGAAGTAGTCGGTTCAATTTCCGCCACTATAACACCATCTTTGTGCGCACTTTGCTGTTACGCGTCACGTTGTATTCGGTATTCGCAGGATAATCGCGTTTCCTAGACCTTGTCACTTCGGTGCAGCTCTTGCAGAGTACGGAAACCATTTCCCAGAAAGGATACGCGTGCCACGATCTTCTCATCAGAACCAAGCCAGCTCCCCGCAGAATACTGTCGCAGGATCAGCTCAGACAACCTCCCAAGGCATAGGCGTGATGGCACAACCCCTTCTCTCTTCCCCCGACTCAGGCATGATCGTGTTTTCTTCATCCGCTCGCATCCTGCACATGAATGTACCAGCCCTTGCACTGATGGCGTTGTTCGGTACATCTCATGAGCGTTGGCCGCAGATGGCGCCCGAATCCATGCCGTCCATCCTCACGGAGTTCTGTTATGACGTGCTCGCACAACTCCGACGTCGCATAGAGGCGCAAGACTGGGCCCAATTCGAAATGCATCGTATCTGCCATATGGTCACACCATCCCTCCTACTCACAGGGTTCGGAGTGCCGAACTCAACCGACCATGAGATCCGGATCATCCTGACCCTCTCCCCCATTCCTTCTCTTCCTTATCCAGCCGCGAATTCACAACATCTCCACGTACCGGCCAACATACATGCTCCCGTCAACGGTGTAGTGTCGTAAGGGCATCGCCTTCCAAGTCGCTACGGTCGCGGCTTTCGCCTTGACTCCTCGCAGGCATCATGTTATTCGCTCAAGCTGATGACGCATTCCGCACAGACAGAGACTCATCACCCTGCGGCTCACGGTAACCCACAGACCAACGGGATGCGCGATTCTTCTCCTCGCAGGGTGCGACGACGAGCGATGGAGACTCTCTGCGCCGGAGTGGTCATCCTCACTCTCTTCGGCCCCGCCCATGCCGAGGAAGCACCTGCGCCAGACGGAGTGCTCTCGCCCCCAGCCGCTGAAATCCCTACTCCAGCACCTGCCGCCGTTGACCCGGTTACGATTGACCCTTTCATACAGCTACGGGGGTCGGTGTGGCGGACCAAACCCGGAATCGTCTTCCTCAAGACCCCGGTCGGACTGCTGACGCTCACATCCAAAACCACGTTGAAGGATCTCAAAGCCTCGCAGGAAGTACGTTTTTGGGTGCACGAGCGCCATTTCGTTGTCGAGATCCGTAAGAGGGACGACGAGTCATTAGTCCATCGCTACCTCAGCGGGCCCATGACGTCCAGCGCCGATGTGCCGGGAACGTTACGCTGGTGGGGGCCTGACGGTGACCAGAATGTCCATGTCGGCACACAGGAAGAACGTCTCACCAACTATCGCGAGGGAGACCCACTGACCGTTGAAGTCGATGAAACCAATACCATCAGCGGAGTGCATGATTTACAATTCGACCTGCAGATCAGCCAAGCCCCACCGCCCGGCGCCGACGTGCAGCTCCTCCTCTCGGGAATCGTGTCCAAGCTCAAGTCCAACTTCGTCTTTGTCCGCACCCCCATCGGCCTGGTGATGCTCAATTCGAAGATCGGGGTCCCTCGCGTGAAGGTAGGACAACCGTTGACGTTGCAGATCGATCATGAGCATGTCACCGTTACAGTTCCATCCACTGAAACACCGACTCCTCGACACAGTGCCTCTCCAACCCCCTAATAGAACTCTAAAAGGTCCGCCGGCCTGTCTTGTCCATTTAGTTGTTTGGTCTGTCTGGTCTATTCGGTCTGTCTCGTGTGTTTGATTGTACGAAACTAACCAGATGGACCAGATAGCCGAGAGAGACCAGACAGACCGGGCTTACGGCCACATACTCCCGGTGGTTTGCTTGACAGGCCTCACCCATGCCCCCTAGACTTCGCCCCAGCTATGCGCGCCCCTGGTTCCAAAACGATTCCCCAACGCCCAGCCATGCAAGAGCCCGATGGATTTGATAAGTTGTATCGAGACCATGTCGATCTGATCTATCGATACGCACATCGCCTGTGCGGCGAAACAGAGTCGGCAAAGGATCTCGTTCAAGAGACCTTTCTCAATGCCTACCAAGGACTCAAAGATTTTCGAGGCGAGGCTCGAGTTTCTACCTGGCTGTATACGATCGCCTCACGAGCTTGCATACGGATGCGGCGCAAACGCAAAGGGCAACCGGAACACGAGCTGTCGATCGAGGAGTTCGTACCTACCTCCGAAGGAGAGTTTCGTCTCCAGATCCCGATGGATGGGCTCAGCCCCGAAGAAGCGCTACAAAACAAGGAACTCCGGCAGGCCCTCGACCAGGCAATCGAGAAGCTGCCTAAAAAATATCGGATGGCCCTGGTGCTCCGCGATATGGAAGGGTTGAGCGCCAAAGAAGTGGGAACCATCATGGGCTTGAATGAGCGCGCCGTAAAATCACGCCTGCACCGAGCACGCCTGTTTGTGCGGCGGGAACTCAGCGCCCGCGGGATCACTCACCACGATGACCAGAATTCTGGAGGCTTGCGTTCATGACCAAGAGAAAGCCGTCGGCGCCCAAGAAACGGTCCAGACCATCGTCTCCCCGCCATACGCATGGCCAAGGCCATTGTCTGGATCTTCTCCGGCAGTTGTCTGCCTATATCGACGACGAACTCCCGTCCGACATTTGTGGGGAAATACGCCAACATCTGGGAGCTTGTCCGAATTGCGAAGTCTTCATTGCTTCTCTCCAGCACACTGTCACACTCTGCCGACATCGTCCGGCCCCACAGTTAACGTCGGTCGACCGGATGAACATGCGCCACACAATCCTCGATGCGGCTCACGCACGGTGAGAGATGCCCTCAGGCTCATGTGCCTGGCCTTGGTATTAGCGACCCCCACGAAAAGTCTGTCCGGCAATGTCGAACAGGCTCCTAACACACTCCCAACTGAGGTCGAGACAGAAACGGTCACGGTAGAGATCCGCTCGCGGATATTCATTCCCCAGCACGTCCACTTGCACCACGATCGCAAGACAGTGCTACGGTTCCACAACCATGATACAGAACTCCATACTGTGGTCGCCAAGGAGTTTTTCTCCGGCGTCGACTTCGACCTGAGCGGCAACGGGGCCCCGGAGTATGGTCCAGATGGACTCAAGCGGGTGATCATCCCGCCTGATGGCCTGATTGAATTTCGCTTTACACCGGCACGCACCGGAACCTTCTCCTACCTGTGCGACATGCCGGGTCATAACATGAACGCCCTAATTACGGTCGAATAACAAGGAAACCGTGCGCCCTCTACGGGTGTAGTCCGTCTGGTCTTTCTTGTCTATCTGGTCCATCTGGTTAGTTTCGCTCAACCAAACACACGCGACAGACCAAACAAACCAAATAACAGTCTTCTTACACCGGCTAAATTTTTCAATAGACTCCTAGCCTATTCCAGGTATTCAAAGCAGCATGGTACATTAACGACTTCTTTCGGCCTTCATACTAGGAGCCAACAACATAATGCGCCTGCAGATCTTCCAACGTGGCTGGTTCACACTCTTATTATTCACTGGAACCCTGTCGATTATTACCGCAATACCCCTGATCGAAGTCTCATCGGCATCAGCCGCTACCGCTGCAAAGAAGTCGAAGCAGACCGTCACCGCAGCTGAGTCGACAGCTCAGCGTTACGCTGACGCCATGGGAAAGGGAGAGAAAGTCGGCGTCGGTCAGCTCGACTTCGCCTGTCAGTATGCCCTGGTAACGGCGGCCCCCCGTGGTATCAAGACCTATCCGGCCGACTCCGATCCCGTCTATGACTCCTGCTGGCAGCGCCTGAGAACTGCCCATGCTCCTACTCTCGTGAGAACAGACGTGGGCATGGAGATCCTATGGCCGAGCAACGGCGACTTGGTCTTTTTTAGTGAAGACCTGGACCGTTATCCCGCCTCGGCCTTCGTGGCCGACTCGCTGGGCCTTACGCCTCCGGGCACCGGATTCCGTACTCGCATTGTCGGAAGCGCCTCGTTGCCTTCGGCCTCATTCCGTCTTCGACCGAATGGCCCGGTCGTGGCAGTGCCAACCACACTGGTGAAATTGTCCATCAGTTATCAGGATCCCCTGACCGCTCCTTTGACCTACGCAGCAGGCTCGGTCAAATGGACGACCACGATTAAACGGACTAGGCGCGCGCTGAAGGAAATTACCACCCAATGGGTCGTCCTCTCCGGACTGAAGAAACATGGCTTCGTGGATGACCGGGCGGTCCTGAACCTGCCCGTCACCAGCGGCGCCATCTCCGGCAGTGGCATGCAGGAAAAGATTCCGTTTGTCACCGAAACCAGTCAGGCTCTCCCTGATTCACTCGTCTGGTGGGGACCGACGGATCTCCCGGGTCTCTTAACCGCCGGAGCCGCTCGCGCAGCGACCTTTCCAGATCTACGCGACCGCGTGGCCATGTTGAATCGTGTGCTCATCATCGATCCCGATCAAGCCCAAGCCCTCATGGTACTGAGCCAACACCTCTATGCCATTGTCCTGGGCGAAGCCATCCCCTTTCACAAACTCACGGTGAAAGATCCGGCGCTTGCCTTGGTAGTAAACGAGCATTTTTGGAACATCTATGCCCAATCCACGCGCATGGACCTGGCGCTGGGAATGGAGATGGGTGGGTTCGACAAACCGACGACCGCCGACTACCTGTACCGCATGCTCTCAGCCATGCGAACCTTGGCCGTGGTACGGCCAGAACAACTCGATAATCGATTTCGGTTAGGCGTGGCCTTGCGCTGGAACAACGATCAAGAAGCCTCGATCGAGACTCACCGATCCCTGGTCAAAGCCATCCCGCCTGAACGGAGAGCCGGCAAAGCCGAAGCCTTGCTCCAGTTGGCCTGGTCCCGCATCAACAAAGTGGCCTGGAACCGCATCCTTGACGACTCAGACATTCGGGCGGCCTATCAGGATGCCGACGAGGCGCTCGCACTCGCCGATCTGCCGCTCGATAAATTTATGGCTGAGTACACCAAGGCCTACAGTTTGCTGTTCACCCCGGACCGGGACAATCGGGCGCTCTTGGAGCGGCTGACGGAAGGCAAACGTTGGTTTACTGAAACTCCAGGGCAGACACCGGACATCTGGAATTTC
>CBDDRH010000182.1:0-36331 GCA_965233025.1 uncultured bacterium
GATCGCGAGGCCGGACGCATTATCTACAATGGGGCGCTGGACAACCATCCCGACAACGAGACCGATCAGAATTGCGATCCCTCCCGATCGCGGCGTCGGCGTCGAATGCAACGACCGGTCGTTCGGGACATCCAACATCGACGGATATATACGCGAACGTAGCAGCCATGCGGCGCCAACCGTAGCACTTAGAAAAGCGCCGACCACCGACAGTCCGGTCATCCGGCTCGTCTCAGTCCGCGACAGAAACAGCGCCGCAGCGGCGGACATGGGAACCACGGCACACTTGAAGACCCACCCGTAGTCGCCTTACACCGACTCAGCGCGCCGGGCCGCTTCTTCGCGTGTCTTTGCGGCAAACTCAACAAAAAGCGCAGCTATGATTCCCAAGAACAGCCCGACAAGCGCTGGCAACATGATCGTCGTCTTCTTACCCAGCACCAGCCAAACATTCACCAGCCTGATCTCGTCTGTACGAGATTCGAAACGCCGTTCATCCAGCGCTGCTTCTGAAAGATCGGGAGGCAGAAGCGTCACTTTGAGGTTGTCCAAGAATCCGTTCTCCTTAAGCGATGGTGCTTGGTCTTTGTGTTTTTTTGGAATTATGTCCTTGACAGCTGTTTAGAAACAAGGCGCGGAAGTTCTATCGTTCTCTCGCCCTCGCGACTGACACCCTATACTCGCCTATGCTACGCTGTCATTTTCCTAGATGCGCGGGTAAATTGAGTTCAGCTACACCAAGCTGCCGTGTCGCTGGCCCGGCTGCACGGCTCGGCGCAATCCTTCATCTACTGTTACTGGCGGCGACCATCCCAACACCCGTCGCGCCTTGGAGCTATCAACCTGCAAGGATCCCAGCAACTGTCGAGCCATTGAGCGTTTGCCCAACACTGCCGCTCCGGCCATCAGCATTCCCGGCGGCACGGGAATCAACAGCGCTCGCCGTCCCATGGCGACGGCCAAACGTCGGATCAATTCCGTAGTCGAAAGGTCATCGCCGTCGCTCACCAAAAACGTTTCATTTGCAGCAGCCGGGTGCTCAATACAGGTAAGAACCAGATCGGCAAGGTTATCGACGGCAATCAGGCTGCGGCGGTTGTCGACAGCACCGAGCGGCAACGGGATCCCACGCGCAACCGCCCGCGTCAGCGCAAGAAAATTGCCCTTCACGCCAGGACCATAGACCAACGGAGGGCGGATAATCACGACTTCCAAACCGGTTGTAGCTGCGATCTCACGCAGGCCGATCTCGGCCTCGTACTTGGACACTGCATAGGGGTCCCCAGGTCCTGGCGGGTCGCACTCGCGAAACGGACTCGAGCTTGTTTCACCGTTGACCTTCACGGAGCTCAAAAATACGAACCGCTTAACGCCAAAATCGTGCGCCAGCCGCGCCAAGTTCAACGTTCCTTCTACGTTCACGGCGCGAAATGCCGCGAGGGAATCCTCGGCAGTTTCGTGCATCACGTGCACGCGAGCGGCAAGATGGACGACTGTACCGACCCCTGCGAGAACGGAACCCCACTTGGTTGCGCCAGACAGGTCTTCGATTCGAACCACGGCCACCCCGGACGGAAAACCATTGTTAGGTCGCCGTATTGTCGCTCGAATCGAATAGCACGCGTCCGCTTGTAATCGACTCAGGACACGGGATCCGACAAAGCCGGTTCCGCCGGTTACCAATACGGCTTTGCCGTTCATAATAGTCTCATCGCATCGAGTATCTGCTGGTTGATGACATTGACGTCAAAGCGCTCCTCGGCTATCCGTCGCCCCTCACTGCCCATCTTCGGAACCAGATCCGGCGCCTCCACGAACCGCTGCATTGCCAGTGCGAGCGCCTCTGGATCTCGGGGCGGAACGAGGTAACCATTCACGCCATCACGTACCGTCTCCCGACATCCTACCCAGTCTGTCGTGATCACCGGGCGTCCCATTGCCATTGCCTCCTGGCTGCTCCTCGGAACACCCTCGCGGTAGTAGGACGGCAGCACGAAGACGCTCGCCCGCGTGATCCAAGGTCGGACGTCGTTTACATGTCCCGGCCACTCTACGAGTCCCTCGTCCACCCAGCCCTGCAGATCCGACATGCTCACCGAACCCGGGTTTGGATCTGTTCCGCCGACCAGAATGAAACGCGTGCTTGAAAACCGGGTACGGACCATCCTCGCGGCTTCGATGAAATCGTAGACCCCCTTTTCTCTTAACATGCGAGCGATCAGCAGAAAAGTAATGGGCGTCAGCACGGGGGCCGATGGGGCGTAATGCTCGAGATCAAGCCCGGTACCGTCGATCCGAACCACCTGTCTTTGACGCACAAGATTGCCTTCCAGGAATTGGGTAAGATCTTCATGGTTCAGAAAGAACACCTTTTCGTTGGATCTCAACGCCAATTTGTAGATCACCGGCACCAATCGGCGGAGTGTGCGTTGAAGCAACGAATCGGCGGCAGCGTCCTCCATAAACACGTATCCCAATCCCTCGATCATGGAGTACCGCCTCGGTACCCTCACGAGACACGCGGCGATCGAGCCGTAGATGACCGGCTTGATGAAATAGGACAGAGTGATGTCGGGTTTGAGCGATCCGAGCAGACGGTAGAGGCCGGCAATATCGGCGAAGTCGCGAACTGGATTCGTCCCCGCCCTCGTGAGCGAGTAATCCACGGGCTCGGCTCCCAACGCACGCACACCCGCGCGCGTCTCATCGTCGAAATCCGGAGCGAGGGCGTACACCCTTATTCGCCTTTTCCGCAGCACTTTCAACAGCGGGCCGCGGAAGTTGACCAGTGAGAATGCCTGGCTGGTTATGACAGCGATACTGAGCACGATCTAACTCGGGGAACGCCGGTGCGGCACTACGGACGTTCGAAGGAGCACGTCAAATGCGTAGATGCACAACTCGTCTTCGCCGAGATCCTTGAATTGTTTGTTGAGCTTGCTTCGAGGCGTCGGCAGTGCGCTCCAACGCTGGACTTCACTGCATTCCACACTGAAACCCGCCTGGGTAAACAGCTGCAGCATTTGTTCCCGCTGTATCCTGTTGGTATAAAAACCCGACCTTGCGAAGAATTCCGATTCCCATACCCGCTCACTGAATCGCAGATTGTTCAGCGCGCCTTCTAGATGATCCCGGAGGTCGATCTGGTGCGAGCAGACGCCCGTCGGTTTCAGTATTCGCCGGCATTCCTGCATCGTCTCCAGGAATTCCCGCCTGCGTATGTGCTCCAGTACGGCCTGTGAAAAGATGAGATCAACGGATTCACTTTCGATAACTTTCAAATTCGTCAACCCCTCGGTCATGTATTGCGCGCCGCAACGGGCGAGCATCTCTCCGATCGTTCGGCAGTCCGACAGGTCGGGCGCGGGGAGCCCTTGCATCACCAGGGCATGACTGAGGTCAAGGTAAGGTTGAAGATCCATGCGCGCGTAGGCGCTCATATCGACAAGAATGGCGCGCGCGCCGTGCGCTGCCGCGATCAGTGCCGTCGCGACACTGTCGCCGGGTCCCAACTCTAGCACTGTCTTTCCACTCAATTGGGCCATTAACCCGGTTTTTTCGGCGTGACTATTGAAAGTCCGCACGGCATAGTCCCCGCGATCCATCTGACCGTGTCGAAAAACACCAAGCCGCTGCCAGACGGCGGAGCCTAAAGGCAGCCTTGAGAGGAGCAACTTGGCACCGATTTTTCCCCACCACGGGATTCCTACGCGCATGGGTTCCGCCCGAACCGTGCCAATCAAGAGACCTCCGCGAGCGCGGATTCCCATACTTCGTGATAGCCCCGGATCATCCGCTCAATACTGAAACGCTCGACGACGCGACTGCGGCAGTCCACTTTTCGCCGTCTCCAGGTGTCATCGTTGGTCATTGCCTCGCACGCCGCTATGAGCGCTTCCCCAAGTGCGTCAGGCTTCGACGGCGCTACCACCCAACCTGTTTCGCCCACGATCGCCGAACCGGCCCCCACGGCGGTCACCACTGCCGGCACGCCGCAGGACATCGCTTCGATTGTCACATTACCGAACGCCTCTCCCGAGCTGGAGAGTACGTGCAGATCCAGCGCATTCATTACCGCCGGTATGTCCGCCCGCTCGCCGACCAACCGAAAGTGGCTTCGCATACCGTGCTTATCCAGGAGCCCTACCAGTTCCCTGTTGGTCACCACCATGCCCGGCCCCACGAGCACGCAGCACCACGGTCGGCGGGCTCGCGACTTCAGGTGTACCGCGGCCCTCACGAAAGTCTCGTGGTCCTTGTGCGAGTCCCAGCGGGCTACCATGCCAAGCAGCACTTCGTCGCTGCCTATACGCCATTCCTGCCGGATCCTGGCCCTGGACTGAGATAGCGGCCGGAATTCGTCAACGTCGATACCATTGTGCACAACGACCAACTTGCGAACGGGATAACCCAATTGCGCGTGCGCTTGGGCGGCCTGTTCGGAACAACAAATGATCTTACTCGGCACCACACCCGCAATTTTTCCGCACATCCGGGCGACCATGCGCGTCGTGCGTTTGGTTTTAGCTGGGCTCAAATCGCTGTTGTGGATGCCCCATACCACGACCCCTTCCCGGGCGAGCCGGGCCATCACACCACCGACCAGGTCCGCGTGGTACATCCATGTCTGAATGACATCCGGCTGGACCGACTTGATCACGCGAAGAATCTCGATCGGAGCCGCCACACTCAGCCGGCCTCGCGGCATCTGTAGCGCGTGCACCCGGACCCCCCGGTCCATAAGCCGCTTACCATAGAACCCCACACCGCTCAGCGAGACAACCGAGTCTCCCGCTCGCGTTTTACTTCCTGAGATCAAGCGGTAGAGAACGGCTTCTGCTCCGCCGTTCTCCAGTCCGGTGGCAATGTGCAGAACTTTCACGAACCTCGAGGCATGCGACGATCAGCTGCACCCGATCAGGATGCCACCGGGCTACCGTCCGGACGGCTCCATGTCCCTGCCGAGGCATGCTTTGCCACCCGAACGCGCGGGATACGTCGCAATTTCGTCAACAGCGGAAACAAGGCAAACCCGACGATGAGCTGGAAGGATGGGGCGGCCACGAATGGAACGGCGAATTGAGTCAAGACACAGACGAGGAGCGGAACGACGTACACCGACACCGGCCACCCTTTCATCTGCCACACGCGATAGCCGTATAGGACGCCTACTGCAAAGGTCAAGATCAGTGCCGGAATCGCCATGCCACTGCTCAACAAAGCGGCGACACCGGAATAGCCTTCCTCCTCCTTATAAATAGAACCAATCCATGAAAGCTGGTCCTGGAACAGGTTGACGATGTCGTCGATCCCCACTGCGTGCATCAATCCTAGCAGTCTCAGCAATATGCTGGTCCATATCATTTCACGCGAAAAATTCGCGGCGAGCAGGCCCGGGAACAGCAGGAAGTAGGCCAGAATTCCAATACCCAAGGCCATGGTCAACTTCGCCGCGAAATACCGCCTGTCCGATCGACCCGAAAGCAATGAACCCACATACAGCAGCAGTGTGATGGCAAAGACCATCTTGCTCATGGTCAAGACGACCGCGCTTGTTATCACCAAGTCCGAGATGGTAAGGCGGGATGTCCGAGGGACCGTAAGGTTGAGTGCGACCGCGAACACCACGAAAATCGAAAGTACGTTACTGCTATGCATCAGGCCCACGGGTCTTCCCTGGCCGATCGAGTAGTGCAACTCTTCGATTCCGACGAACAGAGTCGGATACAGCGGTATCTCTTTGAACGTCCCGATTTCCTCGAGCGCCAGGATGTTCGGGTCGTGCGCATATCCGGTGTTCCATCCCATCAAAAATGAACTGACGCCGAGAATCTGAAGAAACATTACCGGAACGCACAATGCCAGAAATACGACGAGCTGCTTACGGAGCAGGAAGGGGTTTGCGCCGTAGAGTCTCGCCCCAGCGATAACGAACATGGCCGCCAATGCCGCTACTCTCAACGCGTAGAGCGCCTCGCTGTCCGTCAGCACTTCCATCATTCGTAACGTCATGGCAAACAGTAACATGACGGTTGCGAACAACTGGTAGGGGGATCGCGCCGCCACGTACCACGCGAGCACGATCATCACCCAGTAAACGATCTGCCCGATCCCAACACCGAGCACCTCCCATTCATTGCCGCCGGTAGTGAGACTAACCCACATCAACGGCAAGAGCAGGTAGAGGGCGATTTTGTACATGGTGGTTCTGCTCAGCTTCCCGCACCAGCGCGGAACAGCTTCCGTGCGCCTTTGCCCAAGACGCTTAGGAAGAGATACAGATAGAGACGGGATCGACTCCCGCCAAAATCCCGGATGAGCTTCGTCAGTGCTCTTGCATACGCCCGGTACGAGTTTACCAACCCAAGGGGATCGAATCGGAAATTGGAAGTAAAATCGACTTCACACGTCGCGGCACCGCATCTCATCAGCCGGACACCTTTTTGCTTGAGCAAGTACGAATGAAAGAGATCCTCCGCGTATGCCTTCCCTTTGAAGGGATAGAAATCGGACAGCACGAGGTTCGCCCTTCGATGCAGCACGCAGCCGCCCGGCAGCCATTCCAAATCCATCCAGTCGTCCGGCTCTGCGGGAACGCCCATGCAGACTCCTGCCCTGCCGATACGTCCCGGCTCGTATCCGCGCGAGCCGTTGATCGCCCAGAACAGAAGACGTTCGAACCACGACGCATTCGTGCCGGATGGAATCATGAACGATCGATATTGCCGGGTATTGATGTCGTACAACTTCGGTCCAACCGCTACGTCGTGGAAGCGTTCGATGCATGCGACCAGGCGCTCGACACACGTACTGCTCACGAGAATATCGTCGTCCAGCTGAAGCACCAGGTCCTCGCTTGCCTGCTCGAAACCGATCGCTCGTTGCGCCACCTGACCCCGGCAGGAAGTCCGGACGATCTTGACGTTGTAGAACGACAGCGTCTCCGCACGAAACGCGTCCTCCTGCGGTATGCAGACGAGAACCTCGGACGGAACCACCGTGCCCCGGTTCAAATATTCGATCGTCCGGGCCAGCGAAGGGCCACCTAACGTTGGAATGACGACGGAAACCGTCCCTCTCGCTTCCCAACCCGGGCCATTCAAATCGGACACCACGGCCTCGCCATCATACGTGCGACACAGTTTCGTGGCGCGCAGATGCCACAGCCGTTTCTTGCGACTCCGCTAGCTCTCATGTCGATGGCCGGCCCTTTTCGGTATCTTGCTGCCATTTGTACCAGCATTCCTGCCGATAGCAGCGATCATCGCGCGATAATCGAAAGGCATAAAAAAGTCCTCGCAATATGCCTTTGCCGTCCGCTTCGCGGGATCTGCAGCCGGCGCAGGCGCACGCACGTCCGCCCGTAGCAGGTCCTCGAACTCGGGAATATTCCGGACCGTGACACGCCAATTCTGGAGTTCGTACAACGGGTCAACGGTCATTTCATCCGGAAGCGCCAGGTAGATGGGGCGCACACCTGCGCTTGCCGCCTGCACAATCGCCGTCGTTCCCCGATAGAGCGCCCACCGGCAGATCACCGCGTCCGCATCGAACGGCGCACGAGACAACCGGACGTTGTTTGGTAGACTTCTCAGCACCCTGTTTCTTCTCGCCAGGCTCGAATAACTCACTATCGGGTGCAAGCGCCAGATGAACTGAATCTCCGGACAAAGGCGCGCGCAAGCCAACGAGAACTCGAACAGCAGATTGCATTCACCTGGAATGCCCTCAGATAGGCCCAGATAGGCAAGCTGCCTCGTGCCCTGTGCGCCGCACAGCTTCGAGTCCGCTTGGAGCCCTCGATTGGAGCCCACGACGTCGACCGGTATTCCGCGTAGTGCCGGACTGCCCTCGAGTTGCGCTTTGCCGACAGCACCGGCCGTCAGGATTTCATCCGGATTGTATTCCGGTGCCAGGAGGCGCCGGATGGCATGCTGCAAACGGAATAGCGCGGCATGCTGATATCCAATACAACGCACATCGGGGCGGACACTTCGGGCGGCGGCGAATGCCACCCGCTCCCAGGCATGGCCTTCATGCGTGAGGACGATCGCCTTCGGCTGAAATCTTGCTACTAGCGCACGGACCTGGACGAACAGTCTCATTGCCGCCAGCGATCCAGGTGACCGTGCTTCCTCTGAAGCGCGCGCCACGATGCGGCGTGCCCTGCCCGGGGCTTCCTTTCGGGCAAGCGCTTTCAATCGAGCCGCTTCCTTCTTGAGCCGAGCGCGAAGAGAGATCTCGTCCTTGAGCCGCAGCGTTCTGGACAGGATCACGCTAGGGACCGCGCCTGCCTTCCATTGCCGCACCAGTACCGCACCGCGCTCGCCGGTATGATTAATCAGCGCGATGAGAGGCCGATGGTTTGCTGCAATGGCAGCCGGCGCATCTCCGAAGTAGAAGTCCGTTGCCTGGCCGGCCTGGGCGGGATTCAGCAGGTGGGACAGGAATATGACGTCGGCGCTTGATGGCAGCACCGTCGGCTCGTGCCAATCCCGCCCCTTGGAACGCACCGCGCGGACCAAGAGTCGCAGCCAGTTCGCCCTGCTTCGCAGAATATGCAGCCAGCGACGAGCAACGCCTCCGATACCCCTGCCCGACTCGAATAGCGCGGCGTAATTTTCCAGGAACACCGGGTGCTCGCGCACTACGTGCAACCAGGGAATGGCGACCCGCTCTAGCGTCGAATCCGGCGCCTGTAAAAGGCGATCGCATTCCGTGCAGAGGGCACGATACTGCTCTTCGTTCATGCGTCCTCGCTACCGTTATGCGGCTCAACCAGCTGCTTGTAGAACCCGCTCCAACAACGCTTTTTGCTCGGCGTTCCCCGCGATGTAGTCCAGGACGATTTGTGATTCATCCGGCTCGTTGACCGAAGGCAGACTGGGGCTTACCGCCACCGAGCGCAGGCCGAACCCGTTCTCGATGATCCGCATCTGCTCGATGAACTCCGCCTGCTCGATGGGCGCGGGAGGAAGCCGCGTCAGTTGAAGCAGGAAGTCCTTGCGGTACGCGATGATTCCGAGAATCTTGCGTACGAAGTTTCGCTGCTTCTCGAAATCGCTGTAGCCAGGCGTTCTGCGAAAGCAGTATAGGATGCGACCCGAGGGCGAGACGGCGCACTTAACGAAGGAATGCCGGTCCAGTTCTTCCGGATGCTCTATGGGGCCGGTAACGTTCCAGGCATCACCGGCGGGATCCCTGCCGATCGCCTGGGCGACCGTATCGAGGTGCCGCGGGAGTAACAGCGGCTCGTCTCCCTGCAAGAGCATTACGTGGGTACAGTCCACGTCCGCCACCGCTTCGGCGACACGGGTTGTTCCATTCGTGTGCGTGTGGGCGGTCATGATCACCTTGCCGTGATACCCGCGAACCACCTCCGCGATTTCCTCGTCACACGTTGCGACAATCACGTCCGAAAGCGCCGCCGACAGCAAGGCTCGCCTGCGCACATGCTCTATCATCGGCAACCCGTCGAAGGGAAACAGTATCTTGCGCGGAAACCGTACGGAGGCGAGGTGCGCTGGAATGACGGCTACGATTCTCAAGTCCATTGGGGGTGGTTATTGCGGAAACACCCCGCAGTCGACATTGATGCACTGACCGGTGATCGCCGAGGCCGCTTCCGAAGCCAGAAACAGGCACAGTGCCGCCACTTCCGATCCGGCCGGGAGTCGCTTGAGCGCGGCGTTGTCGGCGGCGAACCTGGATATGAATCCGCCTGGGTCGCTCTTCGCCGGCGAATGTTCGCTCCGTAACGCCTCGACCAAGCCTTCCGTCGGGATCAGGACCGGGCAGACGGCGTTGACCCGAATACCGCGTGGACCAACTTCCTTCGCTAGCGCTTGCGTCAATCCGTTCATCCCGAACTTCGAAGCACAATAGGCGGAGTTGTTGGCGCTCCCGCGCTTACCCGCGATACTCGATATATTGACGATGACGCCGCCTTCCGACATGGCGGCAACCGCGGCCTTGCAACCCCAGAACGCGCCCTTGAGATTGGTGCCGATCAGTAGATCAAAAAATTCCTCGTCGATCCCACCGATCGGTCGCCATTCCGAAAAACCGGCGTTGTTTACGTATACGTCCAACCTTCCGCTCGCCTGGAGGGCGCGCTCGACGAGCTTCCGATGGGCCGATTCATCACGCACATCCGATGGTACGAAAGCCACGCGGTCGCCGAATCGCCCGGCCAATCCCGCTTCCTGCCGTGCACCCACGACCGCGAAGTACCCAGCCTTGACAAAAGCTTCGGTGATGTCCAACCCGATACCACGGTTTCCGCCCGTAATCACTACAGTCTTCTGCCTCATCGATCCATTTCCCTTCTGCCCCTTATTGCCCCGAGATGTAGAGACGTCAAATCGTCATGCAGGAGAAACCACCGTCGATGGCAATCTCCGCTCCAGTCACGAAGCTCGACGCGTCGGAGGCGAGCCACAGCGTCGCGCCGATCAATTCGCTCGGCTCGCCATAACGCGCCATCGGAGTGTGGCGCAGGATGGCCGCCTCGCGCTCGGGCGTGATGAAGTTCTTCCGATTCCACTCCGTCGGAACGAAGCCAGGGCGCAGGGCGTTGACCCGGACACCCCGGACACCCCATTCGCGACCCAAATTCTGCGTAAGATTCTTGATACCCGCTTTGGCGACGGAGTAGGTAAAGGCCTTCGACAACGGCGGGCCGGCCGAAGCCGACGAGATGTTGATAATGGACCCGCTCCCCCGGCCGACCATGTGACCACCGAAGACCTGGCACCCGAGAAATGTCCCGGTGATCTGCGAGTCGAGAATGGCGTGCCACTCCTCGAGGGTCAGCTCGAGGAACGGCGTCGGGCCGTTGATGCCGGCGCCGTTTACCAGCACGTCGACCCGGCCGAAGGTGGCGATCACCTGTTCCAGCGCATCGATGTGGTCCTGTTTCTTCGCGACATCAATCGCGAGCGACATGACGCGGCCGAAGCCCGACGCCCTCAATTCGTCCTCGACCGCTTTGGCTTTTTCGAGCCTCAGGTCGAGAACGGAAACGGCGCAGCCAGCCCGCGCGAAACCTCTTGCCATTTCGCTACACAGATGGCCACCACCCCCTATTACGACGGCCACCTTGCCTTCGACATTGAATAAATTGCTCACGTACGAATTCATGACGGGCTCTTTCCTCTTCAACGCATCGATCGCATCAGCGCTTGCATCTGTTCGGCCCACTTCCAGAGCACGAACAGGTCCGACCCCAGAATCGCATAGGTATAGCCGAGCTCGAACAACGCCTGAACGCTTTGCGCAGTCGCGTCAGCCACCTGCGTACCGCAGCTCTTGCCCGACCGTTCGCAGGCGGCGATCACCGTACGCGCGGCCTCGATCACGCGGGGATGGGAGGTCTGACCCGGAACGCCGAGCGAGCCGGAGATGTCGTACGGTCCGATCATTACACCATCGACCTCCTCAAAGGCCAGCAGACTTTCGATATTCTCGACTGCCTGGATCGATTCGACCTGGATGATGAAGGTCGACGTTTCATTCCATTGTCGGACGTACGTGTCGAAGTCGAAGCCGTAGGCCTGAGCGCGGTTCACACCAAAGCTTCGACGCCCCGCCGGCGGGTATTTTAGGTGCCCGATGATTGCCTCGATTTCCTCCGGTGTGTTGATCATCTGTATCAAAAGACCGTCGGCGCCCGACTCGAGCAACGGCTTTATCCAATCGTTGGAATGGGAGACCGGCCTCGGCAGACAAGGCACCCCTTCGCTCTGACTGGCCGCGATGATGCGTTGGGCCTGCTCGAGCGCGATCGTCGAATGCTCCATGTCGATGGCGATGAAATCGAAGCCGGCGCGCGCGAACGTTTCCGTGATCGACGGGTGCGCAAATGATACCCAGCCCGCGAACAGTCGTTCGCGCCGCCGCAGCTTTTGTTTTAAAGCGGCTCGCCTTTTGTACAAGTCGTTCATGTCGATGCCTTGGGTTGATCTGGAGGGGGCCCGAATCGGACCGGAACGGCAAGAAGCCCGACTCGCTCGTCAGACGGCCCGCCGGTGAAAGCGCCGCCAGGGTCGGACGCGCACACTTGAACTCCTTTCGGCGCCAGTCATGCCTGATTTCGGAGCAATGCCTGTATGGCGGGATGCAAATGCAGTAAACCAACGAGAGTCCCGCGGTCGTCGACCACAGGCAAGTCCCAAATCTGCTTCCTGCCCATCAAGTCGACGGAATGCACGAGTGAATCCGTCGGATGGGTTGTCACCGGGGAGCGGATCGCGTGATCCAGGGCGTCGTCGACAAAAAATGCCGAGAACGGCTTCTGCACCTTTAATAGCTTACGGCGAATATCACCGTCGGTGAGGATCCCCAGGAGCTTCTTGTCGCTATCCACGATGCACGCGATCCCGAGCCGGAATTGGCCCATCGCCTCCAATGCCTCTTTCAAGATCACGCTTTGATCGATAACGGGAAACCGGTCAAGCGGCAGCATCACGTCTTGGACCAGCAGGCTGTCATTTTTCCGGATGGACATTGTCTTCTCCATACTTCTCGAGCAGCGTGAGGCGCATCTCGTGGACCGCCTTCGCTTGGTCGAGAATGTTCTCGAGATACTGGATATCCAGGACGGTGTTGGCATCGGACATCGCGTTATCAGGGTCGTCGTGAACCTCCATGAAGAGCGCGTTGACACCACAAGCGACCGCGGCGCGAACGAGGTGCGGAATGAATTCACGCTGCCCGCCCGAGATGTTCCCCATGGACGTCGGCAATTGGATCGAATGCGTGGCGTCGAAGCAAACCGGATAGCCGGTCTGCGCCATGATCGGAAAACATCGCATGTCGTTCACCAGCATGTTGTAGCCCATGAACGTTCCTCGATCCGCCAGGAGCACTTGATGATTTCCGCTGGCCTCTATCTTGCGCACGGAATTCTTCATGTTCCATGGGCTCATGAACTGGCCCTTCTTCAAGTGAACCGGCCGCTTCGTCTGCGCCGCCGCTCGCAGCATGGACGTTTGCCTACAGAGGTACGCCGGTACCTGTACCATGTCGCAGACCTCGCCCGTCGCCGGCCCCCAGGCGGGGTCGGAAAAATCGGATACCACAGGAACCCCAAACTCCTGCCGAATGTCGGCCAGGATTCGGAGACCATGATCTACGCCCAGGCCATGGAAGCTATCGGGCGCGGAGCGACAGTCCTTGTCGTAACAAGATTTGTAAATCCACGGCATGCCAACCCGACGGCAAATATTGCCGATCGCCTCGGCCATCTTGAACGCATGCTCGCGACTTTCGATCGCACAGGGGCCGCCGATAAATGCCAAGGGCAAACGATCGCCGATCTTCACCTTAGTGACCGAGCCGTAACCAACTTCGAGTATCCGTTTAACCATGAAAGACATCCATCTTTTGATTGCAGATACGAAACACGAGAGGTCTTGCCATTACGAGATGGCTGCTAATAGCCATTCTACACGGCCGCGACCCATCGACCTGAAACCGGAAAACATGACAGCCTCGGGGCGGCAGTTGAACCTCCTGCGACTCCAATACTTGGCCACTGGATGTCGCCAACAATTGGCACGTAATGCTTTGATGCCGGCCACCGGGATTCACAATTGCGATTTCGTATGAACCGGGACCCACTAATTCATGCTGAAGTCGGTATTCACGAGACAGAAAACTGCTCGAGCCAAGCAACTGGAAATTCCCATCCGGCCGCAGTGAAACCGCATCCAGATTCCCATGCACGTAGCTTCGGAGCGGCGCCGTTCCATACCGGTAGCTCACATAACCTCTTTCTGCGATGAACGAACCGAGATCCGATACCGCCTTCGGAGTATGTGAGTGAAAGACGCAAAACGTACCGCAACCTGAATGCGCCCCATTCATAAGCGTCGACAGATCAAGCGTTTTTCGTTGGCTTGGAGCCAACTTGCAACGTTTCTCCAAGAACAGGGTTCCCTTGTCGTCAAAAAAGAAAAGTGTTGCGAATCGGTCCGTGGCGTCACCGCGGTCGACAAAGAGCCCGCTGATGTCCGTCAGCTCGAAAAAGGTCACCCAATCTTCGGAACTCCGCCAGACAAACAGATCGCTGACGGGACTCCCGGATACCTTGGGTCGCTGGGTGAGGGGTTGCTTGAGAATCCAAGCTGCTCTTCGCATCCTTTCGATGTAGCGTCGCATTATGGCGCCACCCTTTGCGGCAACTTCGCAAACCATATCTGCTTCAGAAGCTTTTGTGCCTCCCAGCGCCTTCCGTGAATCACATAGGAGGCCGGCGGATGCGTATGCTCGAGGCTGAGAAACGACCCATCGGACGTTCTCGAAAAATACAACGGTACCCCCGACATCTCACGACACACGATCAAAGGCAAGTCGGTCGACGTCAAACCGAGCCCGTCGAGCGCAACGACCGTTGCTTCGTTGTTTCTTGCCGCGAACACGCCCTTTAGTTTGATCTTGCCGCAATCGTATATTTCCAATTGTGACGTTCGGGCAACGGGTGATTTCTCGATATTCACGAATATGAGGTAGTTGCTTATCTCGTCACCGAACTGGATGAAGGGACAAAAGGTTAAGAGAGAGCCCGGCGCCGGAAATGGATCGATCTCACCCTGATAGCTGGTCGAACCATGAACCGTCGAAAGTCCGATCGTTGCACGCCATGCAGGGACGGATGATCCAGTCACATCTAATTGCGGCAGACGGCCACTGGACGACGGCAGCTTCGACCGGGTGAGAGACAGCAGCGGAAGGACGCCGTCCGGAACCAGGCCGACGAGATCCTGGATACGGACAGTACGAACGTCGCCCGAAGCGAGGACGCCGATATTCTCCGATCTCCACTCGGTGCCTGACGACCAGGTTACGTTGACGAACTTCTCGGACGAATCTCTCGTCTCCCAGTTATTGGGAGGGAAGTTACAGACTGTCGTCCAGCCATGACAGCCCGGCGCACCGAGCACGGGAAAATAGGAAATGTTCATTCGCTCAGCCGGATCTCCGCGCGAGCGCTCTTAACCACCAAGCGGGTTTGCCAGATTCACGATGTGCATTGAAAGGCGCTACCACCGCTCGCTCCAGCGGGTCAGCCAACATTTCCATTCCTGGCCGTGTCCGGGCAAACGGCACCACGAGGCCGGCGGCGATCAATTTCGAACGCAACGCCAGCCATTTGGCCCGCACCATGCCTCTCGATCGCAATCGATCGATTTCCTGACCGTTATAGCTCACCTCGATCCCGCGAAAGCCCACACGGGTCAACAAGCGGTGCATCGTCGCCTTCTCGAAAAAAAGCAGGTGAGGTTCGTCGACAGGCTTGTGCTCCCAATCTCGGCAGGGCACTTCTATGAAGACGGCGCCGTCCCTTCGAAGGTTTTCGCGAGCGTCTGTGAGGAACGCTATCGGATCCGGGACGTGCTCAAGCACATGGGACATCACGATTAGATCAACGCTCTCCTCCTTGGCTGGAACTTCCAGAACCTCGACACCTATTTCTACAAGCGATGCGTGGCAGGCCGCGTCGGTCTCGACCGCCATATACCTGGTTCCTGGATGTTTCTCCAGCCAACAGCGCGCAAAGAATCCTCGGCCCGGCCCCCACTCCAATACCCTCGACACAATGATATTCTGCGCGGCCAGGTAGCGCTCGACCTGCGCCAGGCGCAGACGAGCGATCCCCGAAAAGAAAGCGGTTGCACTCGCGGTTCGTGCTTCTCCTCCATGCGCGCTCTCGAAGTACTGCGCGTTATACTCCCGGAGGGTCTCGTCGCCGGGCATGGGTGCAGCAAATACCATGTCGCAAGAATGGCATCGCGCCCTTTTCAGCCCGGTAAACGCGGGATGCACACTACGATACAGGCCATCTGTCTTGATCGCAGAAGACCCGCATAACGGGCACGATGGCGCCGCCATCAGGGCCTTACCCAGATTTGATTCGTGGTCGCACTGTCGGATTCCTGCGCTTGTCGGTTACCGGCCTGGAGCACGAGTCCGGCTGCTTCCAGATATTCTTTCGACGACTTCGACTGTTCGCGAAAATCTCTGGAAATTTCGACGAGCACGCTTCGCACGGTACTCAGCACCTTGAATCCGCCCGAAAGAATCAGATGCTCGATTCCGTCCACGTCTATTTTTATGTAATGCGGGGTCGGCAAGCCCAGCTTGGTGACCGCATCGTCCAGGGTCACGCCGAAGATCGCGTATTCAAAGACAGAGTTCAATTCTTTCCCGTCGAATCCGAACGTCTTGTCGTATGTTGAAAGTGCGCCACCCCAACTCGTAGAACTCATGTGCAAGAGGCCCGATCCCGTTCTGTTGCTGACTGCCAAGGGCACCAGACAAATGTGGGCGGACAGGTCGTTGAGCCGTACATTTCGCCCGAGGACCTCCAGATTGAAAACCGACGGCTCGAAGGCGAAGACTTGGCAACCATGCCGCTTTGCCGCGTAAATGGAATACAGCCCGACATTCGCGCCAATATCCCAGAAAATCGATTTTGCGGAAAATGTATCGATCCAGGCGAGCGTCTCGGGCTCTTTTGATGCAAAGGTATCTGCTCTGTACCGGCATAGGCGATTTGGAATTGCAAATACGTACTGTGCTCCCTGGTAAGACACGCGCCTTCGGTTATTGAGCGCGGCGTTTATGATTCGGCTCTTGACGTCGAGTCTTGTCCCGGCCGTTTTGATCCAGATGATCGACCGCTTGATGAATCGCAAGGTCAACTGAACCCTTAGCCGAAGCCTACGCGCTAATCCTGGGACAATGGACGCGCGGCGAGGCTTTTCCCGATGTCCGCTATGTGCCACAGTCCCAACGATTTATCCTTGTATGCTCCGCCGTCTTGCGTGCACGCCTCGTTGATCGTTCGAATCGGTGGCGGGAACGAAAAAGGAGCGGCCTCAATGTTCAGTGGGCGCCATTGGCCGGTTGCGATATCGTAGTTGCGCTGCCGACTGGGAAACGTCGTTGTCAGCAGATAAGTCGAATGGCTGGAGCATATGTTTTTCAATGCGACAAAGATGTCTTTGTAACTGAAATGCACGAGACAATCGCGGCAAAATATCATGTCCACTCTCGGAAGAGTGTCCTGGAGCAGATTCAGTTTGCGGAAACTCCGGTTTTCTGTCCCATGAGTTTTCGCATTCTTGTCAATTAAGTCCCCCACGATGTCGCCGCCGATGTAGTTGACGTTGTCCATGGGAACATACTTCATCCAGTGAAAATCGCCGCAGGGAATATCCAGCACGGTGCGAACGCGAAAGTTGCGTAACACCAGCGGAAGCTCCCTGATAACGACCCTCGTTTGATGAACGTCCGAGCCTTTACCCGAAACGGAATCCGCCCCGCCCCACCTGTTCTTTGAGAATATCTCCGTAAAGACGCCCTCTGCGGACTTTGCTCTCAGCAACAGACCGATCGACCTGTGGTAGAGGAAAGGAAGGCCCGGTATTCTTTTGGCGATATCCTTCAGTTTTCGGGCACCCATCTGCATCTCATTTGGCGAATCTCCGAAATCATCTCTGCCGCAGCGTCGCGACTGTCGGGCGCGGCGGAGAGCCGATTGCGCATTGTCTTATCCACTCCGCAAGTGCGAGCGGCCCTTGTATGATCGGTATGCCGTGCGCTGCACGATCGTCGCGTTGTAATAACCCCGTCGGGTCGTAGTAGCAGCTTGGCTTTCCCAGTTCTCGGCCCAATATCGCGGTGGAGGTGAATGGCATCGAGATCACCGCCACGCTGTTCTCGATCAGTCGAATAGGCGAGACATCGGGATCGATACTCCTGAAGTTCGATCTTTCGTCGAAATCATTCATCAGACGCCGGTACCGGGGATGCGCTCTGCGGCCGATGTTGCGCTTTCTCTTCAAGGCAAGCGTCCCGCCATGCGCCTGCAGCGTCTCGTAGATGTCCGTCAGAAATCTTTCGGCCGTAGTCGACGTGTAGTAGTCAAAGGCGATACCCAACGTTCGATAGAACGTATCTCGCATGGGCTGAACGTCGAACACCGCGACGGTCCTTGGCGGCAGTCCCCTTACCTCGTCGCTACTTGTCTGAAACCATATCGGTCCAACGACGTGGACCGTGGGGCCATTTCCGACCGCACGGCGGACGAAATCCGCTTGGTATTCGTCCCAGACGACATAATCGGGCCAACTCATCGCCTGCCAGCCGTATGGAATGGTCGGATAACCTTGCGGCCGCTTGAAGGGTTCGCAATTGGTGGAGTAGAAATAAAATGCGATTCGGGAGCCGCGCTTTGCTGCTTCGTAAGTCCAAAGCGGTCTGTAAATCCAACCGGAATTATGAAATAGATAGTCCCGCGCCAATCGCGATGATTCCTGCAAGCGCACTGTCGCCGCAGACACCCCTTCCGCCAGTAACATCGCGTGCCACCACCTGCCCCGCAAAAGATCCAAGACGGCAAGCGCGGTCGCGCTGAAGCCCCAACCAATAAGGCGCACTGTAGCAGAGAGTCGAGGCAACGGCGGCAGCGATCCCGGAAGAGGCACCACGGGTATGCCCAACACCTCGCGGCCAACCGTGTCCCTAACTCCATGACATATGGTATCGATATCTGCGACCCGAATCGAAGAATGTGCATACCAGCTGATGACATCATGACTGCGCCCGTCCGCCCCAGGTTGAGGCAACGTTCCGACGGTCAGCAAGTCGAAGTATGCGTACCTGCCCAGCCCTCGATACCGAGGTCTGATCGCCTCACGGACACTGCTAACCAATTGCCATGCGAGCCGGACCAAGGCGTAAACGAGAAGCAGAACCATATATCCGTTCCAAAGAATCGCAGATCGTCGTTCGGCCACCGCGAATCCATGGCTGCGCAACACCAGCCGCCACTCCGGGGGCATCGGATAAACGACTTGGGAATTGGCCTTAGCCACCGCGTGGAGCAGCGCCTTGTTGAATTCGAGCGTGCCCAGGCGAGAGAGAAGATACTGTCGAGCGATCAATTCCGCTTCGCCGACGCCAGCGCCAAATATTAATTCTGAGGCGCCGCACTTACCGAGGCCGAGACGGGTACTCGTGAGCGCCTCCTTCGCGGCACCAATCCTGCCCACCTCGTTCGCCGCCTTGAGCAAACGATAACCTCGCATGGTGCGCCGGAGACGGCGATACCCGCTTCGCTGAGAAATGCACTTGATGAGCGGAAGTTTCATGTTCAAACGCGATGCAGGCGTCAGTCGCCTACACCCACGCGGAAGATCGCTCTAGGGATACCAGACCATGGTCGTTATCTCGGGCGACGTTTGCGGTATATGAGGTGTAGTGGAAATCACGAAGCCCGCCTTTTCGTACGCTCGCACTGCCGCGCGATTTCCGTCTTCCACGCCCAGTACGATCTGCTCGATGTTGCGGTGGTCTCGCAGCCACTCCCCGCTCGCCCTGATCACCTCGGCTGTCACGCCTTTGCCCCGAAAGGCTGAATCGCCGATCAGGATGCCCATAATCGCATACCTCAGGCGGGAGTCGACCGGCTCGTACTTAATGTTTCCGACATGAACCCCGGTCGTCTTCTCGAAGATGCCGAGGAACAACACGTCCTCGCGATCGGCGCGCTCACTCACATACCGCTTGAGATCCGCGAGGTCCTTGGTATCGCGGGCTGCAGAAATGTACCTCTTAGCATCGGATTCCCTTAGCCAACCGAGATATCGCTCCGTTACATCACGCGCCGTGAGCGACCGAAGCACGAATCGTCCCGCCTCAATCTCCATCGCGATCGCCATCGAGCACAACCACCATGCTGCCGAACCGCAGCGCCAGAACACCGCCCCGAAAAGTGAACGTCGAGAGTGGGTTGGGTGACCAACAGGGGCTCATCGAGTAACAGATCGCGGCAATTCGGTCAAAGGCCGCGCGCCCTTATATGAGCAATTCCCACGTGAGCGCCGTTCCCCGCCGCACATCGCGCTTCACGGTCTTGCCGAGAACCTGCTCCAGATGCTTCGTGGGCAGGCCCAGCCCCGGTCGGATCGCGCGCACGTTCTCGTGGCTCAGCGCCTCCCCGGCTCTCAGATCCTTCACGACGTACAGCGTGCGGCGGAATTGAATAGACTTTCTCTCCGCCTCGGTGGGGCCGTAGCTCACATCGCCCAGACCCTGCCATGCGCGCTCGGCCTCAGCCGTCAGCAACGCCATTTCGAGCGGCTCCATGGAAAAGGCGCTGTCAACCCCGCCTTCGACGCGGGTTAGGGTGAAGTGTTTCTCGATGACACTCGCCCCCAAGGCTATGCTGGCCACAGCGACGCCAACACCCATCGTGTGGTCCGAAAGGCCCACCTCACAGTCGAACAGCTCCCTCATGTGCGGAAGCGTTCGTATGTTCGAGTTTTCGGGCACCGCGGGATAGGTGCTGGTGCACTTGAGCAGTATCAGCTGTTCGCAGCCCGCTTCCCTTGCACCCCGGACCGTTTCGTCGAGCTCGGCCACGCTCGCCATACCGGTCGAGATAATCAGCGGTTTACCGGTCGCGGCAACTCGGCGAACCAGCGACAGATCCGTATTCTCGAAGGAAGCGATCTTGTAGCAGGGAACATCGAGACTCTCGAGGAACGAGATCGCCGTCTCGTCAAATGGTGTGCTGAACGGGATCATGCCCAACGCCCGCGCGCGCTCGAAGATCGGGGCATGCCACTCCCAGGGCGTGTAGGCCTCGGCATAGAGACGATATAGCGATTTTCCTTTCCATAGATTCCCAGGATCGCGAATGAGGAATTCTCGTTCCTCGATATCGAGCGTCATGGTATCCGGCGTATACGTTTGAATCTTCAACGCATGCGCACCTGACCGGGCAGCCGCTTCGACAATGGCCAGCGCTCGTTCGAGCGATTGGTTATGGTTACCCGACATTTCCGCAATGATAAACGGTGGGCGGGAAAGACCAATTTTTCTGCCGGCAATGTCAACGGTCATATCGTACTTCCTTGCTGTTCGTGCGCAGCAACATCGCGCCCTGCACGCGAACCGCGATCGTGCCGACTTCGGGGTGATAAAACGTCGGCCGATCTTGCATCATGTCCTGCAGGGCCCAGACCACATCGCGAAAACCCATTTTATGTCTCATTAATACCGTAGAAGAAAACCGTGCGTTGATCTCGAAGATTCTGGGCCCGGCTTCGGTAATGCGAAGCTGGACATTGATTGATCCTCTGAGATCCATTGCCTCGGCCAATCTCTTACACTGGTCAGCGATCTGCCGGTTGTCGATTACCTTCGCCCAACCGGTGAAACCGCCGACGAGCGTCCGAAGCAGCTGAAGCACGATCGTGTCCCCCGTTTGCGCCCGAAATACGGCGCAGGTCACTTCTTTGTCGGCCGGCAGGAGCAGTTCCTGGAAAATCCCACCCGCGTACCGCTCTCGATAAAACGCGAGTTCTGCTGCGGTTCGGCAGACAAATATCGTCTTGGAGCCGGAGCTTCGCCGCGGTTTGAATATGCAAGGCAGCGTAACGCGGTCATCGCGTATCTCCGCCGGAACGGTCCAGGGACCGGGACACCCAATCGAATCGAGAAACGCGGCCGTTTCGAGTTTGTCGGTCCCAATCTCGATGGCGCGCAGATTCGGCATCACCAGCCTCGCCCCGCCGCAATTTTCCTGTCTTCGCTCGAGGAAGTATCTCAACTCGGCCTCCGACATCGGAATGCAAAGCGCAGCCTGCTCCTTTTGGATCAGATCGCTCAGCCATTCGCCATATTCCGGATGGGAAGCGGCAGGCCCGCGATGCAACGTGTCGACGAACAGCGCCCCACCATGACGATCGTGAATGTCGGTACCGATCAAACGCCAATCCGGATACGCCTCGCGGACGATTGCACCGACGTTCTGGGCAATGTCGCCGCCGATCGCGGTGATCAGAATGTTCTTCATTGCCGGACGAGTACCTCCCAAAGATACGGCAACTCGGGATCGATGGTCCGCGCCTGCTCCGCCACGCGGGCAATGTCGTATAGCTCCGTACGGTGCTCGACTTCATCGGTGACGGTATCTAGAATCGCCCATGCAGCCCCGGGTCGCCGGTCCCGCGGTTGACCGACCGAGCCCGGATTGATCACCCGCGTCATACCGATCTGCCTGATCAACCGGTGATGCGTATGGCCGAGAACCACGTAATCGGTTCCCGCCTCGCCCAACCGGTCCCACAGGGTGGCCGACGCGGTCGCATACATATAACAGTCGGTGTCCCAAGGCGCCCCGTGTGCCAGTAGCAAACTCTTACCGCCGAACTTCAACCGCAATGATCTTGGCAGACGCGCGATCATATCGATGTCCGCAGGAGAAAGACGCTGGATGGCATGGTCGATTCCCGCGCCATAACGCCGCCGGCACCTGTCCGCCGCCGCAGGATCGTTCAGACATTCGAGGAGCATGTCCTCGTGATTTCCGCGCACGGCGTATCGCGTCCATTCGGACAGCAACTCGAATACGGCGTCTGGCTCGTAGTAATACCCCACGAAATCGCCCGTCAAACAGAGCGCATCCATCCCGTTTTCCTTCGCAGCACGGAGAACAGCCGCGAGGGCGAGCACGTTGCCATGAATATCGCCTAGCAGGCCCAGTCGCATGTCTGCTTGCTTCGATGGATGTCCAGGAGCGCCTCGTGAAAAGTCCTGGTCGCAGGCAGCATCGGTGACGGGGAAACAATCTGGTCCGCCGCCTCCGTCCCGGGTTTGATCACAGGGCGCATCCCGGGAAGAAACGTTTCGCAAACTGCCTCGAGCATGCTCGTGATCGAGAGCACTTCGCTTCCGGACACTAGGTACGTGCCACCGGCATTGGCTCGCAACGCAACCACGATCGCCTTCGCAACGTCTCGTACGTAGACGTAGTTTCGCAGACCGCGTCCCTCGCCGATCTGTGTCGGTGGTACACCACGGAGCGCGTCGTCGATCGCTCGATTCAGACCAAGATGTCTCGGTCCGTCACACCCAAACATCCCCGCTATTCTGAGTATGCTGTACTCGACACCCGACGCCTGAATCAGTGCCTCACCGAGCGCTTTGCTCCTGCCGTAGGGACTATCCGGTTGGACAGGACTGTCGCTACTGATCCGCTCGGAGCGACTTCCATGCACAATTGCCGCTGATGCGAAAATGAGCTTCGCCCCCCAGACACGCGCGAGATATGCGAAACAGCCCGTCGCCAGGACGTTGGGAACGAACAGACGTTCATCGTTACTTCCATCCCATCCGACATGACAGGCGAGGTGGACGATCGCATCCGGGTGACATCGCGGTTCGAGCGCCAATAGTCCGGCGGGATCGTTCAAATCACATTCCACTGACTGCGCCCGGTCTGGATGGGGGGTGCCTGCACGGACACAACGGATTACCTCCCATCCCGACTCTTCCAATGCTCGAACGGTATGGCGACCGAGAAATCCCGTGGCGCCGGTCAGCAAAACTGTCTCGCCCACGATCTACTCGGTATGCGTCCGATAGAAAGCGGTCAGATCTCGCCCCATGTCGATCCGGGCGAGCGCCGAATAGAAATTGACCACATCTTCGATCGGCTTACGATTGATGAGATTTTCGAGTTCCACCCGCGCGGCATGTGCTGGCTTTCCTGCTGCTTTAGTTCTCACATAGTTGGAACCTGGGTGGTAGAGAAACCAGTCGATGGGAAAATCCGCTAGGACTTCCACACATGCCCAGCCCGTGGCCGCGCCAATGTTCACAAGGCCGGTGCGTGAGAAGTAGCTAAGGTGATCCGGTAACGCCACCCAGAACTCCGAATCGATTAGCTCCCTTTCCAAGGCAGTGAGCTGTACGTCGGAAAAATCGTTCGGGACGGTAACAATCAACACGCCATCGGGCGAAACAATACGGCGCAACTTGTCGAGAAGCCGGACCGGGTCGATGACGTGCTCCAGAACGTTCTGTAACCAGATGAGTTCGTATCGGTTCCCAGACAAAAACTCCTGTTCGATGAGCCGAAACAGGTCCCCGGTAACGAGTGCATCGCGACACTGGGGATTCTTGGACTCGATCCCCGCACTGCTGTAGTCCAGCCCCCGTACCGTCCACCCTAGTTCCCGGAAAAATGCCAGCGTGTATCCCTCCCCGCAACCGACATCCAACAAGGAACCTGGGCCGGCGATGAAGCGCCTGATGACGGCCCACCGTTGCCCGATCTTGGCGCGAAAATAATTTAGCTCCGCGGCCGTGTACGCATGCTCATAGCTTCCCCTGGCCTCCTGGTAATACTTGCGCGCGTAATATTCCTGCAGCTCCGTCTCACTCGGCTTGTTTTCGACTTCCCAGTAGCCCAGCGCGTTTCGTCGCAGTTTTCTTGATCCGTTATCGCTCATATGGGCCCTATCGCCCTAGTCGGTCGCCGCTCGCGACACGCGATGACTGAAGCTCGTCGATATCGTGCATTTCTTTGATTGTTCGCTCCGTCCCGCGTCCGTCGCAAACCGCTCTGCATTTCGCCGACCACGCCGACAGATCCTCTCTCTCCAGCGCGCGCTTCAAGTGTGTCGAAATCGCTTCGGTGGTGACCGAATCGCTGTGACCTATCCAGTCGATGAGCCCGGCACGGTCGAGTGCCGCGGCCACTTCCTCCTGGTTCATCGCCAAGGAGATTGCGATCGTGGGCAGTCCGAGGCACAGCCGTTCCCAGCTGGTCGCCCCCAGCGAGCCAAGTGCGAGGTCGGCAGATGCGATCAGCGGTGCAAGCGTCGGGAGGTTACGATGGCAAGTCACTTGCGGATAACGCCCGGCGAGTGCCTCTACTTCGCGCGAATACGGGCTGCTGACCGAAAGCACCACGTCTATGCTTATGTCTTTCCGTTCAAGCGATAACACGGCGTTCAATGCCCGCTTGGTCAGATTGTCGGGATCCGTCCCTCCGAAAAAAATCAGCACCCGCTTCACGGCTGTGCGCGAAACGACGGCGGCGTGCAACTTCGCGTAGCCGCGATGAAGCAAAGCGTAATGCGGCCCCAACAGCGTCTTGCACGTCGCAGGCACGCGACCGACGTATCGCTCGTTCATCCCACTAACGAGGTTCTGATCGAGCAGCAAGTCGCAATCGTGTTGGCGGTCGGCAAGATCGTCGATCACCATCATGTTCTTCGCCGCCTGGCGCAGGATCGTCTCCCAACGCTCGTCCAGCGCATAGTGATCGACAATCACCCAATCCCATGGCCGGTCTGCGAGAACATGCAACGTGTCTTCTGCATCCCGGGCCTGGGATACGGTCAACCAGTGAGAATGTGCCAAATCGCAGACCGGTTCGCCGGACTGAAAGCCGTCGAGACTGGCCAACTCGTGCCCACTCCGTACTAACCGAGCCCGCATAACATCGGGCACACTCCGGCAGACAAAACGCGTCCGAGCTCCCCTCTCCCTGAGCGAATCGGCAAACGTCAGACAGCGCACAAGATGCCCAGTACCGATCCGGTCGGAAGCGTCCACCCGAAACGCGACTTGTAACTCTGTTTTCAATTCAGCCGCTTGAAGCCGCCATGGCATACGGGACCTTTAAGGAGGTTCATCACATCTCGTCCGTCTTCACACTCCCTGACGAGCCCGAAAACAGGATCGAGCGCTTCGAAGAAGCGCTCCACCACTTCCGGAGTATGCGCAGTGCAAACATAAACGCTGGTCCCAGCGAGGTAGCCGCGAGCCAGCATCTCCTGCGTAATGAGCGTCTTGTACGCCAATGCGTTGCGGCTGTTGAAGGCGAAATTCGTGAGAGCAGGCAGTCCGCTGATCGTGATCGAAATGCCGTGCCTGTCGGCCAGCGCCTGCCACCGTGCGGCGATATCCCGCCCGGTTTGCGTAATCTGTTCCCAGGATGCGACGCGCTCCATCACCTCCAGCGTTTTCAGCGCGGCGGTCGGGCCGATACGTTCGGTCCAGAAAGTGCTGCTGATGAAGGTCGTCTGAGCCGCCTCCATGACTTCGCGCCGCCCGATGGTGGCGGTGATGGCATACCCGTTGCCCAGCGCCTTGCCGAACATGGCCATGTCCGGCTCCACTCCATAAACCTTGTGCAGCCCGCCGAAACTCTGACGGAATCCTGAGGTGCACTCGTCGAAGATCAGCACGATGCCGCGTTCCGTGGCCAGCCTCCGTACTTTATGCAGAAACCCGTCGGCGGGCCCCAGGTTGCGCGACACCTCCATCTTGATGACGCCTATGTCATGCGTGGCGACCAATGCCTCGATCTCGGCATAGTTGTTGTAGTTGAAAGGGAAAACCGTGCCGCGCAAGTTTTCCGGTACGCCGTTGGGTTCCAGGCCCGGCAGGAGATGGCCGGCGAGATTCTTGTCGTCGCCCAGATTCGCGGCGAGGTACCAGTCATGCCAGCCGTGATAGCCGCATATGGCTACCTTATCTTTGCCCGACGCCGCGCGGGCGATACGAATGGCAATGGCGTTCGCCTCGCCCCCCGTGCGGGCCAGGCGGACCATGTCGGCCCAGGGATGCAGCTCGAGGAGTCTCTCCGCGAGATGGACTTCTTCCGGACAGTTGAAGGTGGACATATTCCCGGCGTCCACGGTCTTGTGTACGACCGCGTCCACTTCCGGGTGACCGTATCCGAGCGTGTTGGTGCCGATGCCCATGATCGACATGTCGATATATTCCTTTCCGTCCAGGTCCCAAACTTTGCAACCCTTCGCCCTGCTAAAGTAAGCCGGCCACAGCTCGGGCAGAAACATTTCCGCCCGCTTCGACAGCAACATGTTGCCGCCTGGAATGATCTGCTTGGCCCGCTTCCAAAGCCTTTGTCCTTCGTTACTCATGCGCGCCCCATCGATACATGGTTGCATAACCGGTCTGGGTAAAAGGCGCGATCATCTCGATCAATTTCGGATTGGCGTCCAGGAACCGGACGATCTCCGTAACCGGAATCCGCGGAGCATGGTCCTTGAAAACACCGTAAACAGCCCGGCAGACCGCCAAGTCCTCAGGATTATCTACCGTGAGCCGGAGATCGCGGCGAACAAGTTCTTTCGGCGGATCGGGCTTGATCACTTTGAAATCCCGAAGATGCTCGCGGATGTAGAGCGTGCATAGCTCCGAGCGGTGCTTGCTCTCACCCTTAGCGTGCGACTCCTCGAGCGCCTTCTGGGTAATGATCTCGAAACCGCATCCGTCGACGACCTCGTCCATGAACGTCGCGTCAGCTCGCTCCGCCAGATGCCTGCGCCATAGATCCTCGACCGGCTCGAAATACAGGTAAGGCGACTCGCTGGTTACCCGGAATACGTCCGTTGCACCCGCGAGCCGCCCACACGCCACGAGTCGGGCTAACACATCTGTCTCATCACCTACGATGAACCTTATCTTTTGCTGCTCCGCAATTTCTTTGAAAATCTCGTTCTCCACACCCTCCGAAATACCCAGTACGATCTCGTCGATAGCGTCTATCGATCGCAGGCAGTCGAGTATGTTGTCGATAATCCGGATGCCGTTTGTAACATCGAGATTCTGAAGCGGCTTGCCGTACAGTCGCGAACCCTGATTTCGACAAGCAATGGCGGCTACGAGGCGTCGTGACATGGAATGTCCCTCAACCCAAATCGCCGGGCGCTAGTGGCGCATTAGCGCGAAGCGCGCGCGTCAGCGTTTTTCCGTAGACCAGCCCTGGATCGGTGATGATATCGGCGGCGGCGGAGCGTTTAAGGACCACATCGGCCGGCGAGAGGCGCGAGCCGGCGGGCAGGTCCCGACCCGCGACAACGTGTCTGCGGATCATGTTGCGGTAACCTCGCTCCGCCTCGCTCATCCCGAAGTCCTCGCTCCCGCTACTCGTTCCAAATGCGGCGGCGCAGGCTCGGACGGTGTCGCAGAATCGCTTGAACTCGTCCGGGTTGAGCGCCGACTCGTGGTCTTCGAGTTTCATGATTTGCCCCAAGGTCAGATGCTTCTCGATCACGGTCGCCCCCGCCCCAATGGCGGTCGCAGCCAAGGCATGCGAAAGGGGGCTATCCGGTGCGGCGTGATCCGCGAACCCAACCGCAATCTTTGCGCGCCGCTGACGCACTCGATCGACCACTGCTCTCACGCGCGCAATCTGGTTCGTGTCATCGGGCGTCGGATACGCCTGAAACCCAAGCAGGACGACCGTCTCTTTGCCCGACAGCACGTCCAGGGCTCGTTCAATCTCGCCGGCATAGGCACCGCCGGCGCCGAGCAGGATTCTCGGGATTGAGCTGTCGGCGAGTTGTTCCAGGAAGCCGACGTTGGCGATATCGGTGCCATGCAGTTTCACGACGCTCACGCCGAGCCGCTCAGCAAGCCGCAGACTTCTCGTGCCGAAGATATCGAGATAGAGACCGATTCCCTGCTCGTGCGCGTACGCCGCGAGACCCGCCCAGACGTCGTCGTCCATCTCGAGCGAGCGGAAAAGGTCGTAGTGCTTGTAATCGGGGGTAGCCAGTTCATCCGCATACACGAGCTGATACTTGGCGGCATCGGCACCGGCTGCCGCGGCGGCCTTCATCAGTAGCCGTGCTTGTTCCGGTCGACCTTCAAAACCCTGGGCAAGTTCCGCGACGATTTCGACTTTCAAGAGGGGCGTTCCTTGGTGAATTGAGTCACCGGATTGGTGTGCGATGCACCCGACGCGATGAGCTTCAGTCTCAGCGCCGGTGATTTGACCAGTCGTATGAGGCAGTGAGTACCGAACTCGCAATCATGATCAGAACATTACCTGCACAAACGGAACGTACTTCATTAGGTAGCAGCTGTGTCGTGTTTAACACCCCGAATCAACGTCAAGCGAGAGCATGCCATCGTGCGGGATTGATAAGTTCGGGTTCAGCAGCCGCGATCGAACCGGGGATTGACGGCGCCGCGCCGTCCGCGGCCTCGAGTATCTCTACCAACTGATCCCTGCTGTCGACACCGATGACCACTTTGCTGATTTCCGCGAATGACAGTACGTACCTCAGACAAGCCTGCAATGGCGTGAGCCTGCTCTGTCGCAGCCACTCATCGTATCTTTTCCATAGCGCCGCCCAGCGGTCAAACTTCTTCGGACGATCGCGGGGGCCCATCAGGAGCAAGCCTTGCAGGAACACGGAGCGCACGTGCAGCTCGATGTCGTTTGCTTGGAGCCGCACCATCCAACCGCTGTCTATCAGGCGGTGATCCAGCAAATTGAAAGGCGCTTGTACCAGATCAAACTGAAAGCGACTGCAAAGGGTGTCGAGCTCAACCGGGTCGTATATCGAGACGCCCACCTTCTGCACCAGCCGGTCTTCCTTCGCTCGCTGAAGCGCACTGTAGAGACGGTCACCACCCCGTTCCAGGAGCTGTTGAGGACGGTGCAACAGCAGGCCGTACAGCCTGCTTATACCGAGATGGCTCAGGGAGGTACCGAGGGAGTCCTCTACATGGCGGGTCACGTCCGTGCAATCCACCGGTATGGCGGGCAGTTTCGACACGACCTTCCAGTCGCCCACGCCGATTTTTCTAAGTTGTTGCTCGCTGTTTCCATAGCTAAGGGCGGTGTCAAGGGTATCCATGCCGCTTGCGCGTGAAAGCCGGACGATGGCCGCCGCTTCCTCCCACGAAAGCTGTCCATGCCGATTCGCAATGCCGTAATCGAGGCCAATCTGCGCCGTGCCGAGGGCCAGTTTCAATCGAGGAATTCCTTCAGCGTCTCGATCACGTACCGTTGCTCGTCGTCAGTCAGATCGAAGAACAGCGGGATGCTCAAGGCCTCCTGATAATATTTCTGCGCGCTCGGGTAATTTTCCGGCTTGAAGCCCAATCTGCGGTAATGCGGTTGCGCGGGTACCGGGATGTAGTGCACTTGGCTGCCGATTTTCCGTTCCCGGAGTTCCTGCATGAAGCGCGCGCGAGTCCACTTCGTCGCCTTGAAATCGATACGGAGCACGTAGAGGTGGTGGCCACTCCGGTCGCGGCCGCTGGTCTGTGCCGGACGCGCGCATCGCATGTCCGCGAACGCCTCGTCATACGCTTCGACGAGATTGCGACGGCGCTCGATAAACCGGTCGAGTTTATTGAGTTGCGATAATGCCAGCCCGCACTGGATGTCCGTGATGCGGTAGTGAAATCCCAATTCCTGCATCTCGTAGTACCAGGGGTGTCGCACCCCATTCTCGCCGGCCTGTTCCGGCAACTCGAATGGATCGTCCAGCTTGTTAATGCCATGGCTGCGCAGGCGCAACAGCCGGCGATAGATCGACTCATCGTTCGTGGTGATCATGCCGCCTTCGCCTGCGGCTATGGACTTCACCGGGTGAAACGAGAAGACCGTCATGAGTGAGTGAGCACAGCAGCCCACGGGTTTGCCATCCGGGTAGCGAGCGCCCAGCGCATGAGCCGCATCTTCGATCACGACCGCGCTGCCGGCATCGGCTGCGGCACGGATAGCCGGCATATCGCAAGCCAGTCCGGCGAAGTGGACCGGCACAACAGCGCAGACGTTCGGGTTTTTGCGAAGTTGCTCCCGTAAGCTTTCGGCGGACATATTCAGCGTGTCGGGATCGATGTCCGCGAATGCGGGTCGTCCGCCCGCATACAGCGCCGCGTTCGCGCTGGCGACGAAAGTAATGGGCGATGTAATCAACGATGTTCCGGGCCCAACGTCCGCCGCCAGGGCCGCGATGTGAAGCGCAGCCGTGCAACTCGACACCGCCACCGCGTATTTCGCGCCGACATAAGAACAAATCGATCGCTCGAATTGCTCGATGACAGGACCTTGGGCAAGCACGCCGCTTCGAAGTACATCCACGACTGCCTGAATGTCCTCCTCATCGATGTGATGGCGTCCGTACGGGATCAAATGAGTCATATTTTCTGCATCTCGCTCGCCAGGCCGGCTTCTTCCTGCTGTAAGAGCCGCCGCAACTGTACATCGACCCCACCGAGCCCGCTCCCGAGCAGACCATGGGCCTTCTCGTTCGAAAGGCTCATCTCCCGGGGGCGGGGAACCAGGTCAGCGCGATCGACGATGTTCCCTGCCCTTATCGCGCCGGGGTTCACACTAAAATGCTCGGCGACTCTGAGCCCAAAGTCATACTTGGAAATCCGTTCGTCCCCGGAGACATGGAACACGCCGCTGGCCTTGCGCTCGAGCAAGCGGTGTACGGTGTCGACCAATGCTTCGCAGAGTATCGGGGTGTAAAACACGTCCTGAAACAGCGTCAGTCCGCGACCCGTGCGCAAGGCCGCGAGAATCGTGTCACTGAAAGACCGCCGATAAGACGGTCCCCAACCATAAAAATTCGTGCGCACCACGAGCGCCTGACGGCACGCCTGCTGAACCTGAAGCTCTGCCTCGGCTTTGGTTCGTCCGTAGACGTTCACTGGAGAAAGCGGATGAGTTTCTGAGACATTGGTCGCCTGTCCCGAGAACACGTGATCCGTTGAGATATGCACCAACGGAAGCCCCAGATGGGTGCAGGCGCGGGCCACGTTCACCGCGAGATCGACGTTGATGTGCCATGCGAGTTCCGGGGCCCTCTCGCACGCCTCAACACTGGTCATACCCGCCGTATGGATGATCAGATTGGGTTCGGTTTCCGCAAAGACACGAACGAGTGCCTCGACCGACTCAAGATCGATACGTCGGGTCTCGACGCCGTTCACGACGACCTTCCGCTCGTGCAGACCCAGTACGACCGTGTGGGTGGCGCGGGCCGCCGCCGCCCAATTCAGCGCTAAGAGCCCGGAGCCACCGGTAATAAGTATCTTCTTGCCCAAACGAGGTCGATGCCCGCTGTCTATTCTCTTCCCTCGCTCAGGCGATGCCGATCTTGTCGCGATGCGCTTCGATCCACCTTTCCAATACCTCCACAGGCATCCACTCAGTGTTCTTGTCCGAGGTGTACATGAACTGCTCGTTTACCTTGGTACCGCCGTTGGTGCGCGACGGGTCAGAGGACCAGTTGTGAATCGCAGGAAGAATTTTGTAGTGCGTCTCGTACTCGAAGGTGTGCGGCGCGTCCTCTAGGCCGATCATCTGCTCGTGAATCTTCTCCCCGGGGCGAATCCCGATGATCTTATGTCTCGCCTTCGGTGCTACCGCTCTGGCAATGTCCACTATCGTCATTGAAGGAATCTTTCTGACGTATATTTCACCACCCTGCATATCGTCGAAAGCATGCCAGACAAGCTCGACCGCCTGTTCAAGCGTGATCATGAAGCGGGTCATGCGTGAATCGGTAATGGGCAGGACACCGGTATGCGCCAAAGACATGAAGAACGGGATCACGGATCCGCGCGATCCCATGACGTTCCCGTAGCGCACGACTGCGAAGCGGGTATTGTGCGCTCCCGCGTAAGGATTCCCGGCGACGAACAACTTGTCCGACGCCAGCTTGGTCGCGCCGTAGAGATTGATCGGATTGCTCGCCTTGTCCGTCGACAGCGACACGACTCTCCTTATCCCGCGGTCGATGCAGACGTCGATCAGGTTCATCGCGCCATTGATGTTCGTCTTGACGCACTCGAACGGATTGTATTCGGCCGTAGGTACTATCTTGGTAGCGGCTGCATGGATCACGTAGTCGATTCCATCCAGTGCCCGGGCGAGGCGATCCTTGTCCCGAACGTCGCCAATAAAAAAACGGACTCGGGGATCGTCTTCGTACCGCTGTGCCATCTCCCATTGCTTCATTTCGTCGCGGGAATAGATGACAAGGCGTTTGGGGTTGTACTTAGCCAGCGTCATCGGCACGAAAGTATTTCCAAACGAACCCGTGCCGCCGGTAATGAGGATGGATGAGTTAAGTAACATATGGGCTCATGAAGTGCGTTACGTGCGTTATTGCGGGAGTTATCAGGTCGACTTTGCGGCTTTTTTCGCTGCAAGCATGGACCCCGGCGTTCCTTCTTCCACCACTTTTCCACGTTCCAGGCGGTACAGGCGGTCGCAGTGCTCGACAGTGGTCAGCCGATGGGCGACCAGCAGGATGGTCTTCCCGCCCTGCAGCGCTCTGACCGCTTGCATCACTTCGCGCTCCGTCGCGTGATCCAACGAACTGGTGGCTTCGTCCATGACCAATACCGCGGGATCATGGTAGAGCGCGCGCGCTATACCGATACGCTGCCGCTGACCGCCCGACAGGCGAATACCACGCTCCCCGACCAGGGTATCGAGACCGCGTGGCAGGCTCCGCACGAACTCCTCCATCTGTGCAGCGCGAATCGCGCGCCAAACCGCCGCATCGCCGATCTGATCGGCGGCAAGTCCAAAGGCGATGTTGCGGCGTAGGGTGTCGTCAGTGAGAAAGATGGATTGCGGCACATACCCGATCTGGTTCTGCCAGTTTCTTATGTCCGCGTGAATACTCTGGCCGTCCAGTCGAACTTGGCCGCTATCGGGAGCGAACAGACCCAACAGGAGATCCACCAAGGTGCTCTTTCCGGCGCCACTGGTACCGATGAACCCCACCGATTCGCCTCTTCGAATTACCAGGGAAAGACCACTGAGCGCAGGCGCCGAGGCGGCCGGGTAGGTAAACGTAACCTTGTCGAATTCCAGCGCTTGGCGGAAGGGTCGGGTTATGGTCTTCCTGTCTTCCGTCTCCGATGTGGGGAGCCTCGACTCCGCGTACAAGGTATTCACCACCGGAAGGGCGTAACGAAGCGAGTTCAGCGCACTCAACACACGATTGACCGAAGGCATGAGCCGAAAGGCGGTGGCCGCAAACAGGCCCAAGGCAGGCAATACCGCCTCGAGGGCGCGGCCTTGCCACAACATGCTCAGCACCAGCGCGGCGAGGCCGCTGACGGCGAGCAGTTCGAGCCACAATCGCGGCAGTTGCTGCACCGTGTATTGCAGCTGCCCAACGCGTGCGCTCTGGAAGTTGTGCACGCGATATTGCTCCAAAAACTCGGTTTCCCGGCCGAGCAGTTTCATCTCTTTTGCTCCGCCCAAGCCCTGCTGCAGATGCTGAATCCGCAGGCCCTCGTGATGCTGGCGCGCGAGTCCCCAGCGCGAGATACGGGCGCGGGTAGCGCGGTGGAACCCCCACCCGGTAACGCCTAGGAAACCGACCACCAGCGCGGCGCCCACCGGCTCGACGGCGAGAAGCAGGACAAACAGGCCGAGCAACACCAACGCTTCGCTGAGCAGGAGCATACCCGGCATCATCGCCCCGTTTGTAAACAGGTGCACTTCGCCGGTTACGTTGCGAAGCAACTGCGCAGAGTTGCGTTGCAGGTGGAAGGCGTAGGGCTGGCGCAGGTATACACTAAACAGGCTTTGTGAGAGTTGCGCTTGCACGCCGTACGCAAATCGCGTCTGGAGCCAGACGAGAAAGGCAAGATACAGTGCTTTGATCAGGTAGACGCCCACCAGGCCAAGCATGGCGGCGGTCACCACGACCTCGTGGCTGGGATTTCCGAGGGCTGCAAGCAGCGATTGCAGCACAGGGAAGCGATCGGCGCTGTCGGTCGCAGTGAACAACGCGATAACCGGGACGACGAGTCCTATCCCTAGGGTCTCCAACGCCATGCCAATGAACATGAGCAACAGCAGCACTAACGCCCGTCGCCGCTCGGTGGATTTGAGCAGGCTCCAGGCCCTTCGGGCGGTGACGATGGAGTCTTTCATGCCAGTCGACTAGCGGTCGCAGATCGGCACCGAATCCGAGCACAAAGGATACCGGACTGCCTTGATTGCCACCGAATCACGTGACGTGTTGTCGGATTGCGAGATTCGCTATCGAGCGTAGGGGAACGAGCTTTCCTTCGTCGAGGTCACGCACAGTCCATCGCTTTACGATCCACTTGGAGGAGAAGATTGCCGTCGGGTAATTTGTCCTTTTGCCAGCCACTCGCGCAAGAAGATGACGACCGCGCCCAGAATCACTCCGAACACCACGGCGACGGCAATTGCCGCCGGCTTACTGGGTGAAACCGGATTCTCTGAGGCAACGGGAGGCCCCACTACTTCACTGGGACTGCTGTGCGGCCGAGCGATCATCTGCTGCAACCCTACATAATCACGCTCCAACTCCGTCAGTTTCCCCAGGAGGTGGCCGCGTTCAATGGCCACGAGCGACGCCTGGGCGGGATTGGATTCCTTCAATCGATCTGCCAGCTTACCGAGTTCCGTTGCTTGCGCGGTCAAATTCACGATCTGTCGATCGACGGCTTTCAGTCCGGTTCCCAACGGCTCCATGACCGTCGAATATATCTCCTCATGCCGCTGCATCAACTTCGCAATGACTTGCGCCAAAAACTCCTTCGCTTCTCCCGGCGATCGCCCGACGGCCACCAGCCTCAATATTTCTTGCCCGGGGGCCTTGGTCGCCCGTTCGAGGTACGGCATATCTCCCTTACTCTCATCACTCCGCTCCGAACCGTATTGGGCGACCAGTTGAAACGCCAGTGTATCAACGTCCTCGATCGCGCTTGGTTTCCCATTCTTCTGGAAAATCTTTCCGATACGGATACTGGCACGCGATTCGAAACTCGTTGTACTAAGTGCGATGTAGGCGAATGCGGCCAGCACACAGAAGAGCAGGCTCGTCAGGAGCCACAGCCATTGCCTGCGTATTATCCAAACCAACTCCCCGAGACTGAACTCATCATCCCGGACCCGCATGCTTTCTGGAGGCATCGCATCTTCCACCCGGTGTTCCATTGATCGCATTAGCATCTCTCCCTCATGACTGTTGCTCGATCGTCCGCCGATAACATGCTTGGCCGGTTGATCGGCTTCCTATGGATACATCGAGCAGCCTTTTTCTCTGCACTCACACCCGACTATGACCGATTGTACCTATCTTCATACCGAACGATGTCATCCTCCCCAAGGTAACCGCCTGACTGCACTTCAACTATCTCCAGGCCGATCGTGCCTGGATTTTCCAGACGGTGCCGGGTGCCGATAGGTATGTATGTCGACTGATTCTCCGATGTCAAGAATACTTCGTCGCCTCGCGTGACTCTGGCGGTACCTTTGACGACAATCCAATGCTCCGCACGATGATGATGCATTTGCAGCGAGATTGCGGCGCCGGGCTTCAACATCAGCCGCTTCACCTGGAAACGCTCTCCGTGGTCCATGCCCTCGTACCAGCCCCAGGGGCGATGGACACGCCGGTGCATGAGGTATTCGCTGCGCTCCTGCGCCTTGAGCTTGTTGACGATCTCCTTGACGTCCTGGGCACGATCCTTGGCGGCGACCAGCACGGCGTCCGGCGTTTCGATGACGATCACGTCATCGAGACCGACGGCGGCGACGAGGCGGTGCTGCGATATGACGAGCGAGTCGCGCGTATCGTGCGCGAGCACGTCGCCCTGTAACAAATTGCCGTCACCATCGCGCTCCGATACCTGCCACAGCGACGACCACGCGCCAATATCTGACCAGCCGGCATCGAGCGGG
>CBDDRH010000183.1:0-9750 GCA_965233025.1 uncultured bacterium
TGTTCATCTCAATTGGGGATCGACTGCTTCGACTGCAATCCCCAGGGGATGATTGACCAAAGACAAGAAACACAAGAGCTTTACGACAATGACGCCACTGATCCAACAAACGCCTTCTTTCAGTATTCTCACGATCGTCAACAACGAACCAGCTGGTGGCTAGAAGCAGAAAATCGTCATCCTCAATCTATAGAAGAGTTTTTGCCTGAATGAGGAAAAGCCTACCGGCGAAGAGCATCGATGCAGATCGGGATGGGTGGAATGACGAAGACCGACCTTGCGACTTCTGAAGAAACCAATTGGCACCACATTGTTCCCTTGCCGAAGCGACAACCCATACGAATCCAGAATCCATCCAAGAGTTTCCCGACCCCGTCAGATGGCGAACCTGCCAACGATGCGTAGACGTGGTCACAGCCGGTGATTACAGCACCCTCACTCAAATCTCCCTCTTCCATGATGGTGAAGGTATCGCAACCGACATGATGAGCAACGTCATCTCGAACTTCGCACGCGTACGATCCGGACCTGGCATCCCCTATCCAACCTACAGATAGACTCCTTCCCTCGCCATCGAGGAGGACCTCTCTGCGCCCAATGCGGGACAGAGACTCACTTCTCTCTCGAGAGAGATTCCCACTGCCAGCAGTGTGAACGATTCCAATAAGACCAATTCGGCCGCGGCACTTCGTTGGTCATCAATATTGTCCCGTTCACCCCCTCACAGTGGAGCACCCCCATGTACTGTCCGCGCGAACACTGCGGCGGCCTTCTTGTCCCAACCGATGATGAACCTATGCCCATGCGCTGCATTACGTGCGCCCGACGCTTTTCCCATTCCATACAAATTCGTGCCTTGGGTGCAACCAAGCTTCGGCCCATACAAAAAGGGCAACGAGGATCCAAAAGCAAAGGAAATGCAATTCCCGCTTAAGTTTCTCAGTGTTCCACTTAGAAGGTGGACCACCGCACACAAAAAGACGCGGCACGCATCCTTGCTGCTCCGCACCCGGGAAGATCCAAAGCCTGGCCCTAGAGCCCCAACCAGAAGCACGACGACAGTAAGAAAGGGCAATGCCAGATGGTCTGGTGGTGCTGGATAATAGTGGGACTCTCTGTCACATTAGAAATGCGTGTGGATCAAATCAACTGGGCGCCTCTCGATACACTCTTCTCTGTGAACGAATGTCAGAATTTCATGGGAATGGGACAGGTCCGGTGCTCACGAGGCATCGTTCTCCATCTGTTAAGCATCGACAGACGCGACGCTATATCAACCTCGATGCTTACGCGAACGCGTATCGCTATCGGCCAGGTTCCCAGGGACAACCGCACACGTATGGAGCCATTGAACCTCATGAATCCAAACACCATGTGCTCAGCTGAAAGCCACAGATCTGGACTTCGTCAAAGTGCTTCCTCTGTGATCATACATACCAATGGAGGGCATGATGGCGAATCTTAGGATCTTGAGTTTGAAAGGGTTGGCTGTGCTGCCTGAAGGGACGATCAAAGTCGATCGCGGATCGGACTGGGGCAATCCATTCGTGATGCATGGAGAGCAGGACCGAGAACGAGTGTGTGAGCTATTCGCCCAATACGCGCAATGGAGACTCAGTGTGGATCCAGAATGGCTCAAGCCGTTGCGCGGGAAACACTTGGCCTGTTGGTGCGCACCGAAACGGTGCCATGCAGAAACGTTAAGAAGGCTGGCAAATGAATAACCCCCGAACACCAGCTTACATAGACTGGAGCCCTGCTCAAGGCTTCACTCGAGAATGCCTCCTAGGTTTACAACGCCTGAGTCGAACCTGGCAGAACCTGCCTGCTCCTCACCTGCAGACCACAGCCCATGCACAAACGAACTGTCCCGACGATTAGACCCTATCGGGGTTCTCACCACCGCGATTTGTACGACCCCTATCTGGACCACCTGTGCCGGCACTGGAATCCAAAGAAACATGGCACCATCCTCTCGAGACGAAAATCCCTCACGGCAAAGAACACAGAAGCCCTCTGGGCAGTGATTCAAACGGAAGTAGCCAAAAAACTGCCTAGCAACTTTGACAGTTTGGAGGACAACCGGATGCCCGAGAGAAGCATAGTCATTGGTCTGATCAAAGCCACAAATCCCAGCCAACCGGCGATCCTTATGTCTGTCGGGCTCGAAACATGAGAACTCGAAATCATCAAAGCCCGGTTGGGCTTGCACTTCGTCATCAAGAAGCCGTTTGAGCTCAGCTGCCTTCGCTCGGTCGTCACCGAACGCCTCCGCCATAGTCATGACGGCATCAGACGGTCGGCGGCATAAGAACCACCGCGCCCACGAACACGAGGAGCACAACACATGAGTACCTATTACCTGATCGCGGTCGAAGGTGGGATTGAACCAAGCCTGCACGGCCCCTACGACACGATTGAAGAACGGGACGAAGATGCGCGAGAAATCGCCAAAGATCAGGACCCGGGTTCAGACGGACTTTTTCCCCTTGATCAGGAAGACGACGGCCATCTTTCGATCGGCGCGTACCCGGGAGGGTTCCTGGCTACTGAGCCTGAGTCTGAATAACGCCGTTCATCAATCTGGATGCCCTTGCATAGCACAGAGCCAGCAACTTCCGGACCATGCACATTCATCACCTGATTCAGCTCGCCGGCATCCATCCTTGAAAAAATAGAGGCCACCATTCTCGCCGACCCCAGTACGTCGCCCTTCCTGCGACAAGCCCTCCTCGATCTCAAGATGCTCCTACCCGATCAAGCGGCCCGAGAATCATTCCTTTTGGCTCGAATCGCTCAAAGCAAGCTCACCCAACGACCATGCGCCTAACTCCGCGTCAACCACCGGACAGGAGAGGCCCGCTCCGCGGGCATGGATACGATCGGGTATCTGCTGCAGCTGCAGCAACAAATCATGTGAGAAGGAGATCATTGCCATGTCCAAACGCGGCCACACCAATGTCAATACGCTCGAAGGGAACATCACCCATCCTCCGGACTACCGGCCCGAGTACGGAAACCTCCTGAGTTTCTCGATGGCCGTGCACTCCGACAACCCTTCGGAAAAGTACGACGATCCTATGTACATCGATGTGAAGGTGAATGGCGTGTCGGAGAACACGTATAAAGCCCTGGTCGTGGGACATGAGGTCCGCGTCACCGGGCAATGGCAATCCAAGACGTTCAAAAAAGGGGATACGCAACACCGGTACTACCATCTTCACGCAGCCCATCCTTGTAACTTCACGTTGCTCAGCAAGCCCCGGAAACAACGAGAGGTGGTCGGACAACCCGCGCCGGCTCTGAATGGACAAGGGAGCACGCGATGACTCACGAACCCACTACCGCCCAATCCGCCAATGAAGACCCTGTACCACCGGGATCCACAGAACTCTCAATCGACGCAGACGAGGACCTTCCCAGGCTCCAAGACAAGGTCTACATCTACCGAGAGGAAGATACAGAGCGGGTGTTCACCGAAACGACTCAACTCTACAATCTGCACCTGGAAGCCTGGCGGTTACGAGATCGGGACCGTGTCTTCTCCCGTGAAACCCGGTTTGCGGATGAAGATCCCCAGCCGGTATTCCCAAAGATGATCTCAGTCCGGCAATCCACCAGCCGGCCACAATTCAACATCATGCCAAACGGCCAACGTGTGCTTCGTTTGGACGCCCATCGGGTGCAAACACTCTGTGGGATTCAGTGCATTCTCAGTCTCAACGAAGCTCTTCACACCTTCGCCAATCGAATCGGACGTAGACGCTGCGCGTCGTGCGAAGGGTTCCATTGCACCCCACAGTCCCTGCATAAGAAAGAGCATTCGACCGGAACGGCTCACCAGGAGCGCCTGAAGTGTCAGAAATGCCAGAGTGATGCCGAAGCCTGTTACGTGCGAGAAGAGGCCGACACCCTCCGGTGTCTCGTCTGCTCGCTCCGGATCTATCGCACGATTGAAGAAGGACGTGACCGGGTGATGCCTGAATTGAGCAGGGAAGAGGTCTCACACAACGAAGAACACATTTCCCTGGCGCTCCTGCGAAACAACGACCTCGAATACGACGGAATCGAAGAAGAGGCGAACACCGACCACGAACTCGACATCGATGGTCTGGTGTCGTTCCACGATCCTGATGATCCCGGACTAGATTTCGAATCCTGTCACGATGTCCCGGGCGAGGAAGTCAGTGGAGACGATCAGAGTGAGATCCAAGATCCTGCTGATCTGAGAGATCGGATTAATGCACCGGCCTACCAACTCTTCACCAGTGGCCGGACCCCGATGCGCCAGGCCATGCTGAATCAGGCACTCCAGGAACTCGATAACCCGGAGAATCGGATGGCGCTCTGGGCCGCGGCCGGTCGGCTGCTCCTCAAATCCCCAGAACACATTACCTCGGAAGAGGCCAACGCGATCGCACAGTGGCTGTCCACCTTAGTACAAGAGGACATCGTGCTCATGGCAGGAGATCCAGAATCCCCTAACCCATTCCTGGCTGCCCCTCCCGTCGACTGGTTCCTAAAGACCGATCGCCTCTTGACCCCGCTGGTTCAGGTCCTCGGAGAGAAGTTGCGCCGGTTTCGATCCAAAGAAGCGGGATGCCGAATCGTGGCAAGAGACCATGACCTGAGTGAAGAAGCCTTACGGCATCTCGCCCAACTCTTGGGCTACCTACCGGCCGGTCCAACTCATACAAGCTCATCTGCGATTCCAAGCCAGGCTGCCTAGATCGTCCAGGCGGCTTCAACAGCAAAACACATTCACGATATGACTCTACCCGGCGTGCGGATAGGCCGCGACGGAGTCTGCCTCACACGAGGAGTTCCGGGATCATACGATGTGGCCTCGTGCCACTCAATCACTGTTTCAGGAGGTTTAACAATGCGTAGTCGTGCAAAAGTCGAAATCAAAGGCCGCATCGCCAGCGATCTCGCCGAAGCCACGGTCAACGACAAGAAGGTGGTGAACTTTCGAGTCGCCGTCGATCGGCGCCCGAAGAAGGACTCCACGGAGAAGCCCGAGACGGACTTTTTCTCGGTCAGCGTGTGGGGCAAGAACGGCGAGAACTGCAAGCAGCATCTCGTCAAGGGCCAGTGGGTCGAGATCGCAGGACGGTTGCAGAACCGGACCGTGAATGCCGGAACCGAGGATCGGGTGACGTACACCCAGATCATCGCCGACAATGACGGTGTGGATTTCGGTCCGAAGCCAATGAAGAAGGCTGCGTAATTCACGCTGCTTCTGATCCCTGGGGCATTCCGATTCGTCGGGGTGCCTCAGGCTCCTGCCTTTACGAGATTTAGGATAAAAAAAAGGAGGATTCGCTCAAGGATACACACGCGCGTTTCAACAATTAGAAACACCATCCTTGCAGTCAAGAATCCTCCTTTTATGTCGTATCGAGTCATGATACGTGTCGTACATGTCGCCGACCAAAGTGTCCCTCCACACTTCGATTCCTTCCACAACACACGCCAGATAACCGCACAGAAGCCGAGGGAACATGATTCTTTCAGAGTATGGTCATCCACGCTCTAAGAGAAATGTCCCCTCGACTCCACATGCAGCTACAGTCCTACGGCAGCCAGAAACGCACGCTCAGACACTCCAAAGCTGGGTGCCAGAATACGCGCGCCGGCCCGAGGATACTGAAAGCGAGCCAATCGGTTTCGACACGCACGCTTCCACTGGGTAATCTTGCCAGAGACAGGAGGCAGGATATACTCCGGCTTCTCCATGGTTAGTTCCCTTGCAAGATCCATCGGCGGCAACAGATTACGGAGATCCTCATCTGAAGACCCCATCAACCAGGTCGCGACCTCTTGTTGTTGTGCGAACGTCATACCCTCCGATGATTCTGCGAGTACCGAAGCGACCGTCCAGACCAAATCCAACCGTTCAAGACCCATTGGATTCGTCAGAGACCGTTCGAGTAATGCACATCGGAGCGCTTTGCACGATTTGTCCTTCCAGAGTCGATTCTGCAACGAGACAAGATATTCATCAGCCTCAAGACCAGTATCATCTTGCGCGTGAGTCTCCTCTCCTGCATTTGAACGGTCATCCGGATCCAGGAGATCATCGGATGCTTCAAGATCAACCGCTGTCAGTCCGTCCGCACACATGTCTTCCATTTCGCCATCTACACTTGTCACTCCTTGATTCTGCACCGGATCCAGCTGATCGAGATCGCCGACAATGTGAAGATCGTTTGTCTCCTCATTGACTTCAATCCCATCTTCCTGAGTTCCAGTGACTGTGTGAACCATGGCATGAGCAAGTGCTTCTTGATTCCGCAAGAGAACATCCTGTGGTATCAAGTTGAAAGTCTCCAATTGGTACCATCCACAGATCAAACAACGTTTATCGCCAAAACCATATTGCGCTGTTCCAACCCATTCAGTCACCAACGAGGAGGCTCCACAATGACGGCATGTTTCAGTCATGGTTTCAGATGTCACAGTGGGTCCAGGCGGCTCAACAGTCTTCGCAGGTGACAGATGATAGCCGTCGCACCGCGTACACTTGATCGAACCAGTGATCCAACGGACACGACTGATTCCATTCTGTGCATTCGCGCGACGTTCGATCTCTGTCATCAGCACTGGTGACCGCAATCCACAAAGCGGTAAGGCCCGAGCGAGATCGATCCGCCTCGCAATCCGTCCATCCTCAAGACATACGAAATGAGGATCTCCCAATTTCGTTCGCTTTGGGTACGACGGTGATTCTGGCTCATGGTCTTCCTCATAACGGTTTTCTTCATTGGTTCGAGCGACTCGCACCAAATGATTCGAAAACTCAGCCATGTCCATCTCGTACAAGCGGTATCGCAGTTGATAGAGTTGGTTCGGATCGACAACATGACCACCTTCTTCGAGCTCTTGAACTAACCGCTTCAAATCCGTCTGATCCAATCGTCCCCATCGATAGAGATGCGAACGAGAATACGACGGCGCCGCACTCAAGATCCCCCGAATTGCAGTTAATTTTGATGATGTGTATCCCATGGTCGACATAATGGTGATCCTTTCAAGGGCAACAGGGTTGCCATGGTTAGAGTGATGATGCGATGGACGTGAACAGGGAAATGCGAGACAGCAATCAGTGAAGCAGGCAACGCACACTAACCCCAAGCTTGTTGTGCCGGCGAACCATAGAGCGCAGTGTAGGCTTCGGTTCGAGCCTCAATTGCGGCTTGAGCCATGTTGTGCAGCTGCGCTTCTGAATATCCCGTAAAGGCCAAGAGTGCATCGCGCGAAACCGGTCCGAGTTGCCACGATGCAGCAAGGACTCGTTTTGCGCATTGATACTCCCAGTCCTCAAAGAGACAGCCCCTTGACGATACGCTCCCTTGAATCTGCTGCACCAAATCCCGTACCAACAGAAGCGCTCCTTGATACTCACAAAGCACTTCGCCGGCACGTGCATGAATCACAGCATTTCCAGCAGAAAAGAGCTGTGCAAGAATAAATTGGACATGCGTTCGATAGACCCCACGCCAATCTGATTCTGCCAATTCATGTTGATTCATCACGTAACTCCTTTGCCTTTCCCGTCATTGACCGTATCGAATCCCAGTGCTAGATTGATGGGAGGAAACGGTCCGACAGGGAGGGACGCATGAAGGTGACGCCAGAACTCGAAATTACCCGCAAGCTGTCTGAATTACTCAACAGTCGGGAAACGATCTGGCGAAGCAATGCAGAATTTGTAGGAAGGGACAGCTTTTGCCGACTCGAAGGATTCAGTGAACGCGTACTCACTCAAATACAGAATCTGAGTGCCACCATTGCACTTGAACCCCATGAATCGAAGCTGGTTAAGGAGATTGAAGCCGCAGTTGCTGCTTTAACTCATAGACCACTTCAGCAGGCTTCCAATCATCTTGGGGCATAAGCACAAAATGGTCAGCTCGCGCTTTATACCACTTCAGTACTCCTGCCTCGATTAGCAATTCAAAGCGACTCGCTAAATCGTTATACGCCCACTGCAACAGCTCATCCGATCCTGTGAGATCCACATGAACGGCCTTTCCTACAATGCGCAATTCCACCTTAATGGTTGCGTTGTTGTACATGCATACTCCTCAGCGCAGACGTGTCTAGCCTTTCGACTACACAGCGTACACAGCCTGATTTAAATGGTGATGAATGTGATGATTGAGGATGTCGACGCGATGAGAAGACCGAACTGTGCAGGAGGCATACCGGGCAGGATCGACGACATGATCTCAGTACGACATCATGACCGTTCGACCAAAGAACGAGGCACGGACTACACGACACCAGCGGACAGCACGAATCACCATCCTGACGAACGGTAACTCACAATCCTGCACCAACTGATCACGTTCCATCCGTAACACTCGCACAATTGCCTCGGGCTTCAAGAACACCGCACGACATTCTGACCGATTTGGCGAGAACAACGACATCACTCCCAAATCCAGATACAGATTCGGCGATGCTTCCTGACTGACATAATCCTGATCGACCACGCCCAATTGCCGCAATGCCGAACATACGCGCCACGCATTCTGTTCAGAGGCAACGGATTCGCTGCAACGTACAATTCGACTTTCTTGAGCAATGGTGCCAAGAAACCATCCACCTTGAGCATACAGCGAACGGATTCCATCAACTGCGACAGACTGGATAGTAATGCGACTCGCACATGGCATCATGAAGGCACCTCCTGTTAGTGGCTGGCAACATGTGCGCAACCAATGTGAATATGATGGTGAAATGGGACTGACAAAGCACGATGGGAGATCTCAATGATACTTCATGCATCAAGAGATCGGATGGTGAGAAACGCAGTGGAGGTGAAACAGAATGCAGAGAGCGTCAGAGGGAAGACGCGGGGAAGATGGAAAGCACGAAGTGAGAACGTGAGTGCCTTACGATGATCAATCGAAAGAACACATCACAACGAGAGAGATGAAAATCTGTACGAGAGTACAGAAGAAATGTTTCAGCAGAGCCTACGAAACCAAATAGATGATTCATGCTACCCCAACCGTCTTTTCAAAAACAAGAGCTCTTCAGATAAAATCTTTCTGCTGCCTCCGCATAATCCGTACCAGTCTTGCTCCCCAGAAAAGCGCGAGCCCCTACCCACTCCAACTGCCAACCGCCTGACCTTCACGACCCTCGCCAGAACAGGGCGCTCTCCGAGCGCCAGCCTTTCCTGCCCCGCGATCATGACCTCACACACTGACAGACCCCAGAAGGAGGCTTAATGACTGCGCCTACGCCGGCCTTTTATGACAGCGCATCTGGCAAGCCAGACCATGCCCGGCTCCAACTCCTCCTACAAGCCTTCCGGGATGCCATTCGCGATGAACTCAGCGGTCGCAAACCCCAATCCGGACAGGAAACGTTCGCGCTCCCGCTGAAGGACGGCAAGCGACAACACAAGTCCGGACGCACCAACTATTTCCTCTTTCAGAGCGAACCCATCCCCGCTCAGATTCTCGACGAGGGCAATCCATCGTTAGTCCTGAATGCCAATCGATTCCCTTGCCGTGTCGTCGGGTTTTCCTTGGATGGATTGGCTCTCGCGATCGACGCCGAGCTGACCCCTGAGATTCCAGAAGCCCAACTGGCATTTGATTCACTCCGACTCCTACAAAGTCTCGATAAGCGACTCATTCAGATCGGCCGGCAAACCGGGCGATTCGGCACGTCGCTCGCGCTCAAGACCTTCGATCCATCAGCACGACCGGATTTGCTTGCATACACCCC
>CBDDRH010000184.1:0-3245 GCA_965233025.1 uncultured bacterium
CAAAGAATGGCAGCGCATAGACGGCGAGCGTAAACAGCGCCCAGCAGAAAAAGCCCAACCCGGCGATACTCAGAAGAATGCCGATGATGATCATGATGGTGGTCTCCGTAACAATGGCTGAACGGTTGCGCCTTCCACCACGGCGCAGAAAGGCAGTATAGCCGGAAATGTAGAGCGGCGGGAGCGTAAATGTGGTGCGGATTTAACCGATCCGCAGGGCCGCTCTTGGGTATGCTTGACAGCACTGCGGCAATCTCAGATAGTTAACAATCAATCTTGGGAGGGGACTAATGGCCAGACACGTCTTTTTCAGCTTCCACTATCAACAGGACATAGTCCGGGTAAACCAGATTCGAAATCTACCTGAGATCCTTGATTAAGCAGCAGCAGGATTTAAGGATGCATCGCTTTGGGAGGAGGCCAAAAAAAAGAGCGATGACGCAATCAAGAAGCTGATCGATGATGGACTGAAGGGGTCATCCGTTACGGTGGTTTGCATTGGTTACAAGACCGCTGGTCGCAAATTCATCAACTACGAAATTCAGAAGTCCATCGACCGTGGAAACGGTATCCTTGGTGTTAAAATCCATCACCTCAAGAATTTTGCCAGTGAGACTGATCCTGAGGGCGATACGCCTGCGCTTTTAACGAAGCATGGATATTCAGTGTACAAATATGCTGATCATGCCAAGCTCAAAAATTGGATCGAAGCGGCCGCGAAGGCTGCTGGAAAATAGTTGAAATCCAATGCTCAACCGAGTTGACGAACGTTATTCCTAGGTGCTCTTCCAGTAAAGCTTGAGGGAAGTCTCTCGTCATGATGGGGATGTGCAAGTGAGTGTCTACGAAATTGGCATCCTAGGCGACGCTACCGTTGCGGAGCGGCAGGCGCTGGCTGCCGCTGTCGGGCGGATGGTAGCCGACTTCGGCCTCACTGTTGGAACAGAGGTCATCCTGCACGACGGCACGACGGTTAGCAGCCGTGACAAACATGCCGCTTTCGCCGCCGCCTATTTCGGCGGACTTCATCATTTCGACGTCGACGCCGCGCGCGAGGTGGCGCGATCTAGCGTCCCGATCATACCAACGGTCGGTCCGTCAGGCGATTTCGGTGCTCAAATTCCGGACTTTCTGCAGGCGTCTAATGGGCTGCGCCGACGTGCAGATGATCCCGATCTGATTGAACTCGCCATCGCCCTCCTCGAATGCGTGGGTCTTCTCAGGCGGCAGCGGCGAGTCTTTGTGAGCTACCGGCGGGTCGAGTCGCGTGCGGCGGCGATGCAACTCCATGACCTCCTGACGGCCAGAGGCTTCGACGTTTTTCTAGACACTCACGACATCCGTCCCGGCGAGCCGTTCCAGGACGTCCTATGGCACCGCCTTTGCGATTCCGACGTGATGGTGATGCTTGACACACCGACTTACTTCGAGAGCAAGTGGACGCGGCAGGAGATTGGGCGAGCCCGCGCCAAGGAAATTCATGTGCTTCGCGTGGTTTGGCCCGAGCACGAGCCGAGCAAGTTGAGCGACTTGGCAGAGACGATTTACCTCGATCACTCGGAGCTAACGGGGGTTGACGGTCCGATCGTCGAAAGAGCGGCTGATGTAATATTGCTCGCGGTAGAGAGCCTGCGTAGCCGCAGTATCGCGTCTCGATATATGTCGATCACGGGTCGTCTCCGCGCCGAAGTGGAAAAGATTGGTGCGGCAGTGGAAGGAATTGGCGCCCACCGCGCAATTTCGGTGCGCCTTCCGGATGACAGTAAGATATGGGTTTACCCAGTCGTAGGTATTCCGACTGCGGAACTTTTGAACGACGTGGCCGACAAGGCAATGCGCGCCGACCATGGGGGAACGCCTGTTCTAGTCTACGATCATATAGGGATCGGTGAACAGTGGACCGCCCATCTGAGGTGGCTTGATGAGAATATTAGCACTGTCCGCGCCCTTAAAGTGCTTGAGGCCGGCTGGATTTTAGCTGCGTGGGAGGCGTGAGCATGTCCGAGGCCATCTTCCTTTCAGCTGGTGTCCCCGACCCCAAACGGGGGCCGGAATATGCGTTGACAGCCGACTCAGTTGCCATCACCGCAGCTGTCTCGGCGCTAGTGCACGTGACTCTAGGTCGGCGCCTTTTAATCTGGGGTGGGCACCCGGCGATCACACCGATGGTTTGGGCCGTCGCCCAAGGGCTAGGTCTCGACTACGGCAACTGGGTCAAGCTCTATCAGACCCGACATTTCGAAGACGAGTTCCCGGAGGATAACCAAAAATTCCAGAACGTGACTTACACAGAGGATGTCGAGCGCGACCGGGAGAAGAGTCTGTTTGCAATGCGTGAGCGCATGTTTAAGGAGCACACGTTTGGGGTCGCCGTGTTCATCGGCGGAATGGGGGGCATCATCGACGAATTTAAGCTGTTTCGTCGACTTCAGCCGAAGGCAAAGATATTACCGGTGGTCTCGACCGGAGGCGCAGTTCTAAAACTTTCGGAGCGGGTGCCGACGCTCGGTCGCGATCTGACGGACGACCTCGACTATATCGCGCTGTTTCATCGAAACTTGGGTGTTTCGATCAAGGAGGAGCGCTACAAGCGGCCTGAGGACCAGCCGCCAAATATTGATCAACGGCTCTGGCAACCGCCCGCAAAAACTCATTCTTGATGGGCGCGCCGCTGTGGCGTCTGGCATAGATAAATAACGAGAGGTCGGCGCTCACGCGCCACCCTCCTCGGTGAACCGCCAGACGGGGATGCCCATCTTGCGGGCCTTGTCGGCGAGGTTGTCCTGGATGCCGGTGCCGGGGAACACCATGACCCCGACGGGGAGGATTTCGAGCATCTGATCGTTGCGCTTGAAGGGCGCCGCCTTGGCGTGTTTGGTCCAGTCGGGCTTGAAGGCGATTTGCGGCACCTTGCGGTGATCGGCCCAACGCGCGGCGATGCGCTCGGCGCCCTTCGGCGAGCCGCCATGCAGCAGCACCATGTCCGGATGTTTGGCGTGGACCTTGTCGAGCCTGTCCCAGATCAATTGGTGATCGTTGAAGTTGAGCCCGCCGGTGAAGGCGACCTTGGGGCCTGCCGGCAGCAGCACTTCGGACTCGGCCCGGCGTTTGGCGGCGAGGAAATCCCGGCTGTCGATCATCGCCGAGGTCAGGGTGCGATGGTTGACCATCGATCCGCTGCGCGGGCGCCAGGCCGATCCGGTGTGGCGGTCGAATTGTCCGGCGGCCTGATCGCGGAAGAACTC
>CBDDRH010000185.1:0-16380 GCA_965233025.1 uncultured bacterium
GGGTCTCCATCGCATTGCACGTCGATGGCCGCTGCACTTTTGCGTTGAAGCAGATCCGCTCCGCCATGGCTGGATCGGCGTCGGCATCGACATAGATGTGGCAGACACCGGCGTCGTGCCTGATGACAGGAATCGTCGCATGTTCGGTGATGACGCGCATGAGCGATTCGCCGCCGCGCGGGATAATCAGGTCTATGTAGCGATCTTGCTTCAGCAGAAGAGGGACCAGCTCACGGTCTGGCCGTGCGACAAAACTGATCGCCCCGGCCGGGACACCGGCCTTCTCTGCCGCCTCCGAAAGGACCGTCGCAATCGCGGAATTCGAATGGATCGCCTCACTGCCTCCTCGAAGCACACAGGCGTTCCCGGATTTCAAACACAGGGCGGCGGAATCCGCCGTGACGTTCGGACGGGACTCATAAATAATGCCAATGACGCCGATCGGAACCCGCACACGCCCCACCTGCATCCCATTCGGCCTGGTCCACATCTTCGGCATGTCACCAAGTGGATCAGGGAGCGCCGCCACCTCGCGCAGGCCTGCCGCCATCTCGATGATTCTCTTGTCCGTGAGGCGCAACCGATCGGCCATCGCCTTCTTCTCCGGCGCAGTCCCGAAGGCCTCAAGATCCAGTTCGTTCGCAGCCAGCAGCGCATCCTTCTGCTCTTCCAGCGCCTCTGCCATCGCAAGAAGGGCTCGATCCTTCACTGCAGCCGACAGCGTAGCCAGTCGGCTCGCGGCGACTTTGGCGCGCGTGACCAATTCGGCGACATATTCTGGAATCGGTATGGGCGCAATGACTTCCGTGCCCACCGACTCGATGGGTTCGACCGACGCTTCCGCCTGGTTACTTGGATCAGACAGCATACAGCTCTTCCTTCATGACGTGTTGACAGGATACCGCGGGACTTTCAACGCGGTCAAGGCAGCCAATTGCAGAATAGCCGCGCAAGACTGCCTGGACGGTTGATTTGGTTTGTCTGGTTCAACCAAACAAACCAGATGACCAGACAACGGCATTCGTATGCGAGCTAGATTACTTTCCTGAAGTATTCGATTGTGCGACGGAGGGCTTCTTCGAGCTGCACGTGAGGTTCCCAATTCATGAGAGCCCGCGCACGGCTGATATCGGGTCGCCTGACTTTCGGATCATCGGCGGGCAGTGGATGATGGGTGATTTGGCTCGATGAACGAGTAAGTTCCAAGATCAATTTCGCGATCTCCAAGACGGTCAGCTCGTGCGGATTCCCGATATTCACGGGATCATGCATGCTAGACCTGTCGGCCTCCTTATTTTGCGTGACGAGGAACTTGCGATCTGTCCGTTGTTCGACAGTCTTGTCCGAGTCCAGTAGAAGCAACCCTGTGATACCGCGAACCAAGTCGTCGACGTAGCAGAAACTCCTGGTCTGAGATCCATCGCCGAAAATGCTCAACGGTTTTCCCTGGAGTGCTTGGACGATAAAGGTGGAGACGACTCGGCCATCGTGGGGCCGCATGCGGGGGCCAAACGTATTAAAGATGCGCACGATCCTGGTATCGACCGCATGATAGCGATGATACGCCATCGTGATGGCTTCTGCAAAACGCTTGGCTTCATCGTATACACCACGGGGGCTGATGGGATTGACGTTGCCCCAATAGGATTCGGGCTGAGGATTGACAAGCGGGTCCCCATAAACCTCCGACGTACTGGCCAAGAGGAACCTCGCACCCTTTGCTTTGGCCAGTCCAAGAGCCTTATGCGTACCTAGGGCGCCGACCTTCAGCGTGGCAATAGGAAATTCGAGATAGTCTTGCGGACTCGCGGGAGATGCAAAGTGCATGACGGCATCCAGTGGACCGTCAATATGCAGATAGTCGCACACATTGTATTTGACAAAAGAAAATCGCTCGTGCCCGAGCAGGTGGGCGATATTCTCGACCCTTCCGGTAACGAGGTTGTCCATACAAATCACGGAGTGTCCGGTCTGCAGCAGCATGTCAGAGAGATGACTCCCGAGAAATCCGGCTCCACCTGTAATAAGGATACGCATACGACAATTCCTCCCTTTCGTATACTCTTATGTTTCTTTCAGTGTCAATGCTTACAATTTACCGAGATCGACAAGAACTTCTGGAAGAGGGTACGGGTTCACGGTCAGCTGCCCTGCGGCGGCTGGGCAAGGGGAGCGCTTCCACCAGGCGCTATCGATGGCCCCGGCATTGATGGGATCAAAGAATTGGGTGCAATCCCTTGCGGCACGATCGGAGCCGATGAGGGACTCGGGTGTTGAAACACCCAATCATAATAGGTGGCGCGCCCCTGGAAATGCCGGACTGCAAGGGGAAAGTCTTTCTGCCGAAATGGCCGTGCGCGACTCTTGCTTCGAACCCCCATGATGCCGCCTGTCGGCGCCCGAAGATATTCCCATTCTCCATGCCCCACTGGATCAAGATAGACCTTGCGCAAGTAGGGTTTGGGTAATCGTGTGAGATCAGCCAGTGTCTGGGGATAGATCTCGCCCGGCATCACACGGCCGGCCTTGATCGTCGCGGAATACAATGCGAGAGCATTCTGAATCTCAATCCCTTTGGCCAAAAGATCCGCCTCTTGCTCCCGCTGCACGACAACCTTCCATTGTTTCGCGGCTGCGGTCGTGGCAATCCCGATAAGGACGACCACGAACATGAGCATGAGGTAGGTCGCCCCTCGCTCATTGATGGCGCGTTGCCGATATCTGATGACCATAGTAGTGTTAGCGGGCTTCGGAAAGACTATGTAATCATGCCTGAACTTCACGGGTCCGCATGTCTGGGACAGCAGGAGAATTCCTCGCATGATAGCCTGGTGAGACAGAGGGAACGAGCGAGACGGGCCAAACGAGATGGGAAGGCAATCTATCCAAGTCGCGCTTTTCGCGCATGTCTCGCACTTCACGCGCCATAGTCTAAGGCTGCAACGGAGCTTCTTCGGACAGCAATACCGTGTACTCCACTCGTGACCGACGGTCTTGCAACGTCACACTCTCTTCCGTGATTGTTTTTACCATGACGTGATCTTCTACAGTTTCACCGGTCCTGACGACATGGAGATCGTCATTCTTCGTGAGCACAGCCAGTTCGCCCTTCTTCTTCCACCCCTCCTCCATACGTACAAATCCGAGATAGTGGAATTGGGCTAACCCGTTAATAACCGCCTGTTGGAGCAGTGCCGGCCCGGTCCCAGGATCGAACTCTGACTGGTTGGCACGGGCAACCTCCGAGCTATCAAGCCGCGGCGGTGCAAAGATATTGCGTGGCGGCGTGAAGGTCATCTCCCGTTGAGTCCGCGCAGCTGCGAGGAGATCGAGCTGCACGTGCAACCCATCGACTGCCCCACGGGTTGCCCGAGGCGTGGAAGCAGCGCCGCTCACATTCGTCAGCGGCACACGCACGGGCTCTTCCGTAATCAGCCATTCCTTGGCAAGGATTCCCCCCCAGAGTAGGCCGAGCGCGGCCAATGCCGCTACTTTCTTTTGATTCGTCGTGAGCATATCTTGACGCCTACTGAACCGTGGCCTTACCTGTCTCTCCGCGAAGGTACGTAGCAATCTTAATGTTAAACGTCAACGTTTTATCCTGCTGAGTATCTGAGGGCACAAGCTCCAAGTCCTCGATGTAAACCAGTTCTTCGGCGGTTTCCACATCATAGAGAAACCGCCGAAGATCTTCGTAACGACCGGTCATCGTACCCTGAAGCACCCCCTTACTTGTGTTGGCCACCGGCGTAGGCTCAGTCTTGTAAGAGAGCGCGGGGAGGATCACATGATTACGTTTCGCCTCCTCAGTAATGCCCAACGCCAAGGGAGCAAAATCCCGTTCAACCGGCAAGACCGACCACACCTGTGCCAGATCCTTCTGGGCTTTCTGGACAGCCTTATGATGCATAAGCTTTTGGCGGGCTTGATCCCACTCCAACTCCAACTTCGCCAGGCGCTGCTCGGCTCCATCAACTCCAACGGAGCGGACTGCCCACAAAACTCCAACGAGCAGCAACACCAACGCAAGCCATGGAACCAAGATTCCATGGGGTTTTCGCAATTGTTGGAGAAGGAAATCCATCGTGTCGCTCTACACACCCGGTTGCCGATAACGCAACGTCAAGTCAAACTCAACCAAGCCATCAGGCCCTACCCTATGTTGGCCCAGCACAGGATCGCGGAAGATAACGTGGTCTTGCAATGTGACCGTCAATGCCGTCACATCTTCGACCTTCACCGCTAACCCTGTCATGTGTACCACCGTGCTTCCCGGGTCCAAGCGTATACTCTTAATCGACACATGCTGGGGAATTGCCGCTTCAAGAGCGGACAGAAACTGTGTCCAGGAAAAATTCCGTTTTGTGAGCAGCTGATTCGCTAAACTGACTTCTACCGGCAACTGCTGCGAAGAGGGTCCGGAGAGATCAACATTTTCTTGTTGGGCCTCGGCAAGGAGCTGATGATCTTGCATGCGAACATGATCAAGACGTGCTTGCATATCCTCCCGGTCGCGCATAGTCATGACGGTCTGGGCCACGCTCCAGAGGATGGAGACCCCGACAATCCCACTGAGTGCAACCAGCATCAGACGAGTAGGCGCGACATACCACCGGTATCGGCTGCTCAGTTCGATGTGAAAAAATCTCGCCCCGCCTGGCTTGCCCCAAACACTACTCGCACCGCCGGTAAACCGACGAAGAAATGTCCGTCCAGGCGCCATCGTCTACATCACCCCCGCCACGGCAGGGAGCGCCGCCCATGAGGTACTCTCCCCGTCATGAGTCCACCCTATCCGTTCGACAGCTTCCCAATTCAGTCGCTCAACCGACACGTTGAGTTCTCTGTTCAACGCCTGTTCAAGCATCGGAAACGGGCTATCACTAGCGAGAACAATCTCGGTCACATTCAAGCTAGGATGATGCTCGCGGCATGCGCGTAGAGATGCGACACATTCCTCGACGACGTTGGCAACCAGGTTACCACCGACGTCTTCTTCACCTTGTGCGACTTCGGCGCTCAACAGTTTGGTCCGAACAAATACTAATCGCCCTTCCTGCATGACGAAGCAGGTCAACCCGCCGTCCGATACACTGATCCAGAGCAAGTCTCGACCCAACCGTTTCCGACCACCTGCCGCTTTCAGCCAGAGATTAAACAGACGAAAGCTGGTCATACCGACTTCCTGCGGAAGCAACCCGACCGATTCACAGAGGGACTCGTATTGCCTCAAGATGGCTTCTTGAATCGCCACGACAAGAACGATGTCCCCTGCCCCATGAGAGGGGAACCTCTGCCAGGCAATCTTGGCCCCGGCCAGCGGCAACATATGCTCCTGCCCCAGACGCCAGCGAATCAGCGCCTCTTGCTCTTCTGCCTGCGCCGGGAGTTGTTCCAGCTGTAACACGGTTGCGCGCACCGACAGATCCGGCAACAACAACACAATCGGACACGGAACGTCAGACAGCCATACACACCCTGCGAACCGGATATCTCGACTTGCTCCCGCCAGCAACCGAAGGCGACTTTCTACCGCAGGCAGATCTGTCAAATTCAGATCCATTGGAGACAGCTTGATCGCTCCGGTCGGGGTCGGCGAGAGAGCACAGCGATAGCGGTAACGCCCCCGCCAGGTGCGGACGGCCTCGCCCCAGGCGAGGGACTGCGCGCCGATTTTCAAGCAGTGCCGCGGACGACTAGACGTAAGGCTCCACATCACTTACCCTTCCTCGCTGAAGGTCACTCGATTGATCTCGTGCAAGGTGGTGGAACCTTCCAACACCTTTCTGAGTGCGGACCGCCGCAACGTAATCATCCCGCCGGTCACCGCGCGATAGCGGATCTCGGACAAGGGGCGCTCGGCAAGAATCATTTCCTTGATTTCATCGTTCAGATCAAGAAATTCCGTGATACATTTTCGTCCGCGATACCCAGTCCCATGGCACGCCTGACATCCTTTGCCTTCATAAAACGGCACATCCTTGTATTCTTCGAAGTCGAGGCCGGACTCTTCCGCCAACACGTTGTCGAGCTTGACCGCCTCTCGACAGGCGAGACACACCATTCGAACAAGCCGCTGCGCCAACACACAGTTCAGCGCGGCCAAAAAATTATAGGCATCGATCCCCATTGAAGCAAATCGTCCGATAACATCGAACACATTGTTGGCGTGCACCGTCGTCAAGACTAAGTGGCCTGTGAGCGACGATTGGATGGCGATTTGCGCAGTCTCTCCATCGCGGATCTCACCGACCATGATCTTGTCAGGGTCATGACGCAAAATAGATCGAAGGCCTCGCGCGAAAGTCAGGCCCTTCTTCTCATTGACAGGAATTTGCACGACTCCCGAGAGCTGATACTCGACCGGATCTTCGATCGTGATCAGTTTATCTTCCTTGATATTCATCTCCGTAATCGCCGCGTACAGCGTCGTCGTCTTTCCACTTCCGGTCGGACCAGTCACCAACACCATGCCGTAGGGCCGCGTGATCGCGCGTCGAAAACGCTTCAGATCCTCCACGTTGAACCCGAGTCGTTCCAATCGCAACGCCGATACACCCGTGGTGATCGCCTCGCGGTCGAGAATACGAATGACGACCGATTCACCGAACACACTCGGGAGGATCGAAACACGGAAATCGACGGTCTTGCGCTCCAGCCGCATCCGAAAGCTTCCGTCTTGCGGTACCCGTCGCTCGGCGATGTCCAGATCCGACATGACTTTCAGCCGCGAGACCAGCGGCGCATGGAGGCGGATATCGAGCGGCTCCATCGCCGGAACGAGAATCCCATCAACCCGCAATTTCACCTTCGTGGCACGATCGGCAGCTTCAATGTGAATATCGCTGGCCCGACGCTGTAGCGCGCTCAGGAGGATCGAATCCAACAGTTTGACAGCAGGGCTTTGATCCTCTCCCGTGTGATCGATGGTGAGGACTTCCTCTCCCCGCTCATCCTCCTTCACGAGCACAGATCGATACTCCGCCTCCAACTCCCGAAGCGCTTGGCTGGAACCTTCACTGTGCTCCAATGCCGCGAGAATCGCACTTCTCGAACTCACCACCAGATCCAACGGTCGCCCCAAAAGCAGCTCTAACTCGTCCAGCGCCAGGAGATTCTGCGGATCGGGAATGGCAATGGTCAGGCGACCTTGGTGCTCTGCAATCGGTACAAAGGGATGCCGCTGCATGAGCTTCACCGACATGGAGTCATAGAACCTCTGGTCGACCCGGAATTCCGCCAGGAGATTACACGGCAAGTCAAACTGGGCGGCCAGCGCACGGGCCAGCTGATCCTCCGAGAGAATCCCCTCGCTCACCAAGGTCTGGCCGAAGGCTGCCGTCACACCGCCCAAGCGGCTAAGGACTTGGTCAAGAGTCTGTTTCGGCAAAATCCCCTGCCGGACAAGCACATCTGTCAACGTTGGTCGTGTCGCAGTCCGTGCCATAGCTTCCTAGTCACCCCTCGATGCATGAATGCAAGCCAAACCGCACGATCATGGGATTCAGCGTTACACCGACCCGGCCATTTGAAACACGGGCAGATACATGACAATGACGATCGCGCCCACTAGGACACCCATGATCAGAAGCATCACCGGCTCAATCCACGTCGTCAATTGCGTGAGCCGGAGGTCCAAATCTCCCTCATAGAATTCAGCCACGTCATGCAACATCGTGGGCAACGATCCGGTTTCTTCCCCGACCGACAGCATTTCCACCGCCAATTTGGGAAATACTTTTGGACGATCCAGTGCGGCGGCTAGGGTCGTCCCTTCGCGAATTTCCGCGACCGCATCCGCGACGCCAACCGACACATACCGGTTGGAGATGGCGCCCCGTGCAATAGACAACGCGTCCACAAGCGGGATGCCCCCGGCAAGAATCGTCGCGAGGGTGCGCGTGAGCTGAACCGTATAATGCTTCACGAAAATCGGTCCCATGACGGGCAGGCTCAATGACAGCCGATCCACGGCGAGCCGCCCAGCCGGCGTCGTATAGTACGCACGACCTGCAAGCCCAAAAGCGACAAGTCCCACGACTCCAGGCACCACGTACGCTTGTCCTCCCGTCACCAAGTCAAGTAACAATTGCGTGGCAGCCGGTAAGGATTTCGAGGTCTCCGCATAGACCGACACGAACGTCGGCACGACGTAACTCAATAGAAACCCGATGACGGCGATCCCGACAAGCACGAGAAAACCCGGATACGCAAGCGCTTTCGAAACTTTCTGACGCAGCCCGATCATCAATTTTAAATAGGCAATGAACCGCTGCAGCACCTCCGCCAAATTCCCCGATTGTTCTCCGGCTTTGACCGTCGCAATATACAATTCTGAAAAATGGATCGGGTGTTTTGCCAACGCCTCCGAAGCCGACGCACCACCACGAATATCTTGCCGAACCGTCCGCAAGGCCTGCTGGAACCCTGAATGGTTGGCTCGCTCGATCAAGAGATCCCACACCCGCAACACGGGAAGACCGGCTTTCACAAGAGCGAGCAGCTCTTGATTGAACACCAAGAATTCCTGGAGCGGGAGCTTTCCAAACGCGTGCCATCCCAGACCCAAACCGGTTATAGCCGCACCTCGGCGCTGTAACCGAAAGATGAGGAAGCCCTGGCCCTCCAGTTTGGCCCGGACGAGGTGTTCTTCCTCTCCCTCAATCTGCCCATCAAGGGTTGAGCCATCAGGACGGGCCACTCTGTAGGCAAATACAGGCATGATAGGGTGTGCACGAGTATCGGACCGAGAACAGGAATCTTAGAGCTTGCCCGACACTGACCTTTCTACTGCGGCGAACGATTCGCGACCATCTGCGTCATGCTCGGCCAGAAAAAATCCTCATGGTATTCCAGCGAATACACCTACGATTTTTTCAGGCCTGCGGCCTCGCATCTAGCCCCACGTCCTTCGCTCGTCACGAACGGTAGTCGGACAGGCTCCTGGGCTTACGGCGGCGATATGCCCTGGTCGGCGCTCACCCCGGACATGGGCCGATTAGCCGGTAACCATAAGGCCTGACCAATCTCAATTCTGTTGTCGGTCAATTGATTGAGGGTCCGCAGTTGTTCTAGTCGGACGCGATACCTCTGCGCAATGCTCCAAAGCGTATCACCAGCCTTTACAAAAACATGCTTGGGTGGGGTCATCGGTTGCTCACCCCCCGACAAAGACGCACGGGTTGCGCGCACCGGTATCACCGCACCCGTGGCCGGCCCCATCTGAAGCGTCTCTTGAAATTCTGAAGGCTGATTTCGTTGTGCGGGAACCTGCATGGCCTTCTGGCCCTTACGGATCGCATCGCTGGATGGCAATGGAAGCGCCTGTCCATCAGGAGTAGGACTCGCTTTACTCATTCTTGAGAGCTGCTTCTGAAGCTGTCTCATCTGGCTCTGCAATTGAAGACTGCTTCGGGACACATGAGCCCTCTCCATCCGAGCCGAAGCCAGTTCTTCCCGTTGCAGTTCGATCACCTGCCGTGCTTCGACGACCCGCCGTTCGGCTTCTCTAACCCGTCCTTCAAGCTGCGCCCGTGCAACTTGAGCTTCTGCCAGTTCCCTGCGCCGCCCCTCAAGGTCAGCCCGCAATTCAGCGACGGTTCGTTGCGCATCGCGCATCGACGCCCTTAACGTGTCTGTGGTCAGCTCAAGATCGACGACTTCCGGCTCACGCATCGGCTCGAGTTCGCCACATCCCGCAAACAAGGCTGAGGCCAAGCCAACCGCACAGAGGACACCGGCTCGCATCGTCGGACAACAGGTGCGTATTGCATGAACCGAAGTCTGGAGCACTGTACGGTGACGGTGGTGCATGAACATTCTTACCAACGATTATACGGGGTACCGTTCGTCCCCACGAACTCGGCCCCTGAAAAGATGTCGACCACGCCCCCCTCGACAGGATCAGAAATCTCCTGCCATGTGGTCGTCACACCGGTGAAGGGGTCCTTTGGGATGGCCCGTAAATATCCAGCGCTTACCAGTGCCGCCAGAGACGGAGGATACTTTCCCTGGTCTGCCTTGTGCTGATCCAGCACATCGCGAAGTGTCGAGAGATCCTGACGCAAGGCAGCCTCTTTGGCCTTCATCACCGACGATTGATATGAGGGCACTGCCAGGGTAGCAAGAATGCCGATGATCGATACGACGATCATCAGCTCAAGCAGGGTGAAACCATGTGTGCCCCATGCTCTACACTTACCAATCTCGATACTTCGTGCCATCTAATGCCATGTCCTGACTCTGAGTCATCACATCGTACACGTCATCCCCACACCAGCTCGTTGCATTCGGCGAATCTTTATAACATCGGAATACCCAATCCGCTTTGCCGGTTAAAGGGTCAAGGGGAAGATTCCTCAGATAGCGCTTTATCGTCGTGTCCCTGACCACTGCTTCTTGACTTGTAAGCTTGACCCCCAACAGCTTATCCAGCGACTTCGGATATCCGTATACACTCGTCACGTCTTTGCACGTGAGCTTGTTCTTCACACAAGCCGGCCCCAATAAGACGTCGCCATCGCGATTCCACTCTAGCTTGAAGGTGTCGATGGCAGCCCGCATGATCCTCAAATGCTGCCGCAGTTCTATTTCATGAGTCCGTTTCATCGACAGGCGGCTGAGCGGCATGGCGACAGAGGCAAGCACCATCACAATCGTCAGCGTAACCAAGAGCTCCAAGAGGGTCACGCCTGACTCTTTCACCGCACCCTCACGATACCTTTTCCTTCTTGAAACGGCGCCGTGGATGATTCTGAGGCGGAATCCACCAATGCCACACGCAGAGGAGACACACCGGGGGCCTTCGCGTAGAAGGTGACCGTGACGGTTCGCCCTCCTATCTGTCTCGCTGATGGTGCAACTCTGAAGGCAACCATTCCCGCTTGTGCCTCTAGGCTGCCGGAGGTCTGCTCGCCTACACCGTCTGACTGTATGACTTCACCATTCAGGAGCCTTCTAAGCTCTAAAATCTGTGGATCATACTGAAGCTGAAATACGCCTTCTGCCGTTGGACGAAGACGTTCGTCATTGATGGCAAGCTTAAATTCTTTTCCCGTTTGGATCACCGACTCGTCCGGCTTAATCGAGGCAACTAACCCTCCCGAAGCCATTGGGGTGAGTGATGCTGTGGCTGCCTTCCCTGCCATTCCACCTTTTTCCGACCCTTTCGATGATGAAAACCCCGCACCCGAAACCCCGCCCAGCATGGAAATCTTCTTCCCTTTTGGGGTAAACATCGGGCTCGTGGCATAGCTTGAATCCGTCCCAGACCAGAACACCTGCGTATTGAGCCCGGGAGGAGTGACTCCCTGAATGATATGCGGTGTGATCGTCAAGATGACTTCGGTGGTAACCCGTTGGGTCTTAAACGAACTCAAGAGATTGCCGATGAAAGGAAGATCCCCGATCCAGGGAATAGTGGTGCGGGTCTTGCGATCCTCTTCTTGGAGCAGCCCTCCCAACACAATGGTTTCACCATCTCTGATATTGAGCATAGTTTCCGCCGAACGATTACCGAACTTAAACTGGGTAATGGGAGGACTGGCTTGGAGCGTCACTTGCTCGCCGAGGCGAATGACTTCAATCTTCATCTTCAGGGAAAGTTCATTCCCCAGATGGATCGAAGGCTCAACGGTCAATTTGACTCCGGTGTCGCGGAATTCGATCGAGGTCACCGTCGAGGTCGTGGGAATTGCCCCAGTTGCCGCTTGACCCGGCAAGACGTTCGTTGTGGAAAGTAGGATCGGCTGCTTATCACCAATGTTAATCTCCGCCTTCTTGTTGTTGACCACACGGACTTTCGGCGCGGCAAGAGTCTTGGCATCGGTGATCTGTTTGAAGAAATCCAGCTGGACGTTGGTCGGGAGCTTAAAGAGATAGCTGTCTCCCCCAAGGTTGGTGAGTTGGTTGAGCGTGAACTGCTGTGCGAGGGTTCCGGCGATTAGTCCCGTAGTCCCAGGAGGCACCATGGCAGCTGCGATTTGTTTGGGATAGGTCAGACCATAGGTCTGATCGACCGTGCGATCGACTTCAAGAACCTCAACATCGAAAAGAACTTCGGAGTCCAGGCGGTCATTGGCCAAGATAATCTTTTCAGCCATCTCCAGTTTTTCAGGTTGATCCCGGATAACAATCGTATTCAATTGTTCGTTGGCATGCATCCGTTTGGAATCGAGCATGCTCTTCAGCAATACCACCATGTCCTTCGCTTTCGCGTTAGACAAGTAGAACGTCCGGATCATCAGATCTTGATACTGTTCCTGCTTCTGCTTGGTATTGGGGCTGATAATCATGACGCCCGGCGATACGGTTTGGGCGAACAGGCTATTACTGTTGAGAAGGAGATTAAATGCCTCTTCGAACGGCGTGTCCTGAATGCCAATGGTCACAGGGTCATTCCTGACATCCTTGTCGAAAATAAGGTTGATCCCTCCCGCCTTTCCTATCCCTTCCAAGACTTCTTTGAGCCCGGCATTCCGAAACCGAAGTGTCACCGGTTGCTTTCGCCGATCGTCACGGTTCAGCGCCTGCTGCTCCTCGGTGAGTTTAGAAATACTATCAAGGGGCTCCTTGAACGAGGGGTCTAGTTCAGCCGCTCTGGCATAGGCCTCCATGGCCTCGTCAGCCCGACCGAGCTGGGCGAGACGATCAGCTTCTCGATTCTGACCACGCGCATCTTTCACGCGAAGCGCTTCAAGTAACCCCGCTTGATGTTCAGAGCTGGACGGTTCGATGGTGAGTGCACGCTTAAACTGCTCTATCGCGAGATCCGGCTGATGTTCTTTGAGATACATCCGCCCTCGCTCTTCATACGACCCCGCAGCTCGTTCTCGAGCCATGGTGTATTTGCTCTGCAATGTGGGATTGAAGGGATCATCCTTCAGCGCTTGCTTATAGGCGAGACTCGCTTCCTCCCAATTACGCGCTGCGAGATGTTGATCTCCCCGCTTGACGTCAGGTGAGTTGAAATAGGCGCAGCCGGCGAGAAAGGCCATTGCCCCAATGGCACACCACATCCCCATTGCAATATGTCTCATACGGTTATTGCCGAGGTTGTTCATTGGTCACACAACACCGTGAACGCCAAGAGATGGAGCCAGGGAAACTACTTGGAATTTTCGTGCCACAAGCAATCTATAGCAGCGTCTGTCAGGTGGGGCAACGAGAATCAAAAACTCTGCAGATGGTGAAAGATGGGCGGCCTGTCTGCTATGTGCTACAGGAGACTCCCCAGTGTGAACAGGCCAGCTTTCCCCACTTTTCAGGTATCAGACTAGGTGAGAAAATCCCTGGCACAGGATAAAGAACAAGGCGGCTTGTCACCCTCTATAAACGCCAGTACTTGAGCGTCTTGGGCAGTTTTGCCTGATCAAGCAGACACTTCACATCAATAATCACACCCTCCCGCTGACTTCGAAAGGGCTTGAGCAATTCTTGCAGATCCATTTCCGCGTAAACGCGGTGGGCTACCGCAATAACCAACCCATCAACGTTCTTCAGATCCTTCCATTGCTGTAAATGAATTCCGTATTCAGCGACCGCCTCTTCCGGTTCTGCGATCGGATCATGCACCAACACTTGAACCCCATACTCACGCAACTCTTGGATGATATCGATCACCTTGCTGTTGCGCAGATCAGGCACATTCTCCTTAAACGTGAGGCCTAAGACCGCAACCCTGAGATCGTTGACTTGCCGCGGAAGTTGCCCGAGCAGCTTGATCGTTTGTTCCGCAACGAATTTTCCCATCCCGTTATTGATGCGCCGACCAGCCAGAATCACTTGCGGATGATAGCCAACCGATTCAGCCTTCGCGGTCAGATAGTACGGGTCTACGCCAATACAATGTCCGCCGACTAATCCTGGAAAAAACTTCAGAAAATTCCACTTCGTACCGGCAGCCTCTAAAACCGACTTCGTATCGATTCCGAGTCGATGGAAAATGAGAGCCAGCTCGTTCATCAACGCAATATTCAGATCGCGCTGGGTATTTTCAATCACTTTCGCAGCTTCCGCGACCTTGATGCTTGAAGCCCGATGGACCCCAGCCTTCACGACGAGCGCGTAGGTATTCGCGACGATTTCTAGCGATTCTGTATCTTGAGCAGAAACGACTTTGATGATCTTCTCGATAGTATGTTCCTTGTCCCCAGGATTGATGCGTTCTGGTGAATATCCAACCTTGAAGTCTATGCCTGATTTGAGGCCGGAGGTCTTCTCCAGGATGGGGAGACAGATCTCCTCTGTCACTCCCGGGTACACCGTAGACTCATAGACAACGATCGAACCGGGAGACATATTCTTGCCGATCAATTCCGAGACTATTCGTAGCGCCTTGAGATCGGGTTGGAGCGCTTCATTGATCGGAGTTGGAACGGCCACAATGATGAAGTCGGCGGCCTTGAGGTCGGTGGGCTCCGAAGTATACTGGACATGCGAGGCTTTGAGGTCGGCCGCCGACACTTCTCCCGTTCGGTCAAAACCCTTCTGCAACTCGGCAATTTTTGCTTTGTTGATATCGAACCCGATGACCTTACCCCGCTTGCCGAAAGCCACGGCGATAGGAAGCCCTACATAACCTAGTCCAACAAGCGCGACCTTTCGTTCGTTTTCCTTTTTCTGAGCCATAAATCCTCTCCGAGTTGGTTTCAATCAGAATGGCAGAACCTCGTGCTTCCGTCAACGAAGTCTGGTGAGTTCGACACTGCAGCTTTTTCCAACTGACTAACAGCCCAAATCCTTTTCATAAATGAATGCGCGCCGATTGTTCATGACTTCCAATCCTCGTACGCCGATGGCGAGAGCATATAGTCCGAGCTATCTTTAAAAGCTACGTACTCTCACGTGGCTCTCAACAAAATAACTCGATGGATGAACGTGAAAAAGCACCCTACTTCAATGCATTAGATTGAATACTGAACGATCAGTCTCAGGTGTTCAAATCTTTGGATGTTGCCTATTCCGCATACACTTTCCCCACCTCACGCTTTCCTGGAATGCTTGGCATCTGAGTAGCTCAAGCTATTGCTTAAGCTTAATAATTTGAACATTAAGATTCGATACATCGTAGACCAGAACTAGAGGGCATTGCTCTTGCTCAACCTCCCCCCTAGCAGCGTACATCCGACCAAGACGTACCATGATTCGGATTATCTGGGCTTCTTGTGTATGTGGATAGAATACCCTTCAGTTGATACGTGCAATGGCGGGTGCTGAAATACGGAGGACCTAGACCATGCGCCAAGTGATACGCCAACGTCCCATCGTAATTTGCGCGATCGCATTGGGCCTTATGACGTCCCATGTATCACTACTTCAGTCTATTCCTTCCGCTTCCGCGCAACAGGTGACGGGATCTGCCTACCAAGGAAATAGCGGAACAGGTTATCAAGGGCGTCGCATCGAGAGTCTTGACCCCAGCCTTCTATACCCAACGAAATCCTTGGAGAAGATGGACACGCAAAGTTTGACCTATAAGCCGCACCGTCTGATTAGAAAGCCAAAGAACGCTCCCGTCGCGTCCGTCGAACCTTCTCCATCCAGTTCTTCAGCTGTCAGTTCCTTGCCAACGTCGAGTCCGTCATTACAAAACGACAACACAATACCTCAATCCAAGGAACCGGCATCTTTTACCGGAAGTGCTAGGCCAACCGTGCCTCTTGCGACCGTGAGCGTCGCACCAATCTCAGTAACCGCCTTTGGAGCCACTACGGCTGGCACAGCATCAACAGGAAGAATCCCACTGGCCGCTGCAGGCACGGGTAACTCCTCAACCTCAGGAAATGGAAATACCGGTGGACGATCGATGAGCACATTAGCTGCGGAGATGCCGGGATTGGCACAATTGATGTCGCCGCCTCCAGTACCGACACCCTCGGCACCACCGCCTACAATTAATCCCGCCATCGGCGCGAGTCCCACGGCGCTCTCCTTTACTGCCATGCAAGGCGGGGCCAACCCCATCCCGCAGACCGTGACCATCAGTAACACCGGTGGCGCCTTGAGCTGGACCGCCAGTGATAATGCCGCCTGGTTGACCTTGAGCCCCGCCTCGGGCTCCGGGACCGGCACGCTGACGGCGACGGTCAATCCCACCGGGTTGGCGACGGGCACCTACAATGGCATGATCACTGTCGCGGCCGCAGGCGCCACCTCACAATCGGTCAGCGTAGCCTTCACCGTGGCTGCCGCCCCCGCCATCGGCGCCAGTCCCGCGGCGCTCTCCTTTACTGCCACGCAAGGCGGGGCCAACCCCACCCCGCAGACCGTGACCATCAGTAACACCGGTGGCGCCTTGAGCTGGACCGCCAGTGATAATGCCGCCTGGTTGACCTTGAGCCCCGCCTCGGGCTCCGGGACCGGCACGCTGGCCGCCACGGT
>CBDDRH010000186.1:0-11969 GCA_965233025.1 uncultured bacterium
GCAGGGGATGCTCCTTTGTGGGGCGATGGCGGCACGGCTACCTTACCATTGAGATTCCGTCTGCCGCTACGAGCCCCATCAGGATCACCCCGGCCATTCCCGCGCTCCTCGATCCGGCGAGAAGTCGTCGATCTTAACCGAATAGCCCACTCCGTTTGTTCGTGCCGCCTTGCGGTTTCATGAACACCCTCTTAATATGAGCCTCCCTGGGAGACCCTCATATGCCAGTCACGCGTTGTCCCTCCCGTCGACCCCCCATGCCATGTGTTGCCACCTCCTACGCCGGCCCGTTCAGCACATTGACGCGGGCCTTCTTTTCGTGTGTTGCGTCAGTCGCAATGCTCCTGCTGCTCAGTAGCGACCCCGCGTATGCGGAGTGGATGAAGGTTTCTGAGATCAAACAGGAAGGAAGCACTGTGTATGTGGACCCAAGCACCGTTCGTCGAAACGGGAATCTGGTGAAGATGTGGACATTGGTGGACTACAAGACCACACAGAACAGTGGGGACAGATCATATCTATCACAACAAGCGCAAAGCGAATACGACTGTGTAGACGAGCGCATTCGGATGCTGGCATTCGGAAGTTACTCTGGCAATATGGCAAGCGGGAAGCAGGTTTTTAGCACCATGTTTGACTCGCCTGAAACTTCTAAGTGGGTACCAGTTTCCCCAGATGGTCTTGCTCGAACCCTGTGGGCACTTGCGTGCATGAAGAAATGACCGCGTAGTCAAATCTGCATGGGGCATGGTGAGGCATTCGCGTTGAGAGCAATTCCTCTCCATCTTCTCGGCCTGATTCTCTTCGTAATCCTTGTTCCATACGTCCATGCCGCCATGGAAGTGGAGGAAGCACGGGCCCGACGCTCGCTGATGCAGGCATTTAACGGCATGCGCGAGGGGCGATGGTAGGCGTCAGTCGGGTGGCAACACCCCTAAGTCTGGATCAATAGGTGCGTCATCGTTGGCTTGATGCGGGAGGCTGTCTTTTTGGGTAACCGTACGAGTTTTTTGACAGACTGAGCAGATCCACGTTTCCATATCATCTATTTTTCCACCGACCTGCCGAGGGACCATCTGCGACTCCATCGGCTTGTTGCAGCATATTGGGTTATTGTCTTCCATGATCACCTCCGCATTCTGATGGAGCGCAATGTACCACTTCTAGTCTACCCCGGCCACTCCTCACCTTGGATGAGAGGGATCGCCGCCCGCTCAGGCCGATCGCCATGCGAAAATTGTTGTGAAAAGCGTTGTGAAATGAGTGGGGAAACCGGGGGAAGGGCTCAAGGGCCTTTCCCTCGTGTATTCATCTCGTGCCGGCCGCAATCACTGGCGAACCCAATCCTGTCGCCGACATTTGGTCTACACAGGGTCTACAAATGTGAGGTGGCGAAAGTTGATGGCTGCAAACTAGTTCTGGTGGTGCGCCCGGAGGGACTTGAACCCCCAACCCCCAGATCCGTAGTCTGGTGCTCTATCCATTGAGCTACGGGCGCGTGAAAACGGTATGGAGATGCTGTCTACAAGGTATTTAAGCAAGATCTTCGATGGACGAACCGATAACGAGCACGCTTCTTATACAGGCGATGCAATCGTGGGGTCAAGCTGGCGGTAGGTTGAGGGTGAGTACTGAGTAAGGCTGATTTGCCGAGATGCGGAGAGCTGTAGTGTGAAGCGGATGATTGCTCGATCGTGTGAACGTGCGGAGGGTTCGAGCCCTTCCGTATGTGTTCCCCTTGCAGGAATTCCGATTAAAAAATACTCTTACTTACTTCGTTGGAATAGGTACTTTCATTGCCAGCACTATCATACGCTGTGATGACGAAGAAATATGTGGTCCCGTTCTGTAGTCCTGTCGCAGCATAGTTTGTCGTCGTCTTGGGTAGCGTCGCGAGGGGTGCTCCATAGGTTCCCGATCCCGTCCCCCGATACACCGTGTATCCTTTTAAGTCCGATTCGGTGCTGGCATTCCAGGTCAGAGTCGCTGTCCCGGCCGTTGTGGCGCTGAGTGTGAACGACACAGGAATTTGTCGCGGGCTATTGGTCGATCCGGAAGCCGCTATCGTGATTATGCCGTTGTAGGTGCCGGCGGCTAACCCCGTGAGGTTTACGCTTGCGGTAACGGTCCCGCTGTTGGTGTCGGACGCGGGACTGAGTGCCAACCACGCTGCGTTGTCCGAGGCCGTCCAGGACAAGGTGCCGCTGCCCACATTCGAAACTGCGATGGTTTGAGCGGAAGGATTCGCCCCTCCGACCGTTCCTGCAAAGCCGAGACTCGTCGTGTTGAGCCCGATGGCCGGAGTGGAAGTAGCTGCCGTGAGGGTGAGGGTAACGGGGATGGTCTTGGGCGTGGCGCCGGGCGCCGTAACGGAGATGGCGGTATTGTAGGTCCCGGCAGCCAACCCCGTCAGGTTCACGGTTGCGGTCACGCTCCCGTTGTTTGTGCCAGACATGGGACTCAGGACCAACCACCCGGCGCTGTCACTGGCTGCCCAGGACAACGTGCCACTTCCTGTGTTGGAAACGCCAAATGTTTGCGCAGCTGGGTTCGCTCCTCCGGCCGTTCCGGAGAAGGCCAGGCTAGGGGGACTGACGTTGAAGCTTGACGTGGAAATAGGTGGGCTCACGGTTAACGATACCGGCAGGACCGTTCTCCGGGTGCCGCCATTTGGACCCACGTCGATTATGATCACGTTTGAGGAATGGTTCCCTACCGGCAAGCTGGACAGACTGACGTCAACGCTGACTTGATCCCGCTCGCTTGAGATCGAGCCGGACATCGGGCTGACAGTGAGCCACGAAGCGGAGACGCTGGCTGTCCATGATCTAGCACGGTCGCCTCGCTTCCAAATGGTAACGGATTGTGCGGCAGGATCAGCTCCTCCCTGCGTTCCAGTGAATATCAGTGCACTTGGGCTAGTTTGAAGTGCGAGCGCTTTTACCGGCGCTGTCAGGACTGTACCGATGGTGACCATCAGGAGCATGGTCATGCACATCATCGCTCGTCGCAAGAGTTGGAGAGCGGTGGAGAACTGGGGCTTATGGTTGGTTCGTGACATTCGAGATGCTCTTTCTTGTGTGCCAGCCGAGGTGTGCCATGCTTTGCCATGAGCGTCAGCAATGGCTGTGCCAATGTGCTAAAGCAAAATCCTACAGCACAAATCTCCGCCAATGGTTGGTTTGTCACTATGCTGTCTGGAGCAGCCTACAGAAGGGATTTGCGAGTAATCGTAGGCATGGCCATGCAGTGGAGGGAAAGACGACAGAAGAAGATCGGTAAAACTCTGTTCAGGCGTAGAGTCCTCAGGTATGATTCTCCAGTGATGACTTTGGGGTGATCTACATGAATTCGAATCGTGCCTTTTCGCCGGACAGAGATCAGGCTATTCCGCAGATCGGGTCCCAGGAGCAACCACCGCTCCCTGCGACTGATTCAATCGGTACATGGTCGGTGTGGGGCAGCATTGCCGTAGGAGCGGTGCTCGCGGCTGTAATCGGTACGTGGCTGGTCTGGTTTTCGGTGTCCCTGCAGCGGAAGTTTCAAGTGGAAGATATACAAGCCGCCTGTCAGCGTCTGATGCCTGAGACCGTGGAGCGTTGTGTCGATACGGTGATTATTCAACGCGGGGGGGCGAGACGATGATTGGGTGGAGTCGACGGGTATCCGTCACTGTGCTGTGTGGGTGGCTCACGATCGTAGGTCTGGCGTGCGGTATTCAAGTTGCCGTGGCGCAAGAGCCCAGCACAGAATCACGGCCCAGATTTGATGTGTCGATTGGAACATGGATCAGTACCGGAGAAACGCGCTGGGCGCACGACGCATCTTCCATCGCGGGGTTGGGTAATCCGACTTCAAAGCTTACCTATAAAGACGTTGGGACGAATGTGGTTGAACTCACCGGGAAAGGGTGGTTCACATCTCGATGGTTTGGACGCCTCAACGTAGGAGGTGCTGCTATCGGTGGTGGTAGACTCACGGATGACGATTACGGATCAAACGGAGGGCAGAGGTTGTTCTCGCGTACCCATAGCGATGTATCAGGTGACAACATGTGGTACTTGAATGCGGACAGCGGCTTCAGGATAGCTGAATATCCCAATCATCGGGGTTGGCTGGAGATGTTTGGCGGATATCAGTTCTGGCATACGACGCATCAAGCGACGGGGGTGACGCAGGTGGACTGCGATAACTCGGCCGTGCCGGGATCCCTGGGCATTGCCTGCAATCCGGCAGGAACCGTGACGAACCAAGGAGAGACGGTGATTACGAACACATCGAATTGGCACTCGATTCGGGTGGGCGTAGCAACAGAATATCGGTTGACGAGGCGCCTGAGTGTGCTCGGCACACTTGGGCTCATCCCGATCAGTGTGCTCGACAACAAAGACGTACACCACTTGCGAAGTGATCTTCAGCAGAACCCGAGTTTCTCCATGGTGGGCTATGGGGTGGGGGCTGATGTGGACGTTGGCGCCCGTTTTATGATCACGAAAAATTTCGCGGCAAATCTAGGATACCGGCTGTATTATAACCGGATGTTCAGTGGTGACCTCACCGTCCATCCTGTGGCAGGGTCTTCAGAGTCTTTTCCTCTCACTCAGTTCGAATCCTTACGGCATGGGCTCACTGCCAGCCTCAGCGTTATATTTTAGCGGTCTGGTCTCGGTGTCTGTTACCGTGAGCGCGACGGTAGCGTGTCGTCTTCGTATTGGGTAAAGAGCCGCTTGGCTTCCGGATGGAGATGGCTCGGATGGCCGTGGGGAATGCCGACAGTCCGAAAGAGCGGTGCGAGTTTTCCGTTCGGATGTAAGTAGCCGGCGCGAAGCGGGACGGTGCGTGTGCTGTGGCGGACCAGGTGGCACGGGGTCGGTCTGATCGAGGTGATCCACTCGGCGATATCATGCGGATTGCCGATCGAGGCTGAGAGCAAGAGCATCCGTGCTTGGCTCGGGCAGAAGATGATCGTTTCCTCCCAGACGACGCCCCGCTCTGGATCTGCGATATATTGCGACTCGTCCAAAATGACAAGCCCTAACGTATCCAACCGCACGTCGATCTCACCGCCTCCGGCATCGTAGAGCAGATTCCGCAAGATTTCCGTCGTCATGATCAGCAGGGGCGCTTGCCCGTTGTCTCGCCGATCGCCGGTCAGAATGCCGACCTGGTCTGCGCCGAAAATTTTTGAAAACTCCGTATACTTGGTGTTCGAGAGGGCCTTGAGAGGCGACGTATAGATAACAGTCCGATTCTCCGCGATCGCGCGGCGGGCTGCTTCGACCGCCACATAGGTTTTTCCGCTTCCTGTGGGGACGCTCACGACCACGTCACCTTCTCTCAGCTTGGCAATGGCGTCTTCTTGCCAAGCATCCGGGATAAAGGCCTTCGGAGGCGGCACTCCCAGTCCCTCCAACCAACTGGACAGGGTGATGGCCGGCTCATGGGACACCTGCTCAACTGGTTTGTGCGCGGTGCGATGGTGCGGCGCCGAGTGTTTCGGCTTGCGCGGGACTGGGGCCTGCTGATGGGGCGGAACGGGACGGCTCTGTCGCTCGCCGATCAAGGTGAGGAGATCGGACTCAAATCCTGCGCGATTTTCGGCGGAATGGCGCAGTAAGACTTCGATCAAGCGCCGTTTGCCTGCGCGGAAATGCCGCTGAACGCGCCCGCGTGCAAGGCGGTGCAAAAGCGCGATCGGTTGTTGAGCCAGCAGTTGTTCGAGCTCTTGGGTCGTCATGGTTTGGAAGATGGTCCTTCAAGTTTGAAAGTCGTCAAGTCGAAAGTCATTCCGAGACTTGATGACTTTGGACGTTTTGACGTTCGACGCATCACGGTAGTTCTTCAAGTACGCCCCGGCGCAGGGCGGCGATGGCGCGCGAGGCGGTATCTGCCAATCCTGGGTGCGTGGCTTTGAGCGTGTGCAGCTGTGAAAGGAATTCCAAGGTTCGTGCCAAGAGGCGATAGATATCCCCTTCGGCCATTGTGGTGCTTTTGCAGAGACCAATCCATGTGAGCCCAGGATCGCCGATCCACCGTTCCGTCACCGCGGCAATGTCGGCTCGTAAGAGTGGGGGATCTTCATGCGGCGAGAGCGACACAGCCAGTTTTCTGACCTGCCCGAGTAGGGAACCCAATCCGGAGCTGACGCGAGGAAAGGCGCCGGGGCGATCATCGTCATGCGCGATGCTCGACATGACGGCAGCCAGCATGGCGGGATCGGCTCCGTTGAACGCATCGGCCCGGAGCAATTCTGTGATGAGCAGCGAGTGGTCGATGCGAATGAGCCTGGCCCATTCGCCGTCATCAGTCAGACGGGCCGTCGGCGTGAGATACCCGAACTGTTGCAGGACGTCGATTTTTTCCTGAAAACGGTGCCAGAGACTCGTCCTCAGGGCCTGGATCGATTTGACGTGTCGATGTTGTTCCTGCCGAAGTTTGGAGGCGAGGGGATAGTCCCTCTGACAGGCGGAACGCGAAGGACAGGTTGGACAGGCAAAGTCGCCCAGGGTTTGCACGATGGCGTCAGGAATCGGTTCATTGTCCTTCGGAATTAGGATGGGAAGTTCCGGCAGCCTGCCAGGCAACTCCTCCAGGTGATGGAGTAACTCTTCCACGCTCTCCGGCGTGCACCAGGGATACACCGGCGCGTCAACGCAATCGAGGACACGGTCGGACACTTCGGTCACCGTGGAGGCAGGGGATTCGGTAATGCCTCCGCCCAGACGCAGTGCCGTGATCATCGGGCTCTTCTGTCCCTTGCTGCGATATTGCCGCAGGACGACGCCTCGGCCACGGGCGAAGCCCACGACGCGGCCGGGGGTGAGAAAGTGAAAGCGCGCGGCAACTTCCGGCGGCTCGTGCCTTCTGACGGGGGCCCGGTGAGACTTCTGCCGGCGGACCTGGTCGAACGTCTGCCATTCTGTGATCCAGTCGGTGCAGACGCGTGGGCCGAACGGTTCCATCTGATCACGCAGGCCGTCCAATTTCCGTTCCAAGACTTCGGCGCGCTGGTTGAGCTGAAATTGCGCAAAGCTCTTGGCGAGAATCGGTTGGATTTGATCCAGGGGATGTGCTTTCAAGAGATTCAGGACCATCGGATAGCTGATGACGAATTGGCTGTTGATCGCTTCCGGATGGCCGGTGAAGCCTTTGGTTAGCACGTTCAGATCGATGTAGGGTGAGGGGGTGACGATGGCGAAGCCCACGAGATCTTTGCCTCGGCGTCCCGCGCGGCCGGCAATCTGCTGCACCTCACCGATCGTCAAGTCCGTGAAGTCGCGTGACTTCCGAATGCTGGACTGCGTGATGATGACGGTTCGTGCGGGGAAATCGACTCCGGCGGCGAGTGTGGTCGTGGCGAAGACGGCATCGAGACAGCCATGACGCATCAGTTCCTCAACCGCGATTTTCCACGAGGGCAAATGGCCTGCGTGATGCGCAGCCACGCCGATGCGCTGAACGGTCGGAATGAGCGGGTGTTCGGCGATGCTGGGATATTGGGCGATCACCTTTTCGAGCACGGTGGCGATGGCCTGCTGGCGAGGAGGGGGGAGGAGGATGCGGCTATGGTCGAACGCCTGCATCGCTTCATCGCAGGCGCGGCGCGACGTGAGGAACACGATGGCAGGGGTCAAATGCTTGTCGCGAAGAGCGATAATCAGATCAACCGGATGAATCGAGGGAGGCATGCAGTTTCATTCCCTTTGCAATCACGACCACGCCGGACTCGGTGACAGTAAATCGCTGGGCGTCAGCCTCTCGGTTGTATCCGATTTCCGAGTTGGGCGGAATGATGACATCCTTGTCGATGATGGCCCGTCTGATTCGACTCTGTGCGCCGATGACGACGTTTTCCATGACGACCGAGTCACGCACGTCCGCATTGTCCTGCACACGGACGTTCGGCGACAGCACGGAGTTTTGCACCCGGCCACCGGAGAAGATGCAGCCCCCGCAGACGATGGAATCCAGGGCGACGCCCATCCTGCCGCCCTGATAGTCTTGCGCGAAGACGAATTTCGCCGGTGGAAACTGCCCTTGATAGGTTCGAATCGGCCAGTGCTGGTCGTAGAGATTGAAGAGGGGATCCACCGCGACGAGGTCCATGTTCGCTTCCCAGTATGCGTCCAATGTTCCGATGTCCCGCCAATACTTTACGTCTTTCTTGTTGGCATCGACAAATTTGTAGGCGTAGACGCGACGATCTCGAATCATTTTTGGCATGATGTTTTTCCCGAAGTCGTGACTGCTGCCTTCCTGGGCGTCGGCAGTCAAGTACTCGCGGAGGACGTTAGTGCGAAACAGGTAGATGCCCATCGAGCCAAAGGCATGGGTCGGATCGTTGGGGATCGACGGCGGGTGAGCCGACTTCTCTATAAAGTCCACAATCCTGTAATCCTCATCCACGCCGATCACGCCGAATCGAGGGGCATCCTCGATCGGAATATCGATCGCGCCGACCACGGCATCGGCGCCTTTGTCGATCAGCCAATGGAACATCTCCATATAGTCCATCTTGTAGATATGGTCGCCGGCAAGGATGAGCACATAGTCCGGTTGTTCAGTGTCGAGGAGAAACAGGTTTTGATAGACCGCGTCGGCGGTGCCTTGGTACCATTCTTCACTGATCCGCTGCTGAGGTGGAATCGACGCGATGAATTCGCCGAGTTCAGTGTTCAGGATGTTCCAGCCCGTGCGGATGTGGCGGTCGAGCGAGTGGGATTTGTACTGGATAAGGACGGCGACTTTTCGAAGCCCCGAGTTGAGGCAATTACTGAGCGTAAAATCGATAATGCGATATTTCCCGCCAAAGGGAACCGCAGGTTTGGCCCGATGTTCGGTAAGGGGGTGAAGACGCTCGCCCTTCCCGCCCGCCAGCACCATCGTGAAAATATTCTGCATTGCGGCGAATTGTAACAGGACGTTAAGGAAATAGAAAGAAAGCCAACTCGTTGACATCGAGAGAAACTGAGATGATACTACGCTGGACAGCCTAAGAAGATCGATGAGTATTCGAGCAAAGGAGTCAGCATGAAGCGGGATGTACTGGTCACGTCACTCGTGAAACAAAAAGCGGCTCAGAGGGCGGCTCAGAAGCCCGCAGTGGACCGTAACGCCGACGCGCTCCGGCGCGTAGAACATCTTGAAAGCCAAATGGCAAAGTTATCCGAATTGGTCCGAGAACATGCGGAGGATGTCGATCGATTGGTGCGCATCGTGGCTGAAGATCGCGACGCCATTCGGCGACAGCTCTTGCGCAAGCATCAAGCCCAAGTCCGGGTCCGTAAACATCTCCGCGACTCCAATTCCAAGGTTGGACTCGACTACTGAGCCTGTGCCCGCTGATTTCGTATCGGCGACCCCTCCACGCGAGTCTATTCTAGTTGGATGGTGAATAAGCCCACCCGCGTTATTCTAGATGTACAGTTTCTCTCGCGATCCCGTGCCCTCGGCGCCTGTGCTGGGCTCCTGTCGCTGATTGAAGGGAGAGTCATGCCGGACCTGGAGAAGAGAATCTTCAGGCTCGCACCACGGTGTAGATGCTTGAGAGGCGGAAGAAAGGGGATGACCGTGCAGCAACGACATGCGTATTCCTGGGGAATCGTCTTCTTGGTTGTGCTGGTGGGAATGACTCAAACCCTGTGGGCTGAGTCCATAGGGAAAACCTGGGTCATCCCAGTCCAGGTACCCTACGAGGCTCCTCCAAAGGGCCAGAATTTCTCTGCTGAAACCGTCCCTCAGAATACGAAACCATTGACGCCGGAAGAGATCCAGCGGGCGGAAGCCCTGCTGCCATTGTTGGAAGGCCCGCAGGAGTTTTGGGCAATGGGGGAATTCGTGCATCTCGGTGAGCCATCCGTGCCGGTCCTGGTCAAGGGTTTGGCCATGCCGGGGCCGCGCATTCGCTATAACGTCATTGAAACGATTTCGATGTTGAAAGCTGTCTCGGCGGTTCCGGCTCTCGTCACCGCAGCCAAGGAACCGAACGAGATTCCGCGGGTGCGTGAACATGCGTTGCGGGTGGCTGTTCGACTAGACGCGCCCAAAGCCGTCGATGCGATCGAGGTGATGGCGAAGGATCAGAATTCGTCGATTCGGAAGGCCGCAGCGTTTGAGGCGCGGTATGTCAGAGAAAAGCCGGTGATATCGGTGCTCATTGGGATGATTCCGGATGAGGAGCGTTTTGTCGCACTCTCAGCGGTGCACTCACTCTGGATCTTGACCCGGCATGAAACGGAGTTCCATGATTGGGAGACATCGACGAAACAAGACCGTCAAGAATGGGCAGCCGAGTGGTTTGAGTGGTGGAATGTCCAGAAAGATAGCTTTGAAATGTCTGATCCGAAGCGGCCCGCTCGGGTGCGCTAGTACGGCGCGACGCGCGAGACATGCGAGAAACGCGCGACGTGAATAGATTAGATTTCCCTTGTTTGTTTCGCCTGTCTCGCTCGTCCCGCATTTCCCGCCTGTCGCGCGACAGCAGATCCTTGCGGGGCCAAAAAATCATGTGTTATATTTTGTGAGTCCGTTCTCGTCTCATTGCTCGAAAGAGGAGAAGTTGGTACGGTCCATGGCCAAGAAACTCCCGATTGCAAAGCTCGGTAATCCCATCTTGCGCCAGATGGCGGCCAAGGTTGATCCTCGCGATATTCGCACGTACGAGCTGCAGCAATTCATCGACGATCTGATTGAGACAATGCTGGATGAGCCGGGGATCGGCTTGGCGGCTCCCCAGGTGTCACGATCGATTCAACTGGTCGTGATGGGCTGTGAAGGGGAAGAGGGATTTCCTCAAACCGTTCTTATCAATCCCAAGATTGTCTTCTATGGTCCGCAGCAAGTCGAAAACTGGGAGGGCTGTCTCAGTGTGGATGGGTTGCGGGGAAAGGTCACGAGGCCGTCAGTCGTGCGGGTGAAGGCGCTGGATCGTGATGGAAAACCGGTGGATATCGAAGCGAACGGTCTCTATGCGGTTTGTATCCAGCACGAGATGGATCATCTCATCGGCAAGGTGTTTTTGGATCGGATGACCGACATGTCGACGCTCACTCAACTCCACGAATTCGGCAGGTATTGGCAACACGATCCCACCCCCGCCATTTAACCCGTCATAAAGATTCTGCGCCTGTGAAAACCCTGCTTCGAGTGCTCCACTATCTCAGCCCACACCGTTCCTTGGTGGTCGGCACATTCCTGTTTGCCGGGTTGGCGACCGCGTTCGAATTGATCCCTCCGTGGCTGATCAAAGTCATCATCGACGATGTGATCCAGGCCGGCCAGACCCAGCTTCTGATATGGGTATTTCTCGCGCTCTGTGGCGCCTATGTGTTGCGGAACCTCTGCGGGTCGATGCGGATTCGATTGAACAATGGACTGGAGCAGCAAGTCGTCCATGATCTGCACGTCCAGGTATTCTCGGCGCTCCAGCGACTATCGATCAGCTTCTACGAGAATCGTCCAACGGGCGAAATCATGTCGCGGGTGCTGAACGATACCGAGCACATGCAGCGCATTTTCGTCGATGGGCTCGAAGAGATCATTACAGCCGGGCTGACGTTGATCGGGATCATGATCATGATGTTTCTGCTTAGTTGGAAACTGGCTCTCTTGGCGCTCGTGCCGATTCCCTTGTTGGTGGTCGGAGCGGCGCTCTTCACCAAACGCGTCCATGGGCACTATCGCGCGATTCGGAAAGGATCAGCCGAATTGAACGCGCTCTTGCAGGATATGCTGGCAGGCATCCGGGAGACGATGGGTTTCAATCGCCAGCCATACGAACAGGAGCGCTTCGATCGGAAGAGCGATCGTTGCCGGCAGGATACCTTGAAGGCCATGTACCTCTGGTCCTACTACTCCCCAGGCATGATGCTGATCGGAAGTCTCGGCGGGGCCATGGTCCTCTGGTTCGGCACAGCCGAAGTGTTGGAGCACCGTCTTTCCGTGGGCGAACTTGTGATGTTCATCTCGTA
>CBDDRH010000187.1:0-2706 GCA_965233025.1 uncultured bacterium
CCAAAGGCCTCGGCAGATCGGGCTCTATCGCTAGCGCGACCGGTTATTTTGTACATGCGAATATGATGGTGAGCGCAATCGGTAAGGCTGGTGGCAGGAACGTCTATCTCCTTCCACCAAGCGCTAACTTGCTGACTTTGACATGAATTTGACATTCATCGCCTAACCGCTTGATTTCATTAATTCGCGAGAGGCATCATAATCCGCGTGTCGGGGGTTCGAATCCCTCCTCCGCTACCAAATTTTTCTTTATATTGCAGGTGGTTAGGTCATTCGCTCTGCGGGCATGCTCATGCGTGCAGCGTCCGGGGTTGCATTCTGGTTGACAAATGCGTGGGCTTGAATGCGATGGGGTGGGGTAAAACAACTTGAGGTGTTGTGTTTGCCGGTTGCATGGCTGCACAAAACTGAGGACTGTATTTTAGCCAAGAGACATACTGGACAAAAGGTCGGTTGGGACAATGGCGAAACGGAGCGTTACCGACGCGGAAATCGGACTTATTAAGGCCATGCTCGCTCGTGGGATGAAGAACAAGGACATACAGTTCTTCTTCAATCGCCCGGATCGGCCCGTAAACTCTGGGCGTATCACCGGTATTCGGAAGGGCACTTACGGTCCAAGCGTTCCCACAGCATCTTCTGATGAATTCGACAGATTCTTGAATAGATACCAACGTGTGCCAATTGGGATGGCAGTTCCGACACCAGCCAATCCAACTATTCAGGAAAATGTGCGGCGATTGTTCCGGAAGAACAGTGACGGTTCATGGAGTCTCGTGGGCGGCGAGAGCGAGGAGCACGAATGCAAAGAAGACTTTGATTTTTTGAAGTTCAAGTCGGTGGTCCGTGCGGTTGCGGCACTGGCCAACAACAAGGGTGGTTTGATCGTCTTCGGCATCTCGGACTCAGGATACAAAGTGGTTGGCATCGGACCCAGCTTTGCCGCGACGGATGTCGTTAAGATCGTCGAGAAGGTCAAAGCGCATCTGACGCCGACGCCGAGCATTACCGCAAAGGACATACTTGAATTCGACGGATTGAGTGTGGGCTTTCTTGCGGTCGAGAAACACCCTGATAGACCTGTTATTGTCTATCGAGACGGCGACGGGCTGAACGAAGGTGATATCCTGTTTAGGTACGCAGGTCAGTCTAGCCGGATCAAATTCGGTGACTTGCGAGCAATGTTGGACGACAGGGACCGTCGCGCACAACAAGCGCTCGCTGCTGTTACCGGGAAGGTAGCCCAAGTCGGAACGTCGAATGCAATGATCCTCGATACCGAAAAGAATGTCCTTGATGCGGACGGTAAATCTATAATGATTGACGAGAAGCTTGCAGAGAGTCTGAACTTTATCAAAGAAGGGCAATTCGACGAAAAATCCGGAGCGCTGACGCTAAAATTGGTCGGTGAGGTATCTACAATGACGGGTGGCGGGCCCGAACACGTTTCCCGGGAGGCAATCTTCCAAGAGGATATTTTGAATGACTTTCTAAATCAGGCCAAGGTCGAGAGACCGCTGGAATATGTGCGTGCCGCACCAGGCCAATCGCGGTGGTGGCTTCCCACCTTCTATTACGCGAGGCAAGCCGGAAAGACGAATTCCGAAGTTACCGGCATGTTGTCGGAACTAAAGACGTCTCAGAAAAAACGGCAAGAATCACTCATTGAGCGTTTCAGGGGAAAGAGGTCGGCGTATTCTAGCGCCATCACGATGGTAGCAAAGACGATAGCGGAAAACATTGCAAAGGGTATCGTTGAAATCCCGACAAACGTGGCAGAGGTTACCCCATTTGCGTATGGCCTGACAGGCGTGACGAACACCAAAGCTACTCTTGAGGACCTGTTGACTGCCCTCCAGCATGCAAAAGAACTTGCCGATGAGTCCGCGGAAGACGGCGCAATCGGTGTAATATATAAAGCCGCTTGCAGAGTTGACGAATTGTTCTTTGCCGATGATGATGCATCGCAAGCCTGAACGAAGTAATTGAGGGGTTCAGAAGCGCTATTCTTCGTGGGGCAAGTGACTGGATCAACGGGTGAGAGCCCCGCGAGCCTCCTTTCCCGCGGTTGATCCCTTGACCCAACTCCATGATGCGCGGGATTTATGAAGCTTTGCCAGTTCCGAGTGCTTCTTTCGATCGCGAACTGCCGAACGCAGGCGTTGGCGAGCTTCGCGCGGGGCGAGCTTCAATTCAGCACCGATAGCCCCGCGACGGCGATGAACTCGATCACATCGATGCGCCTCTTGCCGCCGTCCATACAATCATCCCGTTCTGGCGCGGGTCACGTTTTCAGCGGCCTTCTACGGCGTATCGCATATGAGAAGTTTGGAATCGAAAACCGGGCCAAGCACCAATTGTCTGTTGTGCCGTAGTGCAACGGAGACAGCAGAAATCTGTTCGCCTGCATTGAGATAGACCTCTTCTTTCCGGCTGGGAGCATTGCGTATGGGTGTTACCCTGAATAGTTGCGCCGGGGCGTTGAATGTCTGGTCCACGCCATGGCGCAGAAAATCCGTCAGTCTTGGGTGCGCGCCAATCCAGAGATCGTCACTGGCGTCGACTGTGACGTTGTCAAGAAAACTGTCCAGTCCAACTGTACCGGCAAGCGTCAATGCGCCGGTAGCGGGATTGCGGTCATAGATGCGCAGATTCTTGCCCATCATTTCGGTTGCATAAAACCGGAGCCCGTCACTGGACAGAGCC
>CBDDRH010000188.1:0-24618 GCA_965233025.1 uncultured bacterium
ACCGAGCTAGGCTGTGAAGCGGCTGCGACCCCTGCCCGCGTCGCAGAACTCGCGAACGTCATTTTCACGGTTGTGTCCGATGACGCGGCAATGCGCAAGATCTTTTCCGAGGCCGACTCGGAGAGTCTACTCCACCTCGCCAAGGACCGGCTCTTCGTGAACTGCGCCACCCTCTCGCCGGCTGTGCACGCCGAGGTTGAAACTCTGGTGACTCAACGTGGAGGCCGGAGTCTCGAAGCCTGCATGGCCAGCAGCATTACGCAAGCGCGTCACGGCACCCTCTACCTCATGTGTGGTGGGCATCCAGACGTATTTGAGGCGGCGAAACCGCTCTTGGATAAACTGAGCGCGCACCTCCGTTATATCGGATCGGCAGGAGAGGCTGCGAAGGTTAAAGCCCTCGTCAACATGGTGATGAACTGCAATACGGCGGCACTGGCAGAAGGGCTTGGACTTGGTGCCGCGCTCGGCCTCGATCTGACGATGTTGCGAAAGATCTTCACCCAAACGGGAGCCGCGTCGCGGGTACTAGAGACAGACGGCGAGGATATGCAGAATCGAGCCCATGACTGTTATTTCTCGGCAGCCCACGCAGCCAAGGATTCGGGCATCGCCCTCGCGTTGGCGAAGACCGCCGGGCTCACCGTCCCATTAGCTCAAGCGACCTACGACCAATACCTGCGACTGATCGCGCTCGGCAAAGGCGAACTGGACAAGTCCGCCGTCTCTGAGCTCACTTTCAAGAACCGAAGCTCAGAGTAGCGCCAAGCAGAGCTTCACGAAGGCGACGTGATGAACACCATCATCCATCGTGCAGTGGAAGGGAACGCACGGTTGTGGAAAAAGTAGAAGAATACGCCGCACACAAACTGGTGAGGGAGGACCTCGCAGACCCCATGTAAACGAATAATGCGGCCTCTATCGGGAATCGCTTCTGGCCGAAGGTCGAGCCCACATCATTTTTGATGCTCAATTACTCGGCCACATTCTTGGCACTGCGAGCTGCTTCCGCCACCAGACCATTCAGGCTCGTTGCTGCCCGATCCCCCACTGCCAGGAGAGCCAGGAGAGATTGTGGCGGCCCGGGTGGAAATCACTGGCGCCGTACCCAAATACCTTGCAGTGGCAATCGCCTGAAGATCGATCACAGGGATCCGGTCCACCTGCACTAAGCCATCACGATAGCGCGTCAGGAGCCAGGCGTCGGTCCCTGATGTCGTGCCAGGCAATGCGCGGACCGGATAGCTCATTTTGTCTGTTGTGGATCCCGTCCGTACCTCGGGGGTGTAATACTTCGACGTCCCTGTCATGGCAAATCCCAAGTCGGCAAGTCTGTCCGTATAGACATGATTGGATGCGTGATACAGATGCTCCAACCGCTCGACCTCATGAACGATGATCTCTCCCTCAACATTCTTTGCCTTGGTCACAAAGTGGTTGTACGAGACTGTGGCCACCGCAGCAAGAACCCCCAAGATAGCCACCACGATCATCAACTCGATCATGGTAAACCCGTTAGGGCTCTCCACGCGAGAGTGCCGATACATCATCATTACCGTCGAGGTTCCTGAGGTGACCCGATATCAAATCGGCGTAGCGCAGCTTGAATGCGATCCAACGCTTCCGTTGTGGTCTGTAACTGGCGAAGCGCGTCTGATCCTCCTACACCCTGAGCCGAAACGATTTTCACCACGCCATCGACGGCCGCTCGAGCACGAGACGATTCCTGTTGTATCGTCTCGACTCCCTGTCCAACTTGACTCCAGCCTTAATTGAGAAGCTGCGCCAGATCGTTCAACCTATCTGCCTCCCGGAACTGGAGTCGATGCGACACCGCGCCGGATGCCCAGGCTCTGGCACTCCGGCCTAAACGTTCGAGTGCATCGGCAACGTGACGCGTCACCAACAAGCTGAAGAGGATTGCCCCGAGGGAAAACACCGGGATGGCAACCCATACCGTGTCGCTCAGCAGGAGTAGTTGGCTCGCGGCAACCTGGCGATCCGTCAATGGTGCATCTGAAAAGAGCGTAACGGCTGGCAGGACATAGGGCCCACAGCTTGATCGCGCGCGAATGGATAGGTCGCGGCAGGCAGATCACCTACCGCCAGCAATAGCCCATTCCTTCGGCGCTCTGGCGAGCCCTGTTACCGCTTTTCAAAGGGAAGTTCCGACCGTTGACTGGCAGGAAAGTAGGTCCAGCGCTTCTGCTCGTCTTCATCAAAGCTGCCGAGGAACGTCACGAAGCGATCGAGGGTGCGAAATTCTGAGAGTGTGATCGTACAGTGCGGCACATCGATCACACGGGCATCGTACTGGCCCACCACGTAGAGCACACCTGCTCCGGCTTGGTAGAGATTACGCCGACTCGCATACCCCGTATTGGGAAAGAGGTCGACCTCGATGGAACAGCCTCCGGACCTGACGAACTTGAGCCGGAGATCGTGTCGAGAGAGGAACGGATTGGTAGCGGTTCTGGTGATCGTCAAACGAACCTGATCTGCCGCGAACTCGACAGAGGCCGGCACCGGCACATCGTTGTTGCAGGATGCCAGAACCAGGAGTAGACCAACCAAACACCTTGCCGGATATGCCGCAATCACTTGGCTGCTGGAACTTTCGGCACAGCGCCAATCGCATCCAACCCTGCTTGAGCACAAGCATCATCGAGGTGTGCGCCGGGTGCTCCACCAACACCGACCCCTCCGACGATCTCCCCGCCGATCTCGATCGGGAGGCCGCCTCCGAGTATCAAGATCTGCTCGTTCATTTCGCGAAGAGCTTGCAAGGTCGGCACCTTATTGATCAGCTCGGCCAGCTCGGTCGTAGGACGGCGGAAACTCGCCGCGGTATAGGCCTTCTTTCTGCTACTGTCGACCGTATGCGGCCCGGCCCCATCGGCTCGAGCCATGGCGCGAAGCACACCGGCTCGATCCACGACCGAGACACTCACCCGGTAGCCATCCTTGTTGCAAGCATCCAACGATGCCTGGATCGCCTTGCCTGCCAAACCCATCGGCAAGACAGCCTCTTTCGGCAATTCCTCAGCAGCTGGCACCGGATACGGCATCAGTATCACAAAAGCTATTGCGATCATGAGCCGATACGCCTTAGGCGCAGCACGCCTAAAATGCAGGTGAACGCATGCCATGGGTATGTCTCCTGGTTATCTGGTTATAAAGGGAACGCGATACGGAAGGAGCGTACGAAGACGCGGGAAGACTGTCAAGAGGGTGATTTTTTGTCGGGGAAGGAGGTAGAAAACGCGGTGGTCAGCTCCAGACGACGCGCTCTTGATTGAGGAGGTAATCGATGACTTCAATGCTATTGCGCATCTGGATTTGCGCCTTTTCAGACATGGGGAGGACGGCACCGACCAGCTTGCCCGATTCGACGTCGTCAAGCGACGGAATCCCGTTAGCTCCACGCTTTTCCAGTTCTTGTCGGTAACTTGCCACGGTTGCCTCCTGTTTCTCTGACAAGTAGATCAGCAATGCCTACGCCAGAGATCCATCACCTAATGACTGACGGCGTACAAGTAGCATAGCACATGAAAGTCCGTGCTCCGGTGAGAGTGGGCCATCTTATTGATTCAAGACTACTTTTCAGTCTGTCAGTGTGCGGCGGTTGAGGTAGGAGCAAGGGCGCCGAGGTATGGGAACCGACCGATTTTGAGAAGCGGCGTGTCGAGGCGTAGGCGAAAGTCGTCATGCCCTGGGTCAACAAATCGCGGGTCGCCGGTAATATCTGACTGGGCCTTGAGCTCAGGAGCCGGTTGGTTCGGATCACCCTCTCGCAGATAATCGCCATCCGTATTGTAGAGCGCATTGAATGAGGTGCTGGTCTGACTAGATGGGGCGATCACAAAACCCGTTCGATTCAGCCCGACCACGTTGCCGCTGACATCACTCTGAGACTGCCCGAGAAACGCTGCGCCGCCACCATTCTTGACCAGGGTATTGCTCACCAACACAGCTCGAGCACGGTCGCTGACCACGACGGCCTCAAAAAGGCTTCGGGTAATCACGTTTCGCTCCAACCGCACATTCGACTTTCCGGCAATCGAGACGCCATGATCGTTATCATGGATGAAATTCCCGATGAGGACGGCTTCTGAATCGGCAAACTGCACCCCGGTCGTCTCGCTTCCCCCGATGACACAATCTTCTATCCGTACATTGTGGACTTGCTGGCTGAATAACAGGCCATTGATCTTAACCCGATGGAGGACAATGTCTTGTCCATTGAAAAGACCGACGGCATGCCCCCCTTGGTCATTGATGGTCATATCGCTGATCTCAATGTCCGTTGCTCCATAAGGCCATTTGCCGACATGGAGTGCGCCCACCACAATATTACGCCCAAAAATCGTCACTTGATCCATTCCAGCCCCGACGAACTTGATCTTCTCTTTGCTGTGAATAGTCACATCCTGAGGATAGTGGCCCGCCTTGACAAAGACGGTATCGCCCTTCTTGGCGGCATCGACCGCTGCTTGGAGAGAGATGTAGTCCCCGCTTCCATCCAGCGCAACCACGAGGGTCCGAGGACGAAGTGGCGGCCCCTCCTCGGCCCATGCCAGGCCGGAGGTCCAGCACCCAAGCACCGCAATGAAACCTAGAAATAAGAGCTGTTTCATGCACGAACTCATACAAGCCTCCCCGGTCCGATGTCAATCAAGCTCGGTTGTGAGGCGAGGAGTCGCATGCTATGCTCCGCCGCCATGATTCTAGTCGGCCTCACAGGCGGCGTCGCCACCGGCAAGAGCACCGTCGCCAAGATGTTCAAACAATGCGGCGCAACGGTCATCGATGCCGACCGGTTGGCCCACGATGCCGTGAAGCCGGGCAAGCCTGCCTGGTGCCAGATTGTAAAAGCTTTCGGCAAGACCGTCCTCAATCCTGACCGCACCCTCAATCGCCGTGAGCTGGGAGCCCTTGTGTTCGGAAACAGGACCAAACTGCGACAGCTTGAACGAATCATTCACCCACGTGTCGCGCGCGAGCAACAACGACTCGTGCGTCGGATCGCCACACGCAAACCCCATACTGTGGTCATCTACGAAGTGCCGCTCCTCTTCGAGGCCGGCGTAGACAAACGCGTCGACACGACCATCGTGGTCACCGCCGACCGCGACACCCAAATTGTGCGCCTCAAGAAAAGAAACGGCCTCTCCCGCGCTGAAGCGATCCGACGCATCCGCAGCCAGATGCCATTGGCAAAGAAGATCCAACGGGCCGACCATGTATTGAATGGAACCTTCCCTCGCCCGTTTCTCCGCAAGCAAGTCGGCCAGTTATTCAAGAACCTCTGCCTCTTCGCCTAATCCTCTGCCGTGCATTCCCTCATCCCCTGTGTTAAATTTTGCTCATGCGCAGCGTCGTCATAATCGGTTCCGGTCCGGCTGGGCTCACCGCCGCAGTCTATGCGGCGCGGGCGAATCTCTCGCCCCTGCTCATTGAAGGATGGCAATCCGGCGGACAACTGACCACAACAACGGAAGTTGAGAACTATCCTGGATTTTCCAAGGGCATCATGGGCCCTGAACTCATGAAAGAAATGCGGGCCCAAGCGGAACGGTTCGGCACGGAGTTCTTGACCGCTGACGTCACAGCCGTAGACTTCAAGCAGCAACCGTTCACAATCACGGTTGACACTGAACAAACACTCCGCGCGAAAACCGTCATCATCGCCACCGGCGCATCGGCCATTCAGATCGGGGTGAAGAACGAGACGCGCCTCACAGGGCACGGCGTCTCAACCTGTGCGACTTGCGACGGGTTCTTCTTCAAGGGAAAAGAACTGACTGTCGTCGGCGGCGGCGATAGTGCAATGGAGGAAGCGACTTTCCTGACCAAATTCGCGACCAAAGTCTCAATCGTCCACCGGCGCGACAAACTGCGGGCTTCCAAAATCATGCAAGACCGTGCGGTGAAGAACGAAAAGATCACGTTCGTGTGGAACTCCGTCGTCGAAGACATTCTCGGCACTGATGTAGTCACGGGCGTGCGTCTCAAGAATCTCGTCACAGGGAAAACGACAGATATGTCCTGCGCAGGGGTCTTCGTCGCGATTGGGCATCGTCCCAACACCGCTCTGTTCGCCGGTCAGCTCGCGATGGATGCGAAAGGTTACCTCATTACCAATCACGGCAGTGCCACCAGTATTCCCGGCGTCTTCGCCGCCGGTGATGTCCAAGACTCGATATACCGTCAAGCCGTAACCGCTGCCGGCTCCGGCTGTATGGCCGCGATCGATGCAGAGCGTTTCTTGGAATCGCAGGATCACAGCTCATAAAGGCTTGTAGGATGCTCAAAATGGTCGTCCAACTAGGCCGCAAGCGAGACAAACACCGGAGGCATAACATTCCCACCCGCCCAGCCCCGAGCTGTCTGAACAGCTCTATTCCCAAGCGGGGTACGTTGAGGATGTTGTCGAGCCGAGAACGAGGCTCGCGGAACGGCGCGTCCCTGGGCAAGGAGGCTGTATTAGCAGACTCAGGGCGGGCGGGTGAAGTAGCCGCCGGGGCGGGGCGGGTGAGAAGTCTGCCATTTTCAGCATCCGACTAAACATGCGCTGCGCGATCGTCCACTACCACGAACTCGCCCTCAAAGGCCGCAACCGGGAATATTTCGAGCAGCGGCTCGTACGCAATATCCAATGGACGCTGAAGGACCTTGGCGTCAGACGCGTCGAGAATCTTCGCAGCCGGATTCGCGTGGTCCTGCCCGACACGGTTCCGGACGAGACCATCAAAGAACGGCTCACACGAGTCTTCGGGATTGCCAACTTTTCGCTCGCCCATGGGTTGCCCCTCGATCTGGCCCATCCAGACCTTGGAGCGCTCAGCAAGGCGGTCATCGATGCGCTCCGATCGGAATCTTTCTCGACGTTTCGCGTATCAGCGAAACGAGCAGACAAACGGCTGGCCCTGACCTCCATGGAGGTCGCGCAGGACGTCGGTGCAGCCGTGTGTGAAGGAACCGGCAAGAAAGTCAGCCTGAAAGATCCCGACCTCACGGTGTATCTCGAACTGCTCTCCAAAGAGGTCTACTACGCGATCGAAAAGATTCAGGGGCCGGGTGGCATGCCGGTGGGTGTCAGCGGGAAAGTCGCCTGCCTGATCTCCGGAGGGATCGATTCGCCGGTCGCAGCCTATCGCATGATGAAACGCGGATGCCGAGCCCTCTTTGTCCACTTCTCCGGCCGTCCGCTCGTCAGCCGTGCCTCGGAAGAAAAGGTCCGTGAACTCGTGCAGCTTCTGACAATCCATCAATACACGTCCACACTCTACGTCATCCCCTTCGGGGAGATTCAACGCGACATTGTGGCGAGTGCGCCGGCCCCGTTTCGCGTGGTGCTCTACCGGCGCGTCATGATCCGCATTGCGCAGGAATTAGCCAAACGCGAACACTGTTGGGGACTCGTCACTGGCGATAGCTTAGGGCAGGTCGCCTCGCAAACACCGGAGAACTTGACCGTCATTGAAGAAGCGGCAGAGTTGCCGCTCCTGCGTCCACTCATTGGCATGGACAAGGTGGAAATCACCGATCAGGCTGAGCGTATCGGCACCTTCACCATCTCGATAGAGCCTGATCAAGATTGCTGCTCACTTTTCACCCCGCCGCACCCCAGCACGAAAACCAGACTCGACGACATTCAGAAGATCGAACGGATGTTCGATATTGGCGCGCTGGTGAAACAGGGGCTCGAGAAAGCTGAGCTTTCCCAATTCACATTTCCCCTGTAGCAGGACATTCGCCAGAGCCCTCACTGTGATCGTCCAGACTGCAGCTCCTGCTGCGTGCGCGCCTTTTCCCTGATGATTCGAAAATGCGTTTCCAGGTCTCGCCGCATGGCTACGGCAACCATCCAATCCGGCACAATCGTGTCAATTTCGACGACCAGTTCAAACTCAGCCTTCGTCTGAGCCCCGCCATCGACGGAGGCCAGTTTCCAGAACCGGCGGTACTGCTTGAAGTCGCCCCCTATGAGTTCTGTCAATAACCCGCCGGTCGGCAGAGTCCTCGTTTCGCTCAAAAGGCGCCGCTCTCCTGGGAGCAAGGCATGGTCGATCCGGATGTCCGTGAACACCTTGCCGTCTTGTTCTCGTATCTCCGCCATCCGCATCCGTACGTCGAAGAGGTCGGGCCAATGGGCATAGTCGGTCAGTAATCCCTGAACGATCGCCGGCGCGACTGGAAAGAAAATCGTAGCCGTCGCCCGCACGCCGCCGGCGGGTTCCATCCGGACATCCAGCACGAGCGGCTCGACAGCGCGGCTCCACCCGGACCAGCCAAACAGCAGGCAGCCCGCAACGATCATCGCACGCCATAACATGGCGTAATTATATAGACCCGTCGAGGGCCAGGCGAGGACAAACAGGATGCTGAAAAGCGCGAGACGGGCCAGACGAAATGGAGGCTCAATCTATTCACGTCGCGTTTTTTCTACAGGTCTCGCGTTTCACACGTCACAGTCATGATTGACGCCCACAAACATCGCTGTGCTAGGATGCCACCCGATGAAACGCTGGCCCTTCCTGTTACTCATGCTCATCGGCCTGTGGGGCCCTGTAGAAGCGGTTAACGCGCAACCTATGGACGATTCACACGCCACAACAGAACAGTCTTGCAGTTTCGGTATGGCGAAGGGAGAGGCTTCGCAGAGATGTCAGGTCCCCTTCCCTATAGGCTGCCTTGTGGCCGATATCCCCGGAACAGACAAACCCTGGACCACCATCTCCAAGGGCGGAAAGACATTCTGCCGATTCGATGACAAATCGACAGACTGGAAGACCAAGATCACTGGCTCCTGTGGCCGCTGCAAATCCGATCATTGTTCAGTCCAGTTTAGCGTCCGGTTTGACTGTTCCCAACAATCGCACTAGCAGGATGCTGAAAAAGTCCGCCAGCTTCGTTCTCGCTTCGCTCAGAGACTCAACGTACCGAAGCGTACGCCTCGCCTCTTCCCTCGCTGCGGCCTTGCTGAACGGCCTTTTTGAGCATCCTGCGTGGCGCTCTCCCGTTGTTCCAGACATGCGGACCCTGTGAAGTTCAGGCATGCCACTTATTTTTTCACACATTGCTAACCATGTCTCTCGCTGAGACGATCAAACGCGATGCGCTAGCCCTGGGGTTCGACGCTGTCGGCGTCAGCCGAGTCGCCAATAGCAGTCCGTCAGCAACTGAACCCTCTCCTTCTCTACCTCTCAACCCCGCCATTCCGTTACCCCATCTCTTATTCAGCCGCCTTACGGAATGGCTCCAGCGAGGCTACTACGGCACAATGGCCTGGATGACTCGCGACCCGTCTCGTCGAAGCGATCCGCAACAGGTATTGCCCGGATGCCGATCGATGGTGTCGGTCGGGATGAACTACTACACGCACAATCGTGCGAACGAGCAGCCTGGAATGGGACGCATTGCCCGTTACGCCTGGGGGAAGGATTACCATACCGTGATGAGTCAACGACTTTCGCAACTCGAAGCGAAAATCGCAGCCCTTGCGCCAGTCGTGAGCACCAAATCTTACGTCGATACCGGCCCGATCATGGAAAAGGCCTGGGCGCAGCAGGCCGGCCTCGGCTGGATCGGGAAACATTCCAACCTCGTCTCGGCCGAATGCGGCTCATGGCTCCTGCTTGGGGAGATTCTGACGACTCTGGATCTGGATCCGGATGAACCGGCCACAGATCTGTGCGGAAGCTGTACCCTCTGTATTCAGGCTTGTCCGACCGGCGCCATCGTCGAACCCTATGTCGTCGATGCCCGACTCTGTATTTCCTACTTGACTATTGAACTTCGCGGAGGCCGCGAGGTCATCTCCGACGATCTCGCTGCTCAGATGGGCAATCGCATCTTCGGCTGCGACGATTGCCTGGACGTCTGTCCCTTTAATCTTCGATCAGACGCCACGAGTGAACCAGCCTTTGCCCCCACCCCCTTGACCCTCGCTCCCAATCTCCAGGCCCTGGCTCAAATCAGCACAGAGAGTTTTGCGAGCACGTTCAAGGAGAGTCCCCTCAAACGAGCCAAACAGAGTGGCCTCCTTCGCAACATAGGGATTGCACAGGACAATCACACGCGGCAGACAGGCGGCCGGACCTCATAAGAGCCCCCTGTTTTCTTGGCAGGAAGAGGAGTAGGCTGTTGCATGTAGTTAGTGATTCGCGGGGAGACCTGAACAAGGAATGCCCCCTATGCATCCTCCGATCTTGCTGCTCATCTCGACCGATCCCCACGCCAGACCGTTGCTCGAAGAAGCCCTCGACCGCCACCACGCCACCATCCTTCCTGCTGTAACGACCGAAGAGGGTTTGCGTATCCTGAAAGACCAAACCGACCTTGGACTCGTCCTCTGCGATGAGAGTCAGGGACGGATTGCGAGCCAGGTAATCCTGTCTCAGGCCAGACGCATTGCTCAGCACCTCCCAGTGATCATCCTCGGAACAGACGGGTCAGCCAAGGCCGCGGTGGAAGCAATGCATCGGGGCGCCACCGACTACCTTGCGCAACCGGTCACTGCGAAGGACCTCCGAACTGCCATCCACAAAGCCCACACCTTCGAAGCGCCAGAGCCGCAAGCCCGGGCAGAGTATCCCTCCGCATTCGATCAGATCATCAGCCGGTCGCCTCAGATGGAACTGCTGAAACATCTGGCGGCAGAAGTCGCCCAAACTGATGCGACGACCGTCCTCATCACCGGCGAAAGCGGCACTGGAAAAGAACTCTTTGCTCAGGGGATCCATGCTGCCAGCCCCCGGTCCAAAGGACCTTTCGTGGCGCTCAATTGTGCCGGCATTCCCGAGCACCTCCTCGAATCGGAATTGTTTGGACATCAGCGCGGTGCCTTCACCGATGCGAAACACACCAAACCTGGACGATTCCAACTCGCGGAGGGTGGCACGTTCTTTTTGGACGAAATCGGCGAGATGAGTCCTTCCGCGCAGGCAAAGCTCTTACGCGTCCTGGAGAATCACCGCGTCGATCCGCTGGGCGACACGCGCAGCATCCACGTCGACATTCGCGTGATTGCGGCCACAAATGAAGACCTGCCGGCTCAAATCAAAGCCGGGCGCTTCCGCCTCGACCTCTACTATCGACTGAACGTTTACCAACTGCGCATCCCGCCGCTCCGCGAACGGCCCGAAGATATCGAGCCGATTCTGACATCGTTCCTGGAGGTCGCCCGACGGGATCATGGCTGTCACATCAAGGGCATCACCCCGGCCGCGCTGACCATCTTGCAAGGCCACGACTGGCCCGGTAACGTTCGGGAGCTGCACAACGTGGTCGAAGGACTCACCATTACTTGCAAGGACGAGATGATCCAGCCGGAGCACCTCCCTATCTCTGTGCGAAACTCTGAATCGGCGGGATCAAACGGAGCAATCGAGAGGGCATCGCTCCTAGCCTTCGGTCTCTCGGCTCAGGAGATGGAAAAGAAACTGTTAAAGGAAGCGCTGCAACGCACAGGCGGCAACATTTCCGAAGCCAGCCGGCTCCTCAAGATCACCCGCAATACGCTCCGATACCGCATGGCAAAATATCAACTCTCCTAGGCGGCTCGTCCTCGTTCCAGTTTCCATCGTGACCTGATGCCGCCCGTCGTGATTATTTTAATCACGGGCAGAGAGGCATTCCAACCGCACAAAAGCTGCAGGGCTTATACAGAGCCATTTCACAGCTAACGTGTTATCCACCGTCTGGTGTACCTTTCCGCCCAGCCTGTTGGAATCTTCTATCCATAGAGCCGCTAGTGGACCAGGGCAAGTTATTGATTTGTGGCTCCAGCTTGGACCGATACGCGAGGCTTCATTCTTGCTCAACTGCTCATTCGGGATTTTTGTATGCCCGATACGACAGACGCGAAGAACGGAGGATTCGAGCATGGAACAACCGAAGTCCGCCCTTGACCACTATGAACGCGGTCGTACGCTCAAGCGCGCCCAAATGTTCGATCAAGCGCGCGAAGAATTCCAACACGCGACCCGCGACCTGCAATATGCTGGGAACGCCCATGTGCAGATCGCTCTGTGCTTGCTGGCGACGGGGCGCTACGACGACGCCGTCGAGGCCTTCCGTCAAGCCCTGGACGTGGGCACGTACTCCTCAAAAGAAAAAGCACACATTTTGTATTTGCTCGGAAAGACGTTGGAGGCACTCGGCCGAGTTGCCGAAGCGCTGGAGGCCTATGGCTGGACCAGAAAAGAGGTCCCGGGGTTCCAGGACGTGGCGCAACGGATTAAGCATCTGCTCGCAGGGGGACGCGGCATGCTCCCTCGACGTCAATCAGCCTCCCGGTCCGTGGTCGGAGACATGCTCAAACTTGGGGGACAACTCACGCCTCAAGTCCTGAATCTGCTGGGACAGGCCTGGACATCATTCGGCCAGTATGCGGATAGGCTGGGGCATCATCGAGAGGACCAAGAACAGAGTCCCAGTTTCCGAGACCAGAGCCACCCGAGCGGAGAGCGAGAGTTCACGTCGACACGATGCAGTCCGCCAGCAGCCAGGGATCGGAAGAGAAACACACGTCGGCACGTTCGTGTCGCAGTCCGATTGCAGAGCCACTTTTCATCAAAGAGTCAGAGAATGGCCGGTGAAGGAGAGCTGCGAGACCTCTCCCTTGCGGGCTGTCGCGTCACGAGTCTCGTCACTGTCCCCGTGGGAGCAGAGTTGGAGTGTTGTATCTTCACGCAGGATTCAGGCAATCCGTTCACCATCGATGGCGCAACGGTGCGCTGGAGCCGCCCTCAGGAATTCGGCCTGGCCTTCACCAAGGTACGTCCGGGCGTGCAGAGGCAGATCGCGCAGCTGTGCAGAGATCGGACACCGCTAAGGTAGAAGAGCTTGGGATGACACAAAGCAGTTGTAGCCGGGTAAATACTCCCTCATTCACAGGAAAAGCCCAGCGGCATCGAATCGTAATTCAGGGCAGCCGGGTGAGAAGGGTGACTTTTTCAGCATCCTGCCAGTGACCGTTCATCCGCCCATCGTGAGTACCACTCGAAACCGCGCCTTGCCGCTCAGCATGCGATCGTATGCGGCCGCGGCTTGTTCGAGCGGGAAGGTCTCGACCATGGGACGAATGCCGGTCAGCGCACAGAAGTTCAGCGTGTCTTCCGAATCCCGGGCGGTTCCGGATGGCCAGCCTTGAATCGACCGTCTCGCACCGATGAGTTGAATGGGTGTGACCGTAATGGGGTCGGCTGATGCTCCCACTACCAGCAACTTGCCACCGACACCGAGTCCATCGATCAGCTCCGACATCGATTTACTGTTCGGTGCGGTAGCCAGAATGACCGAGGCGCCGCCCATCTTGGTCAATTCTCCGGCAACGTTGGTCTTTTCGGTGTCGAGGTAACGGGCTGCGCCTAACTTCATCGCTAATACTTCCTTGTCTTGACCCCGTCCGATCGCCACGGTATGAAAACCCATCTTGTTGGCAAACTGGATGCCCAAATGCCCGAGTCCGCCAAGGCCCTGCACCGCTACCAAATCGCCTGATTTCGCTCCGCTGTGACGCAGGCCGTTGAAAGTCGTGACGCCGGCGCAGAGGATGGGTGCCGCCTCCACCGGAGTGAGCGCGGCTGGAATCGCAGCCACGGCTTCGCTCCGTGCAATCATGTATTGCGCATACCCGCCGTCCTCCTGGAACCCCGTGACCTGAAAACTCTGACAGCCCATGAAATCCCCACGGCGACAGGGGATGCATTGCCCGCAATGTCCGCCGTGCCATCCCACACCGACCCGTTGACCTTTCCTCCAAATCGTCACACCAGGTCCAACGGAATCGATCACACCGGCGACCTCGTGCCCCGTCACCCGTGGGTATAGCAGGCCCGGCCAGTGCCCTTCTTTCACAAAGACGTCACTATGACAGACACCGCAAGCCTGTATCTTAATGCGGACGGTATGAGGACCCGGTTCCGGCACCTGCCGACTCACGGTCTCGAACGCGCCGCCCGGACCGCTTACTTGCACCGCAGTCATCTGTGACATGACCGGCCTCCTTGAGTTGGACTGCATGTAAGGACCGGAAACCCGGTCCTGCCCCGGCACTCAGCGTGGTTGATCCGACCCCGGACTCACAATGATCGGCACATTAGATTTGTCCGGCACGATGATCATTTTGGCGTTGGGACTCTCGTACAATTTGTATTTAAGATAGTCCGGCGTGAGCGTTTTCGTGATGATCTCCTGCGCCTGGGACTGGCCCTTGGCGCGGATGCGCAGACTCTCCCCTTCGCCCTCGGCGCGAATTTGCAACGCATCCCCCTCGCCCTTGGCTTGAATCCTGGCGATCTCGGCATTACGTTGCGCAATGACCATTTCGAATTCCTTTTGCTCTTTCTCCTGTTCCTTCGCCTGCTTCTGCTCGATAGCGTGCAACACCATCTTGGAAAACTCGATTTCGGACAATGCCACGCTGTAGACGTTGAGATGCCGCCCTTTGAGCGACTCGACCATTACCGCTTCGATCTTGTTTCCGATTTCGCTGCTCCGTTCAGGAAGCGTGACCATCGTGTATTGGGCGACAACGCCCCTCACCGCCGACAGGAATTGCGGCCTGACAAGCTGCTGGTACCAGTTGTTCCCCACCTCCTGAGCGAGAAAATAGACTTCCTCCGCAATCGGGCTCATCGTGATCGCCGCATGCAGGGTCACCGAGAGATCATCGGCGGTCAAGGCATCGATCTTCTCAGTAAAACTCTGAAAGCGAACATCGTATACGAACACATCGTTCCATGGCGCCTTCCAATAAAACCCGTCCTTGAGCGACTCCTTCGTCAGCCCCCCCGATAACGGGCTCCAGCGGAGACCTCGCTTCCCCGGGTCGACGGTCCTCCCGCACCCGGAAACCAACAACAAAATCGGAATGACCAGCACGATCGCGTGAAAAAGAGTTGAACGCTTCATAGGTCCTCCTATCATTTTGTAGTTGTCGTTCTTCCTCATGCTAATGATGCAGTCGCTCATCGGTCCCGACGCTGCTGTCGTCCGGTTCGAGCGGCATCCGCATGGGCTTCAGCCCGACGTTCCAGATCCTGCGCCGCTACAGCATAGTATTCGGAAAGTTGCAGCGCACCACTAACCCAGTCCGATTGAGGGCCGAAGAGATGCTCATACCGAACGGCGCTCTCGGCAATCATACCGGCCTTCTCCCTCAGGACTATGGCCTGATCTCGGTAGTAGCCGGCAATGTCCATCTGATCCTGCGATGGACCAAAAGAGGTCGTGTCAACTTTCGCAACAGGCTGCGCGCAGCCGGCAGCGGCGAGCGAACAGAGTAGGATCAGAACACCCCACCCAACATGATGCGAGAGTTTCGCGCGCCATCGATTGTTCATTGTATCCTCCCTGCGCAGTACAGCGCATGGCATCGATCATGGGAAAGGCCTGCTACATTCGGCGTATCGCCGTGACAAACCGCCGGATGACTAAGATTATGATCGAACTCGGGCGCCAACAGAACGCGTTTGGTCAACAGTGTCCACATACAGGCAATGCGGGACACCTTCTTGGCTTTGCACACCCTACACAACCACTGATCAGCCATTTTGACAGCTGGATTATATCGTGCCGCCACGACAGCGGCCAAGTAGAGGGTCTAGAACCTTCGCAAATGCACCCCCGGCTATCCAGCCTCCTGACCGCTGATGGAGGCATTGTGAGTGACGTTCCAAGATGAAGGCCTACCGTCTCGGCTGATCCTCACAGAGGGCTAGTGTTTTTTGGCGGAGAAGGGGCGTATGATTTATCGTCTTTGATACGATCGAACCGCTTCCGCCTCCTTCGGCGGAATGAGGTGCGCGAGCGGCGAAGCGACGGTCGGACGAGCATCTCTCTTGATCTGGTTTTGACGGAACCTGCCCGTATTCGGGAGAGGACATATGAAAACCACCCGTCAGAATGAAGCCAATCAGCGATCAGCCACGCCCGAAGTCCTTTCTCCTGCCGATAGTGAAGACCGCAATCGGACCGAGACATTGCTGGCCGGAGAAAATCGCCTTCTCCAGATGCTCGCCACAGGATGTACGCTCACGGAATTCCTTGATGCCTTGTGCCGACTCATCGAAGAGATCGCAAGCGGAACGCTCTGTGGAATTGTGCTGGTAGACCCTATCGGCAATCGACTGCAGCACGGTGCAGCGCCCAGCCTTCCCCTCAGTTATAACGAGTCGATCCATGGCAGACCCGTGAATCTCTTTTCGGGTCCCTGCGCCATGGCGGCATCTCTCAAAGAGCAAGTGATTGCCGCCGATGTCGCGTTGGACACACGATGGGATACATACGAATGGCGCGCTCTGGCCATGGCACATGGACTGCGGGCCTGTTGGTCCACGCCGATCTTGTCATCCGATGACAGAGTATTGGGCGCCTTCGCAATCTACTCGCGCGAACCTGGCAGCCCCAGTGCGTACCATCAACATCTCATCGGACAGATCACGCATCTGGCGACGGTAGCCATCGAGCACAAGCGCAGGGAGGAGAAGCTCCGCCAAGACGAGCAGGAACTGCGGCGCATCACCGACGCTATCGATCAACGCATTGCTGTGCACGGACCCGATGGGAAAATTCTCTATGCGAATCGATTTATGCTCGAATATAGCGGTCTAAGCTTAGAAGACGTCATGGCGGATGACTTTCGCGCACGACTCGTTCATCCCGATGATTTGGAGAGATCACGAGACGAGCGCCGGCAGGCGCTGGAACGCGGAACTCCGTTTGAACTTGAGTTGCGGGCTCGCCACAAGGACGGGCAGTACCGGTGGTTTCTGATCCGCTATAACCCGTTACGGGACGAAGAGGGACGGATCATTCGCTGGTATTCGACGGGAACCGACATCGACGATCGCAAACGGGACGAAGAGAGGATTCAAAAAGAAAACTTGGCATTGCGCGAAGAGATCGATCACTCTTCGATGTTTGAAGAAATCATTGGTTCGTCGGAAGCCATCCGCAAAGTATTAACCCAAGTCACCAAAGTCGCGCCGTCGGATTCGACGGTGCTCGTGCTGGGTGAGACAGGGACAGGCAAGGAATTGATCGCCCGGGCCATTCACCAGCGCTCGAAACGGGCATCCCGGCTGCTTGTTCGTGTCAACTGCGCGGCGATCCCTCCTTCGCTCATCGCCTCTGAGCTGTTCGGACACGAGAAAGGCGCCTTCACCGGTGCGCTACAACGGCGTCTGGGACGGTTTGAGCTAGCCGATGGCGGGACGATCTTCCTTGACGAGATTGGGGACCTGCCGGCCGAGACCCAAATCGCCCTGTTGAGAGTACTTCAAGAAAAGGAAATTGAACGGGTCGGGGGCAGCCAACCGATTTCGGTGGACGTGCGGGTGCTGGCCGCCACGAACCGAGACCTGAAGGCGGCTATGGCAGCAGGCACATTTCGCCAAGATCTCTTCTACAGGCTGAATGTCTTTCCAATCCAGATACCCTCGCTGCGCGAACGGGTGGACGATATTCCGTTACTCGTCACCTACATGATTGAGCGCTATGCGAAGAAGGCTGGGAAAAAGATCAGGAACATACAGAAAGAGACGCTGAAGCTGTTTCAAGGCTATGACTGGCCCGGCAACATTCGCGAGCTACAGAATGTCATCGAGCGGGCTGTCGTGCTGTGCGATAGCGAAACGTTTTCTGTCGACGAGACCTGGTTGAAACCGGAAGGGCACAGACTGTCGGGGTCGGTGGCTCCCTTAGGCGCCACGCTTGCCGAGCATGAAAGGGAAATCATCGAAGCCGCATTGGCGGATTGCGGGGGCCGGGTCAGTGGCCCTACTGGCGCCGCTGCCAAGCTCGGGCTCCCGAGGCAGACGCTTGAATCAAAAATCATGGCCCTGGGAATTGACAAGAATCGGTTCAAGCCTCGACAAGCCGACTACGCGCGATAAAGCGATCGAACGCCGTTTGCACGCCAGCCGCATAAGTCGATCTCTCACACATCGTTGCTTGCGGATTAGACTGTTTTTCTGACCTCGCCCCCTCTCACCACCCCCTTAAACGCAATCGGTTCTGGAAATTGGAACTTCACCGGATACTTCCTCCTCTTTTGCCGATCATTCGGCATATGCTGATATTTCGGCAGCTGCTCTCACGCTAAGAAGAATTACATCAATGACTTACAACTGGTCTTTTCATTGCACTACTTGTTGTCATCGAGATCGCAGGAGTCTCACATGACGATACGGATTGAAAAAGAAGCCGACAGACTCAAGACGATGATTCGGGTGAGCGGTCGGCTGCAATCGAAGCATCTGGATGAATTGAAGACGCAACTTGAAGGCGCGCAGTCACGGATTGTGCTGGACCTCAACGGAGTGACACTCGTGGACGTCGAAATCGTTCGATTTCTGAACGCCTGCGAGAAAGGAGGTGTCGAGCTCCTCAATAGTTGGCCGTACATACAGGAGTGGATGATCCGTGAAAAAGGCAGGAACGGGTGAGGATCTCGGGCTCTGGCAACCAAAACCGACTCATGCACAAGAAGGGGAAACTCCAATGGCACATACAACTGCCCAACAAATCGATCACACGATGAAGCACATTATTTTCATTATTCTTGGCGCCTTGACTGTCATGTGCCTGGCACTTGGGACTGGCTACCTCCAGCCTTAGCCCTTGAGGAAAAGAAGCGACGTAGCAGATACAGGGTCCCGTCAAGGAAGGAGGCAGGCTGATGAGGTGCGCGCGCTGTGAAGGATTGATGGTGGGTGAAAGGTTTGAAGACCTTCAAGGACTCGGGCCAGGTGACCACGAGTACGACGGATGGCGTTGCATCAACTGTGGGGCGATTGTCGATCTCGTGATTGCTGCACATCGACACCTCACGTCGCAGGCGGCAGCTTCGAGCCCGGCACTGACAACCGTGTAAGAACGTTTCGTCCATGCGCACTGATATCGGGAGAATTGGTGGCGCCGCGAGTCAGCACGGCGTCTCCCGCTGAGGTAGATGGGACCCTCTCTACACCCCGGAGGGGCCTGTCTCCTCAGTGAGCAACAGAACCGGACGACCAGAGTAAAGAAGTGGGCCTGTCGGCAGTGATGAGGAAGGCTGCATGGACCAGAGATTAGCAAGGTTCCAAAACAGGAGGGTTGACCATGATTAGGCACATGACACGAGCAGGCGCTATGGTGCTCCTTCTTGTTGCCGCACTGTACCCCGGCACAGCCGCTGCGCATGGCGGAGCGGATTTGGAAGTAGACCCTTGCGTGCGCTGGGTCGGTGAAAGCGCAGTGCATTTCAGCACCTACCAGCCGCAACACGAGCTGAACGCTCAATACTGCACGGACATTCCTAAGACAGGCGAAACCTTCCTGGTCGTGGACCTCGTGCACCCGGCACTGCGTAAGGTGCCGGTGGGTCTGCGGATCCTGAAGGGGAACGGGAGTAATGAAGCAGAAGCTCAGACAGTGGCAGACTGGCGCCCGAGCCATCATCCGACCGGAGTCGTCAGTGGCGAAACCACTCTGGACGAGGGTCTGTATAGGGTCATCATTACGGCGGAGGGGCGGAATCCTTCGCGCTACCAGTATCTCTTGCGGGTACAGATGATCGACTATCAGAAGTTAGTGAATTCGGTGGTGGTACCACTGATCGGCGTGCTGCTATGCGCCTGGCTCGGGTACAAGCTCGTACAATCGAAATGGCTGCGGAATTGGTGGGCGGTCCTCCGTTCGTAGGAAGCCAGGCGTTCCGGTCCACGAGCAGATGGTTCACAATTACAGAGGGAGGGCCCTGACGATGTCTGTGCAATTTCTAAAATCTGCAGGCCTGAGCTCAATGACAGCGCAAACCGGCACACCTTTGAAAAAGAAAGGCAAGACTCCTTGGTATGTCTACTTTATCGGAGCAGGTATCTATACCGCTCTTGCCGGTTGGCTGTTCGCAGAATCGTCTCCTCTGGCATGGGTTTGCGCCATCAGTGCACCGTTGGGTTTTTACTATGCCTGGGGAGCTTGGAAACAAGAGACGCGAAACAGATTTGATGCCTAACCATGCGCTGCAGCGAACCAGGCCATCGCGCCCTGGTTGCAATCCACGCTCCTCGCAGGTCGGGTCGCTGAGCTTGGGTCGCTGGAGAGCAATGCGCCGAAACAAGACGGTCAAACGGCCGACGCTGCGCTCGAGCGCAGCAATCAAGGACAAGGAGGAGGTCTGATGGAATCATCGATGGAAACTCTTGTCGGTTGTCGGACGAACAAAGAGGATAGTCTCATACCGTTCTCCGCTCCGACCTACGCGCAGGTTCATCGTTTCTTCGGCGCCCTAATGCGCGCCCTCTATCGACTCGAAGTGGTCGGTGCTGATCGCCTCCCCGTCACCGGGCCCGTGGTCATCGCTCCGAATCATGAGTCTGTGCTTGACGGGATCGTCCTCGGGGCGGCGATCTCGCGGGAACTGCGTTTCCTCGCGAAGGCGGAACTCTGGCGGTCCCGGCTGCTCGCATGGGCGCTCGATGGCCTCGGCGCGATCCGGATTGAGCGTGGCTGCGGCGACCAGTTCGCGCTCGTGCGTATGCGGCAGGCCCTTGATGCCGGACAGGCGGTCGCGATCTTCCCGCAAGGCGCCGTCCGCGGCGATCGTCCATGGCACCGGGGCGCCGCGCGTATGGCGCTCGTGACAGGAGCACCACTTGTGCCGATCCGCCTCATCGGCACGGCACAGGCCCTCTCGCGGGGTATCATCGGCTTCCCGCGGTTGCGCGTCATCGTCGGGGAGCCGATCGAGGTCGCGCGCGCCCCGGAAGACCCGGTCGCGGCGACGGCGCTGACCGAGCGATTACGCGTCGCCGTCGAATCGCTGACCTAGCCGCCTTCCGTACCCTAGCATTGAGTTGCACTATCGCCAACTCAATCTACTGCGCTTCAATCCAACCTCCGCGTCAGTTATTTACTGCCCTAAAAAAGTCAATGATCGCCTTATTTTTCCCCGGCCATTCGGGGTGTGGCCCCGTGCCTTCGCAATAGCGTGTTGTGACATTGTTCTTACACCCCACGTACGTGACACATCCGTCTGCGTCTTTTACGGGGCTGGCAGTATCACAACCATTGCAGGCAACCCACCATTGTATGGCCTCTTTCCCGTAACCTGGGAACAGGGTGTCCTGGCTACTGTGCATGACCATAAGGGGAAGCGGGTTAGGACAATGATATTCCTTCAAATCCTCACCTCTAATGCCCACTGCGCTGGGAGCAATCGCCGCTGGAATATGTTTGGTGCCAGTGAGAAACGCGATGCCCGTGGCAACAGTCCCGCCATCGGAATGACCGGTGAGAAAAATCCGTTTCTTGTCGATACACCATTTCTTCTCGATAAATCCCGGTATTTCAGCAAGCTCTTCAATGGTTTTGGTACTCATTTGTCGGTGATCGGCATACGCGACAATAAAACCTGCCGCCGTGGCCTCTTGCGTGAGGTACATATATTTTTCCGACTCATATCGATTTCTCCCCCCTGGCGCATAGACCATGAGTAAAGGATGGGCAATGGTGGAATTGTAGTTGACCGGCGTTTTTACCATGTAGCGGATACCTGCCGGTGTCTTTTCATCGTTGCTGGCGCCCGCATCACCGGACTTTGTTCCTGGTTCACAGCGTCGAGTACTATCGTTGACTGCATACACCGCCTCACCGAGCAGTTTGCCGCGACTCACGGCTTCAGCATCATTTCTCCCAGCTTCTTGAATCGTGCCCGTGCCGATAAAACCAATGAGCAAGAGGCCTATTGCTACCGCAACGATCGTTGTACGACCTGGCTGTACTTGCCGGAAACGTACCCACTCCGGCTTCAACATACCGATAACGAACAGGGCGACCGAGAGGAACATCATGGCTCTGAAGACATTGACTAACAGCGCATTCATCGGTCTTACCTTCGTAGCGTTAACTGCGAAAGCATTTGAGGTCGAGCATAGGTATCTGCTTTTGCTTTTCCAAAAGAGTCGCCTCGCAGACCTTCACTGCGCGCATTGAACGAGCACTGTCTTGTCGTGAGCCTTCTGCGAGCAAGAAAGACCTCTGGCCCTCCTGCTCTTTCTTCTTAGCGTAACGTGGCGATCGTCACGCCATCTCCGCCTTCTGCCCGATCTCCCGCACGGAACTCAGCTACATAGGGCGAGTCTTTCAAGTAATCTCGCAACGACGCTTTGAGTTTCCCCGTACCATGGCCATGAATGATGCGCAGGAACGGCACGGCAGCCAAGGTCGCCCGATCCAGCGCCGCAACCACATCATCTAACGCCTCATCCGCCGCCTTCCCTCGAACATCCACGACCGTCTGTTCATCGAGCCCCAGCCCGCCGCCTGGCAAGACCCAGCGAGGACTCGATGAGACCGGCGGCGACGGTGCTGCCTGCCCTCGCGTGAGGCCAACGAGATTCGCCACTGTGGCAAGCACTTCCCCCTCCCCCACCTTCACCCTCACGCGTTTCTTCCCTTGTGGTGCTTCTAGTAGTGTGCCGGTCATACCGAGCCCGCTGATCTCGACCTGATCCCCCACCCCCAACTGTGCCAGCGGAATCGGCGTGCCGGCTGGGGCCAATTCGGCTGTCGTCTGCGCCTCAAGCTCGAACAATCGTTGCTTCGCCGCTTTGGCTTTGATCAACTTCTGCTCGCCCTTGACGGCATCGACCGTGGCTTGCACTTCAGCCCGCGCGCGACTGAACTGCTCACTGAGTTTTCGTTTGAGGCCCTTCTGCGCTTCCCGTTCCGTGTCTTCCAGGTGAGCCAACTGCGCCTTCGCGCGTTGCTCAGCCTGTTCCGCTTCACGTCTGGCTTCGACAGCCCGAGCCAGATCATCGGTCAATTGCCGCTGCGTGGCTTGAAGATCGTGGAGCATCGTTTCCATGACCCGCTCGTCTTTATGGAGCTTCTGCCTTGCCTCATCAAGCAAAGCCCGATCCATCCCTAACCGACCGGCAATCTCAAGCGCAGACGACCCACCGGGCACCCCCATGAAGAGCCGATAGGTCGGCGAGAGTGTCGCCACATCAAATTCGACCGCGGCGTTTGCGAAGCCTGGCATCGTGTGGGCCAAGGCCTTCAGCGCCCCATAGTGCGTGGTCGCGACAACTTTCATCCCCAGCGTTGCCAGCCGACAGAGCAACGCTTCGGCAAGGGCCGCTCCTTCTGTCGGATCGGTCGATGTCACCGGTTCATCGAGGAGGACCAACCATTGCCGCGAGACGGCATTCGTGTCGCTTCTGCGTTGACGGTCCGTTTCATCGAGCAGCTGAATCATCTGGGTCATGTGCGCAGAAAAGCTGGACAGATCGCGCGCCAGATCTTGCGCGTCGCCGATATCGGCATAGACGTCGGGAAAGACTGCCATCTCAGATTCCGCGTCACAGGGCAAGTGCAATCCCGCTCGGACCATCAAGGCAAAGAGCCCGACAATCTTGAGGGTCACGGTCTTCCCGCCCGTATTGGGACCGGAGATAACAAGCACGTGAATCGATTCATCCAAGAGAATATCGTTGGCAACTACCTGCTCTTTCGACAACATGAGCAGGGGATGCCTGGCACGCAACAGCCGTACACGCCCTTCTGTGTTGAGCCCAACTGGATGCGCCTTCAGTTGACGGCTAAACAACGCCCGGGCCGAAATACCGTCGAGTACGGCCAGCGCATCGAGCCCCGCCAGAACGACCTCGGATTGTGCGGCGACGAGGGCGGATAACTCACGGAGAATCCGGCGCACTTCCCGTTCGATCTCAAGATCCGCCACTTTGATCGAATTGTTCAGCTCGACCAGCTCGCGCGGTTCGAGAAACACCGTGGCCCCGCTGGCCGAAACGTCATGGACAATCCCCTGCACCCGTCCCCGCATGTCGGCTTTTACCGGAATGACATAGCGGCCTTCTCGCTCGGCGAAGTACTGCTCCTGCAGAATGTCTTCATAGCGACGCGAGTGCAGGATCTGACTTACTTGATCGCGCATCTGCTGTTTGAGTGCCTGTGCCTGATGGGTCAAGCGCCGCAACTCCGGTGTCGCCGACTCCTTGATTGAGCCGTCGGGATGGATCGCCGCATTCAGCGCAGTTTTCACGGGTTTCAGTTCCCTGACCGATCGCAAGGGCTGCGCGACGGATAACAGCGCGGGAGCGTCATGCTGATGCTGCTCCACAAAACGGCCGCTCTCCTCCAACAACTCCAAGACTATCGCGCAATCCCGGAGTTCGTGGACCTCCAACGCCGCCCCTTTTCTCGCCCGGGCGAGCGGGTCTCGAATATCCGGAAATGACAAGACCGGCAGGGCCTCGCCGGATGCTTGGAGCTGTCCCATCTCCGTCGTTTCTTGTTGGCGCCGCTGCGAATCATGGAGGCTGGTCGCCAATTCAAGGGCACGACAGCGCGCCGCCCCCATCGTCGATCGGGCATGTTTGGCCAGCGTTTCAAGTAGTCTCGGCCACTCCAGCACCTGTATGGTCTGTTTGAAAAGATTCACCAATACCTCAAGGGAGAACGTCTCACGTTAGGAGCCTGTCTGACATTGCCTTCGTGATGAGGCGAAGGAGGGCCAGGCAGATGCGCGGCCGCAGGCCACAAAAAACCGGAGGCGTATTCGCTGGAATACGGTGAGGATTTTTCGAGGCCGAGAACAAC